>CAXTOO010000044.1:0-20238 GCA_964245875.1 uncultured Fimbriimonas sp. | reverse complement strand
CGAGATCGAGGCCTAGATCGAGGGCGGTGTCCACGATCTCCCGCCACGCCTGCCCCGCCACGTCCGCCCCGTAGAACAGGCCCACCGGCTCGTTGACCATCACGAGGATCGTCACCTTCGGCTCCTGCGCGGGCAGGAAGCCGATAAAGTTGCTCACGTGGCCGTGCTGGCTCTTCCCCTTCTTCTGCGCCGTCCCCGTCTTGCCCGCGAGCCGGTATCCGGGGATCACGAGCTTCTTGCCCGTTCCCTTCGACCCGAACACCGCCTCCATCGCCGCCATCGTCTCCGCCGCCGCCGCCGCCGTGAAAAGCCGCCGCTCTGGCTCACGCGCCACGTCGACGCCGCCCACCTGCGACACGACTCGCGGCTCGACGCGAACGCCCCCGTTTCCGATGGCGTTGAACGCGCCGATCAGTTGGACCGGCGTGCAGTTGATGCTCTGTCCGAAGCCCACGACCGCCGTCTGGATAAGCGGCGCCCCGTCGTCTCCGGGGAACAGCGCCGCCGCCTCGCCCGGCAGACCGAGCTTCGAGCGGTGCTTGAGGCCCGCCTCCTCCAGGAAGTCGAGGAATCGGTCGTGCCCGATCGCGAGCGCCCAGTGGCCCGCCGCGATGTTGCAGCTCTCGGCGATCGCCTTGCGGTCGTCCTCCAGCCCATGCCGCTCCCCCTTGTCGCAGTGGATCGGCTTCGCCTTCGGCGTCGGCTTCCAAGCCCCTGAGCAGAACTGCGTCCCCTTCGCCACGCCCGGCGCGACGTCCAGGCACTTCGCGAGGGTCAGGATCTTGAACATCGACCCCGGCTCCAAATCGCTCATGTAGCACGGGTTCGAGCCGCCGCTCATCCCGAGGTCATTCTCCGATCCGTCGGGCCGGTAGGGCGTCGGCTGCGGCCAGTTCGCCATCGCCAGCAGGTCGCCCGTCTTCGGGTCCATGATCAGGGCCACCCCGCTCTGCGCGTGCGTCTTCTCCACCTGACGCCGCACCGCCGCCGTCGCCGCCACCTGGAGCTCGGGAACGAGCGTCAGACGAACCTCCTTGCCGTCCTCGCGGGTGCGGATCAGGTGCGAGCCGCGCGACGCCATGAACTGACCGTGCCGGTCCGTCAGACCCTCGACCTGCCCGTCCGTGCCCGTGAGATCCGAGTCCTTCGCCGCCTCGACGCCCGTCTCCAGGTCTCGAACGAACACGCCGCCCTTGGGCATCCCGTACTTCGCCACCAATCGCTTGAACCGCCGATCCGTCGAGGGAATCGCCAGTCCCTTCGGTCGCGTGACCCCCACGAGCGACGAGGCCGCCGCGCCGAGCGGATACTCGCGCCGCCCCGACCACGCCGCCGACACGCCGTCGGCCCGCCAACTTCGGCACACCGCCGCCAGCCGGTCCCGCTCCGAGGCGGCGATCGCCCCGTTCCATGAGCGGGTCTTCGCGCCGGACGCCGCCGTCTCCTCCAGCTCCGTCGCCGACACGCCCGTGGCGTCGCTAACGTCGAGCCAGAACGCGGGCGAGTGGGGACAGTTCTCGAAGTCGACGTTCAGGTCGTACGCATCTTCGTCCTTTGCCAACGGTCGCCCGTCCGCCGCGAGGATCGCGCCCCGCCGCGCGCGGTCGGTGATCGTCTGGACGTAGCGGTGGGCCTCGATCGCGAGCCGCAACGTGTGCCGGCGCTCGACCGTCTGGAGCTTCGCCTGCGAGAACGCCGCGACCCCGAAGCCGAGGGCCAGCACCGCCGCCATGCCCAGGCTCCGCCAGTCCGTCGAACCCTTAGAGACGCGCGACATATCCCGTCACCCTTGCCGGAGCCGCCTCGGAACGGCCCGCCTCGAAGCCGTGCGCATCGGCCCACGTTCGCAGCCCCGCCGGGTTGGTCAGCGCCTCGATCGAAGCCCGTGCCGCCTTCGCCTCAGCCCGCGCGTACACCGCGCGCTGCTCGCCTTGCCGGGCGATCTGCCGCGCCCGCTCCAGCATCACGTAGCCGCCGAGCGTGCTGCCGACGTACGTCACGCCCACGATGGCCGCAAAGGCCACGACGCGGTTGCAAAGCTCGCCCAACCCCGCGCCCCGGCGTGGCACGGGGCGGGAGACGACGCGGGCGCGGACGGTGATCGTCGGCTTCGACACCGGTCGCGGCGCGACCAGCGTCCGCGCCTTCGTGTGAGTGGTGACCTTTTCCCTTTCAAGCAGCTTCATCCGTGATTCCCCCGTTCCTTCCCTCGCGCCCAGGTGGGTCGTCCCTGACCCCGAGCGCATCCTTGCAAACCTTTACTCCGCGTCCCGCCGCAGCAGCCGGAGCTTCGCGCTCCGGCTGCGCGGGTTCCGCGCGACCTCTTCCGCCGTCGGCTCCTGCGGCTTGCGCAGGAGTTCCTCGAAACCCTCTCCGTCCAGCGCCCGGAACGCCCGCTTGACCTGTCGGTCCTCTCCGCTGTGGTAGCTCAGCACCGCCAGCGTCCCGCCCGGCACAAGGCACGTCGCCGCGTCCGTCACCGCCTCGTCCAGCCCTTCCAACTCCCGGTTCACCGCGATCCGGACCGCCTGGAAAGTGCGGGTTGCCGGGTGGATCCGCTTGTCCCGCGCTCCCGTCGGCACCGCCGCCTGCACGACGTCCACCAGATCGGCCGTCGTACGAAGGGGCCGCTCCTTCCGCCGCGCCACGATCGCCTTCGCGATCGCCCTTGCCCACCGCTCGTCCCCGTAGGTCCAAAGAATGTTCTCGATCTCGTCCGGGCTCAGGCGGTTCAGCAACGCCGAGGCGGGCTCCCCTGAGGACCGGTCCATCCTCATGTCCAACGGTCCGTCCTCGCGGAACGCGATTCCCCGCGTCGGGTCTTCGATCTGCGCCGAGTTCAACCCCAGATCCATCAGGATGCCGTCGGCCCTCAAACTCATTGCGTCCATAGACTCGCGCATCGCGCGGTAGTCCGCGTGGACGGGCAAGAACCGAATCCCATGTTTTTCCCTAAGTCGCTTGGAAGCGATCTCCAGCATCGATGCGTCCCAGTCGAATCCCACGAGCGTCCCGCCCGGAGACACCGCGTCTGCCATCCTCGTTGCGTGGCCGGCGAGGCCCAGCGTGCCATCGACCGCCACGCCGCCCGGCTCTAGGCGGAGCGAACCCATGACCTCCTCCATCATCACCGGGTCGTGCCGCTTTTCCATCAAAATCCTATCCGTTTCCGGCAAGGCCACCATCAAAGCCCCTCCCGCATCTGCCGCCGGGCATCGTCGAACTCGTCCATGAGGTCCTTGCGATATCCTGCCCGATCTTTCCTGAACGCCTCGTACTCCTCGACAGCCCAGATCTCAGCCCGCTCGTCGCAGCCTACGATCATCACCTGCTCCTTGATCTTCGCGTCCTCCCGCAGGAGTCGTGGGATCACCACCCTTCCCTGACCGTCGAAGTTCAACTCTTCGACCACCGTTTCCATTAGCAAGTGGGAGTACCGCTGTCTACCTCGGCTGGTGCGCGGGTAGGCGTCCATCTCCGCCGTCAACACCTTCCACTCCAACTTCGAGTACATGCAGATGCAACCGTTGTCACCAATTCGCATCACGAAGTCGTCACCTAGGATCTCTCTCTTCCGCTTCGAGACCAGCACGCGGCCCTTGTCGTCGACGTTCGCCGCTTCCCGGCCTGCGAGGCGCGTGGCGTTTGAACCTGATTCGATCGCCATGACACGCTGAGAACCTCCGAATCGTGTAGAATCTTGGTGGGAAACCTATGCTCCTTGCCGCTCCCCACCGATTCTCAGGAAAGGCACCCCGCCGATCCTCCCCGTCCCGTTCGGAGCCTTCCTAGCTCCTTCGTTCCGGCTTGATAGGGATTATCCCTCCACTTTCATGGGGCGGTCCACCACGCGAAACCCATTCGCGCAACAAGGGGAAAGTTCCCCGCTTTCGGCTAACGGGCGTCTACCGATGCGAGAGGCACCTATCCACCCGCTTTTCCACCGCCCGCATTGTGGAAAACCCTGCGCAGGACAAAATACCAGGCTCCAAAGCTCGAATTTAGAACCGGACTGAGGTGTGGATAAAGGCTCCAATCCCAAAAAGTGCGGATTGATATCAGTCCGCAAGCGTGAGGGCGCTCCGGAACTGTTCGCGATAGAGGTCCTGGTAGATGCCGTCTCTCTCCACCAGATCGGCGTGGGTGCCGACGTCCTGGATCTTGCCCTCTTCGACGACGACGATCCGATCCGCGTTGACCACCGAGGACAGGCGATGTGCGATCACGAACGTCGTCCGCCCCCGCATCACGTGGTCCAGTGCATCCTGCACCCGCGCCTCCGTCTCGCCGTCGAGTGCGCTCGTCACGTCGTCAAGGATGAGGATCTTCGGATCGGTGACCAGCGCCCGTGCCAGCGCGAGCCGTTGCTTCTGCCCTCCCGAGAGCTTGACGCCGTCCTCCCCGATCATCGTCTCGTACCCCTCCGGTAGCCCCATCACGAATTCGTGCAGGTCGGCCGCCCGAGAGGCCGCGACCGCCTGCGCGTCCGTCACGTTCCGCGCCCCGTACTTGATGTTCTCCATGATCGACACCGAGAACAGCACGTTCTCCTGCGCCACCATCGCGATCTGCCGACGCACCGACTCCAGCCGCACGTCCCGCAGATCCTGCCCGTCGATCCTAACCGAGCCCGAGTTCGGATCCCAAAACCGCATGAGGAGGTTCATCAGGGTCGTCTTCCCCGATCCGCTGTGGCCCACGAGGGCCACGACCTCTCCCGGCGCGACCTTTAGGGACAGCCTCTCCACCACCGGTCGATCGGGCACGTACGCGAATGTCACGTCGGCAAACTCCACCGCTCCCCGGATCGCCGGGAGCGCCTTGGCGTCGCGCCGGTCGGCGATCTCGGGTCGCGTGTCCAGCGTCTGGAAGATGCGGTCCATCGCCGACACGGCCCACTGGAGCGCGTTGTTGAAGTCGACCACCCGCACCGCCGGGTTGAACACGAAGTCGATGTAGAACGACATCGCCACGAGCTTGCCGACCGTCATCTCGCCCTGCTGCACGAGCCAGCCGCCGTAGGCGTACACCGTGCCCTTGCCCAGCGCGCTCACCACGCCCGACACGAGGCCGAGGCGACGGTTGAGATGCACCTGCCTCATGTCGGCGGCAAACTTGTTCCGAACGGTGTCCATGAAGCTCGACCGCTCGTGGTCCTCGCGCACGAACGCCTTCACCACCGCGATCCCGGCGATCTTCTCCGCGAGCTTGCCGAGCATCTCGTCGTAGAGCCGACGCTGATCCTGGCTTACCTGCCGGATGTGCTTGAGGAACGCGAGGTACGCCACCACGTAGAACGGCACCAGCCCGAGGATCACCAGGGCGAGCCGCCACTCCAGGAAGAAAAGCATCCCGAGCACCGCCACGAGCGTCACGAGGTCGGTGATGAACTGCACGAGCTGGCCCTGGATCAGGCCCTGGACCAGCTCGATGTCCGCCGTCACCCGCGCCATGATCTTGCCCACCTGGCTCGAGTTGTGGTACGCGAGGCTCAGCCGCTGGAGGTGCCGCCACGTCGCGAACCGCAGGTCGAACACGAAACGGTGCCCGATCCACGTGACCGTCGTCGCGTTCACGAACGAGCCGATGTTGCGCAAGGCCACCACCCCCACGAGCGCCCCCGCGATCCAGAGGAGCTGCGTCGCCGCGTCTTGCAGGCGCGCGGCCCGCACCGCGGGCGTGATCGCGTTGTCGATCGCCGCCTGGTAGATCCTCGGCGGCAGGATCTGGAGCATCGTCACGAGCATCGTCACGACCACCGCCAGCACCACCCGCGCCCGGTAGGGCCGCAGGAACTCCAGCGTGCGACGAAAACTCCGCATCCTTAAAGTCTACGTCCCTTTTGGGAGTGCGGGAGCTTGCTCCCCCTTTCTTCCGGGGCGCTCGCGCCGACGTCCATGCTCGAACCACCATCCACCACACACGTACAATGGAGATATGGACTCTCTCCTCCTCGAAGCCCTCGCCGAGCGCGTTCTCGTCTACGACGGCGCGATGGGGACCCAGCTCCAGGCCGCCGATCTTACGGACGCCGACTTCACCCTGCGCGACGAGCCCCATCTCCCCCCGCTCGTGCGCGCTGCCGCGCAGCGGATGGAAGGCAAGCCCCTCGACGGCTGCAACGAGATCCTCGTCTTCACCCGCCCCGAGGTCGTCGAGGCCGTCCACGCCCGCTATTTCGCCGCCGGGAGCGACCTCGTCGAGACCAACACCTTCGGCAGCACGAGCATCGTCATGGCCGAGTACGACTCGCCCGAGCTCGTCCGCGACATCAGTGTGACCGCCGCTCAGATCGCCCGCCGCGCGGCCGATGCCGCCTCCACCCCCGACAAGCCCCGCTTCGTCGTCGGCGCCCTCGGCCCCGGCACCAAGCTGATCACCCTCGGCCAGACCACGTTCGACGAGGCCGAGCGGACCTACACCGACTCCTTCTCGGGCCTCCTCGAAGGCGGCGCGGACGCCCTCCTGCTGGAGACGATGCAGGACCTCCTCCTCGTCAAGGCGGGCGTGGTCGCCGCCGAGCGCGCGATGGCCGAGGCCGGACGGCAGGTCCCGCTCTTCGTCCAGGTCACGATGGAGCAGACCGGCACCATGCTCGTCGGCTCCGAGATGGCCGCGGCGCTGAACATGCTCGAGTGCTTCCCGTTCGTCAAGGCGATCGGCCTGAACTGCGCCACCGGCCCGGTCGAGATGACCCCGCACGTCCGCTTCCTGGGTGACAACTCGACCCGCCCCCTCGCGATCCAACCCAACGCGGGCCTCCCGATGATGGAGCGAGGCCGTGCCGTCTACAAACTCACGCCCGACGAACTCGCCGCACACCACACGCGATTTGTCGAGGACCACGGCGCCGCCCTTGTCGGTGGCTGCTGCGGCACCACGCCCGATCACATCCAGGCCGTGGCCGCCGCCGTCGGTGGACGTCCCCACATCGCCGACTGCCATTGGCGACGCACCCGAAATCTGTTCCCTGGCTTCGACTTCCGACTCACCCCCGAGAACCAGGAGGGCATCGCCCTCGTCGGCTGCTCCTCCCTCTACGGCTTCCAGCCCTACGACCAGACCCCGTCCTACCTCGTGATCGGCGAGAAGACCAACGCCAACGGCTCGCGCGCCTTCCGCGACATGCTCGCCGCCGAGAGCTGGGACGGCATCACCGAGCTTGCCCGCGAGCAGGAGGCCGAGGGTTCGCACGTCCTCGACGTCTGCGCCGCCTACGTGGGCCGCGACGAGAGCCGCGACATGCGCGAGCTGCTGTCCCGCTTCAACCGCCACATCACCGTCCCGATCATGATCGACTCCACCGAGACGCCGGTCATGGAGGTCTCGCTGCGCTGCCTCGCGGGCAAGCCCATGCTCAACTCCATCAACTTCGAGGATGGCGAAGGACGCCCGCGCAAGGTGCTCGACCTCGCCCGCCGCTACGGCGCGGCGGTCGTTGCGCTCACCATCGACGAGGCGGGCATGGCCAAGACCGTCGAGAAGAAGCTGGAGATCGCGGGCCGCCTCGTCGCCCTCGCCCGCGAGTACGGCCTGCCCGACCACGACCTTTTCCTCGACTGCCTCACCTTCACCCTCGGCTCCGGCGAGGAGGAGTTCCGCACCTCGGCGATGGCCACCCTCGACGCCATCGCCGAGGTGAAGCGCGTCTTCCCGCGCGTGAACACGATCCTCGGCCTCTCCAACGTCTCGTTCGGACTCAAGCCCGCCGCCCGCCAAGTCCTCAACTCCGCCTTCCTCCACTTCGCCCGCGAGGCAGGTCTTTCGTCGGCCATCGTCCACTCCTCGAAGATCCTGCCCGAGAACCGCCTCGATCCCGAAGTGTGGAAGATCGCGGGCGACCTCGTCTTCGACCGCCGCGAGTACGCCTCAGCCTAACGGTGGCTCGTAGCGCGGGAAGCACATGTGCCCTCTGAGCCGACGATTGTAGCGGCAGGGCTTGCCCTGCGAGAGCCTCTCGTCACGATGACAAAGCACCAAGAAGGCCATCGCACGACCGAGCGCGATGGCCTTCTTGGATGGGTCCCGGGGCGGACGGGGTTCGGATATGAGGTGGATGAAATGAACCCGCGCCCGCTTCCCGGAGGGAGGCGACCACCGCTGGCCACCTCCCGATAACCTTATGACGAGAGAAAAAGGGTTCCCGGCCATGAACTCTCGTTCATTCGCGCCGGGAACCCTCGCTAAACATCTCAGGCTTTGCGGCGTCGGCGTACCAACGCCAACGCGCCCAGAGCCAAAGCCGCGAGCGACGCGGGCTCCGGAACCGGAGTGACCGCGATCAGCGAGAGACGGTCCCCCCCGATCGAAGTGCCCGCCGTCGCCGCGCCGGTCGTCAGGTCGATCGTGCGGAAGGTGCTCCCCGCCGACGAGTTGAACAACGCGAACAGCGTGTTCGTGGAGCCCGACGTGAAGATGTCCAGGTCGCTGGTGTTCGTCGGGTTCGCGCCCGTCGCGCCGACGGTGTTCAGCACACCGCCGTTCGGGTTGGTCGTGGAGGCCAGCACGTCGAGCGCCGAGTCGAGATAGAACAGGCTCGTCGCCGCCGCCATTCCCAGACCGGAGTTCGTGTACGCGACCGCCACGACGTTCGGGGGCTCGCTGGCGTTCACGTCGCCCGCCGCGTAGGAGAGCCGCCCGTCGACCGTCGTCACCGGACTGGCGCCCGTAAGATTGACCCGCAGGTCCTGGCCCGAGTTGCTCACGATCCGCAATCGGTCGGCGGCGGGGTTGAAGTCGACGCCGAACGCCGAGCCATTGAGCGCCACATCGAGCGCCTGCGAGGTCAGGATCGACCCGGTGGTCGTGTTGAGCGTGTAGACCGTGCCCGTGCTGGTCGTCGCGTTGTAGCCGAGGGCATACAGCGTACCGTTGCTCGAGCGGAAGTCCAAGCCCACGAGCCTGTCGCCGGCGTTGAAGTTGACCGCGCCCAAGGTCGAGACCGCGCCGGGGGCCGCGCTGTCGAAGCGGACGAGGTTGTTCGTGGTCGAGACGCCGAAGACCGTCGCGGCGGAAGAGAGGACGGCGGCTCCAAGAGCGGAGCCGAAGGCGAGGGAACGGAGCGAATTCTTCATGGGGATTCCTGGGATCTTGCGACCCCCACCGCAATATACAACCGAATTCCTGGATGATTTCTAAGATAACGTGAACAATCGTACAGGTTAGGTCGCCGGGGTACGCTTCGCGCATGGTTCTCACCCTTCTCGCGGCGGCCGCCTTCCAGGGCGGCCTCAAGAAGACCGACGTCGTCGTCGGCAAAGGGCCGGCGGCGAAGACCGCCGACTACGTGACGGTCGACTACACAGGCAAGCTCGTGAGCGGCAAGCAGTTCGACTCCAGCATCGGTCGCGCGCCATTCCCGTTCATCCTCGGCGCCGGTCAAGTGATTCCCGGCTGGGACCAGGGCGTGGTAGGCATGAAGGTCGGCGGCAAGCGGCGTCTCACGGTTCCCTCATCCATGGGATACGGCGCGGCGGGCACTCCCGACGGCTCTATTCCCGGCGGCGCCACCCTCGTCTTCGACATCGAGTGCCGCAAGATCGATCACGTCTCGGTTAAGGTCCTCAAGCGGGGATCCGGGCCGGCGGCGAAGGGCCGCGACAGCGTCCAGGTGCTCTATGCCGGTCGCCTCAAGAATGGCGTGGAGTTCGACAGTAGCGTCAAGCACGGCAACCAGCCGCTTCCGTTCGAGATCGGAAGCCGTCAACTCGTCCCAGGCTTTTCCTGCGCCACGTTGGGCATGAGGCTGGGCGAGAAGCGAACGGTGACGATCCCGTATGCCGCCGCCTATGGCGAGCAGGGCCGTCCCCCCGTCATCCCCGCCAAGAGCGACCTGATCTTCGACCTGACGCTCGTCGGTCTCAACGGGAAAGCCAGCAAGTGATCCAGTTCGAGGATCTCGCGCCGGGCGAGGGACCGGAGGTCAAGGACGGCGATGCGGTCGAGGTCGACTACATCGGCACGTTCCCCGACGGCAAGAAGTTCGACTCCGGTCGCCTTCCCTTCACCGTGGGTGCGGGCCAGGTGATCCAGGGCTTCGACCTGACAGTCACCGGCATGAGGAAAGGGGGACGCCGCAAGGCGACCATTCCACCCGAGTTTGCCTACGGCGCGCGCGGCGTCAAGGGCGCGATCCCGCCCATGGCGACCCTCGTGTTCGACGTCACCGTTGTCTCGATCAAATAGTGGCGCGGGCGCCCCGCCCGCAGCCCCTAAAAGCAAGAAGGCCGAGGAGCAAGCTCCTCGGCCTTCTTCGTCCTTCTGAAGCCTACGCTCCCGAACCCTCGCGGCGGGCGTCCTTCTGTGCCTCCGCGTACTCGTCCGGGCTGAGCGGCTCCTGACCCTCTCGACCCGGATCGTCGGAATCGGCGTCGTTGTTCGGATCGGGGTTGGCGTTCTCGTCGGTGAACATAGCTCCTTTGAACGGAGCCCGCACCTAAAGGTTCCCGTCCTCCAGGTCGTCCACCTCGGCGTCGATCCGCGCGACGCCGTACGGCCCGAGCTCGATCTCCACCGCCCCGTCCACCGGCTCGACCGTCTCGCCCGGCTCCGCCCGCCAAACCGCCGGGTCCGTCACCGCCCGCTCGACGTTCCGCCCGTCCAGCACTTTCACCGTGTGCGGCCCGTCGCCCGCCGCCACGACCGACAGTCGCAACGGCGTCGGCGTCAGGTTCGCCACGATCGCCCGAAAGCTCTCGTCCAGCACCAGCCCGAAACCCGCCGCCCGGCGGGCCGTCCCAACCCCGACCACCAGCTCGCCCTCCGCGAACTCGTGCAGGTCGGCGAGAACGTGGTACGCCGGGATCGGTTGCCCGAACTGGAAAAGCCCGTCGTCCCCCTGGAGGTCGAACAAGGTCACCGCGTCCACGTCCGACCGCACGATCGACGCCAGCGCCGCCACGAGCCACGCCGCGAAGACCAGCGAACCCGTCCGCTGGTCTGGCCCTGGACCCAGCCGCACCGGCCCGACCACGATCGGGCCTTCGGTCCGCTCCGCGACCGTCGCCGCAAGGTCCGGAAGCGACTCCAAATTCTCGAAAAGCGAACGGTCGTCGATCAGGTGCGACTGGGGGTGGAAGCCGAACGCGATCCCGTCCGCCTCGTCGGCCTTGAGGTCGCTCCGGTTGACGTCGCCCAAATTCGAACCCGACACGAGCAGCAGCACCTCATCCATGCCCTTCCGAACCGCATCGACGTGCCCCTTCGCTCCGAGCGGCGACAGGACGACCCGATCCGGCGGCTGAGGCAGTGCCGCGATCCGCGCCAAGCCCCGCTCGATCCGCCCCTCCGCGTCCTCGGAAAGATCCATCGTCAGCTCCAGCGGCAAGCCACGGTCGGCCGCCTGCTCCGCCGGCATCCGCACGTAGTCGACCGGGGCCACCCCGAACAGCCGCGGGTCGGTCTCCTCGTCCGCGCAAAGCCCGATGAGCGGCACCGGCAGCGTCTCGTCGATGAAGAGCAACCCCGCCACCCCGTTTGGCATCGGCGGCAGACCTTCGACCCGCGAACCCCAAGGCTGCGCCTTGATCCGCACCGTCTGCACGACCCTCTGCCCCGCCTCGATCCGGTACGGGTACGGCCGGCTCTGGGGATAGCAGTACGTCTTGAACGAGGCGTCCCCGAAGTTCCGCTGGTCCTCCATCTCGAACGTCTCGCCCTCCATCGTCACCTCGACCTTGTGGCCCGGCAGCTTCGTTGACACCCCGACCACCTCCCGGAAAGGCCAGTCCGGCTGCACGAGATCCGGGAACCGCCCGCTCTCGCGCGTCCCGTCGGGATGCCGGACCTCCACCGGCTCGTCTGCCAGGTTCGAGGGATGCAGCACACACAGCCCTGTCCGGTTCGTCAGGTACCCCTCCGATGCCTCGCCCTCGTACCGGAACTCGATCCCCCCCGGCCCGCCCTCGATCTTCACCTGGGCGCGGTACGGGTACTCGTAGCCGAGCGAGAAGGCGACCGTGAACCCCTCCTCGCGGGCATCCACCTGGACGTCGGTCACCGTGGGGGATAGCGTTCCCCACTGGGCGTCCCGCAACGATGGATACACCGCCCGCACCGCCTCCGTGCCGTCCGGCAGCTCGACGTACCGGATCGCACCGGTCTCCGGGTCGAACGCCAGCGTCAGCGCACCCGCGCGCAGGGGCACCATCGCGGGCGGCGGCTCGGCGCGGCCGAAGACGAGGCGGTTGAGGTCCATGCCGTCCATTGTGGCTTGTAGCGCGCGAGACCCTCGCGCGAAGGACACACTTAAGGCTGTGTCCCCCGTCGAAGAAGCCGCCTCCCTCGCACGCATCAAAGTCGATCGCGTCGCCAGCGCCTGCTTTGGCGAAATGCCGAAAATGGCGTACAGTAGAGACATGGTCGCCGACGTGATCCCGAAGGTCGAAAGTACGACGCCCGCTCCTGTCGCAGGTCGCTTCGTCTGGACCGTCGAGCGCTACCTCGCGATGGTCGAGGCCGGTATTCTCGGCCCCGATGACCGGGTCGAGCTTCTCGAAGGGGAAATCATCTCGAAAATGGGCCAGGACTTTCCTCACATCGACGGCATCGCGTTTCTCGTCGAGGCGCTTCGAGCGACCCTTAGCGTCGGTTTCCACATCCGCTCCCAGCTCCCTCTACGAACGTCGGACAGCATTCCTGAACCCGACGTGTACGTTCTCCGGGGCACCGCCCGTGACTTCGTCGGTCGCTTCCCCAACGCCGAGGAGGTCGTCCTGGTCGCCGAGGTCGCGAACACCACGCTGAAAGGCGACCGAGAGAAAAAGGCAGGTATCTACGCCCGCGCGGGTTTTGCCGAGTACTGGATCCTCAACGTCGCCGATCGCCAACTCGAGATCCATCGCGAACCCCTAACCACCGGCGTCTACGCCGAGACCCGCATCCACGGCGCCGACTCGACCGTCACTCTCCAGGGCCGAGAGTTGCCCGTCGCGGACCTTCTCCCGTAGGAACGACTCGGGCCAAAGGCGCTTTGCGGCGTCCTGGAAAGGAATCTTCATGCCTTGTCCAAGGAGCAAGACGGTGGTCGTTCGCTTCATCGTGGGCAAGCTCCACCGCGCCTTCCGAGCCGTCGGCGAGAACGACCTGACACCCTTCCCTAAGAAGCCAAGGTGGAGGCGGTCGTCCGCTGCGGCGACCTGGAACCGGCCACCTCTTTGCTTGCTACGATCCGCTCTTGAACCAGATGTTGAGCAGGGCCGTCGGGACCATTCGCTCGACATGCCCGTCGAAGACCGTGCTGCCGCCCGAGATAGGCGGCAGCACGGCGGACCCGTCACCGGGGTTCCAGACGGTCGAGAAGCCGTGGATGATGGAGGGCTAGCCGCCCGACCCGGCTCCTCCGCCCACTCCACCGGCACCGCTCGCCCCGCCTGAGATTCCGGCTCCGGCTCCGGCTCCACCGGCGGTGCCCATCCCACCGGCGGTACCGCCCGCGGTGGACGATCCGGACGTGCTCGAACCCGACGTGCTCATGCCTGACGTCGATCCCGAGGTCGATCCCGCAGTGGTGGAACCCGAGCTGCTCATGCCGCTCGTGGAGCCACCCGCCGTGGACGAACCGCTCGTGGACATCCCGCTGGTGGTGCCGGTCGTTGCCGTGCCCATGCCGGTCGAGCCGGTGCTCGCCGAATCCGACGTGCTGCCAGTGGTTCCCGAGCCGGTCGTGCCGGATGCGGTGTCCGACGAGGCCGACGCGGTCGTTCCCGTCGTGCCGGAACCGCTAGCCTCCGAGCCGGACGTTGATGATCCCGCCGTCGCGCCGGCGGTATCCGCGCCGGCGGTGTCGGTGCTGTCGGATCCCTTGCTGCAGCCGATGACGAGCGCCGCGATGGCGGCGAGGGCGGCGAATCTGAGGTTGTCTTTCATGGTCCCTTAAAGCGGCGGCACAGGGCCGTATCCTTGAGAAGAGCAGAACGACGATGAGGTTCGTCGCGATCTTGATTCTTTGCAAAACCTTAGGTCGATTCGAGAAGGATGCGCCCGACGGTGTCCGCAACGGTCAACGCCGTGTTGTCGATGACGATCCAGTCGATTCCGGGCGCAACGCGATACTGTTCGTTGGTCCACGCGATCGTCTCGTCGAGAAGGTGCGGATCGAAACTCTTGTTCGTCCGTTCCTGGCTGCGACGGAGATTCGTCTGGAGGTCGGGCATCAGGAGGATCTTCACGACGGTCAGCTTGGCCACACGAACGGCCTCGTCCAGGCGGGCAGGATTGCGGCAGTGGTCTACCGCGACCGCGAAACGGGCCGCCTGGTACCGGCGCGCAACCTCCAGCGCCGCCTCCTCGGCGACTTTGAACTGCCTTTCCGTCTCGTCGGTCCACGGAACGCTGTCCGCCATGCCCCGCACCGCCCAGCCGCGAAGGTCGTCGACCGGCAAGTGAAGCCCAAGATCGAACGGGGCCAGCAAAGCCCGACACAGGGTCGTCTTGCCCGAGGCGGGTGGCCCGGAGACCAGGAAGATCGGAGCTTTCAAGGCGGCAGACACCTAGCTCGCCGTCTCGCGACGGTACTCGGCAAGGTCGGCCTTCGCCGCGGACCCGATCTTCGCCAGATCGGCTTCCCAGGCCTTTCGATGGGGCTTCAGGGCGTCACAGATCGCCTCGGCGATGGCGAGGTCTCGGAACCACTTGTGGTTCGCGGGCACGATCCGCCACGGCGCCAGATCGGTCGAACACTTCGAAAGGGCGTCCTCGTACGCTTTGGTGGTCTCGTCCCACAGCTCACGCTCCCTCCAATCGCCGGCGTTGAGCTTCCACGCCTTGGTCGGGTCGTCCTCGCGGGCGAGCAGCCGCGCCTTCTGCTCGTCCTTCGAGATGTGCAGATAGAACTTCAGGACGACCGTGCTCGCGCGCGCGACGAGGCTCTCGAAGGCGTTGATCGCGTCGTACCGCGGCTTCCAGACTTCCTTCGGAACGAGCTCGTGGACGCGGACGGCGATCACGTCCTCGTAGTGCGAGCGGTTGAAGATCGAGATGCCGCCCTTCGGCGGAGTGTGCGCGTGGATGCGCCAGAGAAAGTCGTGCGCCAACTCGTCGGTCGTCGGAGCCTTGAAGCTCGCGACGTGGACGCTTTGCACGTTCGTGTACTCGAGCACCCGGTTGATCGCGCCGTCCTTGCCGCCTGTGTCCCGCCCCTGGAACACGATCAGCAGCCCCGTGGAGCGGGAGGCGAACATAAGCTCCTGCAACTCTGCGATCTCCTCGGCGAGTTGGGCGAGGCGAGCCTTTCCCTCTTCCTTTTCCAAGTCCGCGTGGTGGTCGGGATCGAAGCCGTCGAGGCCGACCTTCGATCCCGGTTCCACCGTCCATGCGTAGGGCATGGACGATTGTAGTCGAAGGTGGCTTACTCCTTGTACTTCACGCTGCATCCGTAAGGCCGCGAGGTCGAGACGGACACCGGAACACCCGCCATAGCCTCCTTCAGCGCGGTCAAGGCATAGTTCTTGGCGCCCTTAAGGCTCTCCGCGTCGGAATCGGGTCGGTCGTCGATCGCGCCGTTGTAGACGACGATGCCCTTCGGGTCGATCACCACGATCTGCGGCGTGGTGCGAGCGGCGTACAGGTGGCCGACCTTGCCGTCGGCGTCGAGCAGAACGGCGGTCGAGGCGACCTTCTTCTCCTTGACATAGGCCTTGTACTGGTCGGCGGCCATGTAGCCTTGGTTGCCCGGCGCGGACGAGCAGACGGAAAGCCACACGGCTCCCAGCTTCTTGGCCTCGGCTTGGGTCGCCTGCATCGAGCCGGAGCCGTAGTGCTTGCGGACGAACGGGCAGTCCTTGTTCGTCCACTCCAGCACGACGAACTTGCCCTTCAAGTCGGCCAGGGCAACGGTCTTGCCCTCGACGGAGGGCAGGGAGAACTCGGGGGCGGGACCGCCGATGGCGGGCGCGCGCAGAAGGGCCAGGGCGATAAGGGCGGTCATCGTGCGTTTCCTCTTTGGAGCTTTGTGGAGACGATCCTCGACGATCCGTCCGAGAAGACGAGAAGAGCTTCGACACGGCTTCTCGGCTCGGGAAAGGGCGAGGGGTCCATCTTGAATACGTATCGCCCGTCCTTCAAAGTTGCGACCGCACGCTTCGACTGGTCGATCAACCCAGAATCGTACGGGAAGAACTCCGCCTTTACGGGCGTACGCCCGCCTTGCGGCGGCGCGACGGTGAACACAATGCCGCTCTTCCCGCGGGCGGCCTCTAAGAACCATCCGACGGCCGGTCGCGGCAAAGCTTCTCCAGCCGCCATCAGCCGCCTTACCTGGCTGCCTTTACGAGATGCGCCCTCTACGGTCACCTTAGTCGCAACCGTCGCCCTTCCCGGAATGCAGGCGCTCGCGCAGACGAGCCACTTCGCCTTCGCGAAGATCGTCCCCGATGTCGCGGAGGGCGTGACCCTGGCGAGGAACAGCGTCTTGCCTTCGTAGCCGTAGGCGGCGACCCCCCCTGGGGTGAAACGGCGCGGCGCGGGAAACTCCAGAGGCTCGACCCTCCACCCCTTGGGGACGGTCCACTCGATCTTGGTGGGCACTCCCGAATCGCCGGGGTTGAGCCAGTAAACGTGCCAATGAGGATCGGTGTCGATCTCAACCGCCGCGAGGAAGGGTCGTCCTGGTGCGGCCCTTGACACCTCGACGTGAAGGGCGGCTCGCGCGTGGGGCACGTCGGCGACGATCGGCAGGAGCATCGCCTTATTGTAGCGGGCCTGCGCCCGCGCGGCATGAATGCCCCCATGAATCTTCTAATTTCGTCTTGGTCCCTTTCGGTTTACGCCTACTTTCGCCGTAGGTGGTTGACGGGTTTCTCCGGGAGAAAACGCGGACACACGAGAGGCCACGTCTGTTCGCGCTCCTCGGGAGGTTTCGTCGATCGTTTCAGGCGCGATTTCGCCAGCGGGCGAAGTGTGGGGCGTGTCGTCGGGCACCCCTGCCGCCACAAAGGACGGATAGCGACGTCATAAGATCGATGGAGCGCCTCGAAGCTCGTGTACAGCGTCTTGAGCGGGCCAATCGGCGGCTGATCGCCCTTTGGGGGATCAGCCTGGCTGGGGCTTTCGTGTTCGGCTTCCAGACGACGAACGACGTCGTGCGGGCGCGGCGCGTCGAGATCGTCGACGCCAAGGGGGTGCCCCTCGCGACGCTCGGGCCGGCGCGCGACGGGGTGGGCGGCGAGCTGATCCTTCGGGATCGCGAGGGAGAGCGGCGGGCCACCCTCACCGCCGAGGCTGGCGCGGCCTCGCTGGGGCTCCAGGGAGGCAGGGCGGACGACCCTTCCGGGACCGCCGCCCTGAGGGCGGACGGGGATGGAGCGCGGCTCGGCCTGGTGGGCACGAGGGCGGCGGTCAGCGCGGCGGTGAGGAAGGATCGTCCCCGGATCGCGACCACGGACGTTCGTGGGAAGGAGACGTTCGTGGCGCCGTGGCGCGGGTGAGCGGCGTGCGGTCGGCAGCACGGAGCAGCATTGCGGCCAAGAGCAATCCGACGACCTCAACGCATGTTGACGAACTCGACGGGGAAGTCGAGGTCGAGGCCCTTCACGAACTTCATCGTCTTCTGAAGCTCGTCCTTGTCCTTGGAGGTGACGCGGATCTCGTCGCCCTGGATCTGCGACTGGACCTTGAGCGCCTTGTTGTCGCGGATCTGCTTCGTGAGCGGCTTGGCCTTTTCCTGATCGATGCCGGTCTTCAGGGTGAGCTTGCACTTCACGCTGATGCCCGCGCCGGGCTCGAGGTCGCCCCACTCGATCTGGCGACCGTCGATGCCGCGCTTGATGAGCTTGGAGAAGACGATCTCCTTCAGCTGGTCCATCTTGAACTCGTCGTCCGCGACGAGGGTGGTCTCGTCCTTCTCGGTGACGATCTCGCACTTGCTGCCCTTGAGGTCATAGCGGTTCGCGAGCTCCCGCTCGGCCTGGTCGAGCGCGTTCTTGACCTCCTGCTTGTCGGCGCGGGAGACGATATCGAAGCTGAACTCGGTGGTGGCCATGGAGAAAGTTTAGCCAACGGTGGCGGACAATTGCGGACGATGGCTCACGATCGCCCCGGCCACCGTGAGCCATCGTCCGCGATCGTTCGCGTCTGCCAAGCCTTTACGCCTTCTCGACGTCCTCTCCGCGAACGAGGAGGACGTAGTGGGTGTCGAACTCCAGCTCCTCTTTCGAGAGGGCTTTTCGCTGCTCCTCGGAGATCTGGGCCGCGAACTTCTCGCGCATCTTGAGGGTGGCGGTCCGGTGGACGCCGCGCGGCGTCTCGCCCAGGCTTTCCGGCTCGACCTGGAGCGCCACGGTGCCGTCGGCGTAGACCGACTGGATCTCGCCCCGCGCGCCCGCCATGTGCTCGAAGTACCGGCTCTTCGCCTTGTCCTCGGCCGTCACCTTGCGGGTCACAACTCGGACCCTCTGACCGGCTTTCCACTGCGACATACCCATATTTTACCCTTTTGTACTACGCTGACCTAGGTATGCAGGCGTTGCTACGTCCCACCGTTGCGGGTGTGATCGGATGCCTCGTGGATGACACGGCCCAAGGATTTCAACAAACGCACCAGGGGAGGCGAGACGAGCGAAGGCGCATGGCCACAGGCACAGCGCCTTCGCTGGGATCTAAGGTAAAGCCTAGCCGCCCGGAGAGGCACCCGGCAGTGGCGGCGTACCCGAAGTGCCTGGTGCGCCGTTCGCCGCCGGAGCCGATTTCATGTCGATCTCGCGGGGCCGTGCGGTCGCCGGAACGTCAACGGCTTGCTCACCGCAGCCCTCCAGGAGGAGGGCCGCAGGCAGTAGCATAACGGCTAGCCACTTCAATGGAACGGCGTCCTGTAGGTCGCGATTTGATGAGCAACACCTTCGCAGGTGTACTGCGGATAGGAATAAGACTTCTTCCCAAGTTCGATGCACATGTCCTTGATCGTTTCCTCGTTCTTCGGGAGAATCGTGAATCCATAGCCGGAGGAGATGTAGGCACCCATATCGGCGGGCTTCGCGTGACCATCCGAATAGTAGTAAGGCCAATGACCATTGTGGTAGATCTGTGCAAGGCCGCTGCCGTCAGTGGACTGGAACGCTAGGCCAAGCGTATAGTAGGGATAGTCGTTCGTTTGGCCACCGACGATAAAGTTGGCCGGACGTTCCACTTCCGAAAGTCGATGGCCGATCGCCGCCGAGTAGTCCGCATCACCACTCATCCATTCGCGGTAGACCCCAATATTGTCGCTAATCGACCAGATGCCGAAGTTGGTTCCATAGCCTAGAAGGTAGTTCTTAGGGTTCCAAGAGCACGCGCCTGCCGGGTAGGTTTTCCTGGGACGCACCGGGCAGAACCAGATGTCCCAGTTCTTGATGTACGGCGCAAGTCGAACGGGAGCGTCTCCCTGATTAGGATTGCAGTAGCCGTACACGTCCCGCTCGACAGTCAGGTACTGGTCGTCGTAGTCGCCTTGGTACATGATCTGGGCCGTCGCGATGTTCTTCACGTTCGAAACGCAGACTGTGACTTTCGCAGCGGCCTTGGCCTGGGCGAACACAGGGAAGAGGATCGCGGCGAGGATCGCGATGATGGCGATGACGACGAGGAGTTCGATGAGGGTGAATGCTTTGTTGCCGGGTTTCATCAGCGTGAGGAGTGCGGTTGGTCCCCTGTCGAACGGCAACGCTGACGGGAGCGGCAGGAGGAGATGGATCGCAGGCGAAAATGCCTACTGCCGTTCATGATACAAAAGAAACCCACGGACACCAAAGATGAGGGCGAATTTTGCGATAAAAAGTTGGAACCTGTTCAGGATAGGCCATTGAACAGGGGAATTTCTGCCTTTTCAGAATCCGCTTCACGGATGGCGGTGATTCCCGCGAGGGATCATTTCGCAGGCGCGGAGGCCTGTTTCACGCCCGATCATCAAGGGACTTCGCGAAATCCTTTCCCTTGCCCACCACTTCGGCGGTTCATTTGAAGCTCCATTCCGAGCGCGTGCCTATCTCGGATGTGTCTCGAGAAGTACGCAAAGTGGGATCAAGCAGGAGGAACTTAAGCCTAATCGGTAACGCACCCCCTCCGTTCCAGGTTCTCGCAAAGGTGCGGAGACGCAAAGGAGAGGTACGAAACTAGGTCGTGAAACGAACTCTAAGGCAGTCGCTATGACCCCAGTTCCCTCTCCACCTAAGGGGAGAGGGTGTCCGGAGTTTTGTCCCTCGCTCTAAGCCTAGACTACGCGCGCGGTGCTAGGGAGGGACACGAGGCTCTCGGCGCGAGTGGCCA
>CAXTOO010000043.1:0-20309 GCA_964245875.1 uncultured Fimbriimonas sp. | reverse complement strand
TTCGTTCACACCGAAGGGGTCACTGGTTCGAATCCAGTACCGCCCACCACGCTTGCATGGTTTGGCTTTACGTTCTCCAAAGCCAAACCTCCGGCAGATCCTACGTCGGGATCACCGAGCGCCTCGAAAGCCGAGAGGACGAGCACAACGCTGGCCAGACGAGATCGACTCGTGGAAGAGGGCCGTGGACGATGGTCCTTCAGGAAGAGTATCCCGATCGTTCGGCGGCAAGGGAGATTGAGATCAAGTCCTGGAAATCTCACCGCTCCATTCGGGAGCTGCTCGATGGGACACGGTAGGGCATCCCGGCCTGCCGGGAGGGTCACTGGTTCGAATCCAGTACCGCCCACCAACGATCCGAGAGCGAGTGGAGAAGGGAGCCGTCGCCTACGGGAACGCTCCCGGCGTTTGTCTACACGCTCCCAGGCTCTAGCCTGCGAAAGTCGCCGGGTTTGGCCCGAGGGCCGCACGGTGGCCGCCGCCTTGCCGTCGAACGCTTGCGATGACGGCAGATCTCTTCGGCCTTGCGCGACGGCGGCCCGTCCTGCGGGAGAGCGCGATGCTCGCCGCCCTCTGCACCGTCGACATGGTCACGACGCTGTACTTCGTCCGCTCGCACCTCGCGGTCGAGTCGAACCCCCTCTTCGTCGGCCCGCTCGCCCACTCCGACGCGGCGTTCCTCGTGCTGAAGGGCGCGAGCTACCTCGTGCCGATCGCGATCCTGGAAACGCTCCGGCCCCTGCGGCCGGAATCGGTCGTCAGGGGCCTGCGGGCCTGTCTCGTCGGCTACGTCGCGCTCTACGCGCTCGGTTCGATCGGCCTCCTGCTCCTGCGCTGAGGGCCTCAGTACGTCGAGTAGGCGATCCCCGCGGTGTCGTTGCCCGTCGCGGAGGACGTCACCTTCCCCACGCTTCCCGAGGTCACCGAGTAGGTCAGGGCCGTTCCGGAGATCGGGTCGTTCGGCACGGAGGCCACGTACGGTCCCTTGTAGTCGGTCGCGGTGATCGCCTTGGTCGTGCCCGTCGCGTCCTTGCCGCTCGCGGGGGCGGACGCCCCCGCGAGGTCGGCGACCGCGGCCGGGTAGGCCCCGGTGTCCGTCTTGAACAGCTCGACGGCGCCGCGCACCACCTGGAGGTTCGACTTAAGGCTCGACTCCCGGCTTCGGGTGCTCGAGTCGCCGAACTTCGGGATGACGATGGCGGCCAGGACCGCGAGGACGACGATCACGATAAGGAGCTCGACGAGCGTGAAAGCCCGGCAGCGCTTGGCAATGGATCTGAGTTTCAGCATCGTTCGCTAGTGTCTCTTCGGCACGCTCGGTGCCTTTCATAACCCTCATGCCGTCAATTTCCCCCCGCCGTCCCAGCAAGCCTACAGGGAG
Organism: uncultured Fimbriimonas sp.; assembly: GCA_964245875.1. Taxonomy (GTDB): domain Bacteria; phylum Armatimonadota; class Fimbriimonadia; order Fimbriimonadales; family Fimbriimonadaceae; genus Fimbriimonas. The sequence goes on along the minus strand of CAXTOO010000043.1, from coordinate 18,928 downwards.
CGGGCGGCGACACCGAAGTCATCGTGTGCGGAAGGAACGACGGCGGGGCATGACGCTCGTGGAGACCATGGTCGGCGCGCTCGTGCTCGCCGTCTGCGCCGCGCCGCTGCTGGGCTCTGTGGCGTGGATCCGCGCCCGCGCCGCCGACGCGACGATCGACGCGGAGGTGGCGAACGAGCTGAACGAACAGATCGCCCTCGCCCAGAGCCTCGGGCGCGCGACCGCCCTCGTGCCGGGCACCACGAACGTCTCGACGCTTCTCGGGAACGGCGTCACCGTCGCGATGGTCCGCACCGTCGCCGCCGTGAGCGGCGCGCCGAGGCTCTACGACGTGTCGGTGGTCGGCACCTGGACCTCGCGCGGCGAGGGCGGGCAAGGCCGGTCGATGACCCTGGAGACCTATGTGTTCTCGCCGGACAACTAAACGCGGCTTCACGCTCGTCGAGATGCTCATCGTGATCGGCGTCTCGTCGATCGTCCTCGGTGGCCTCGCCACGCTCTACACCTTCACGGCGGGGCAGATGGGCGACGCGACCGCCGAGCTGCTCGCGACCGACCAGGCGACCACCGCCTTCGCCGACATCGAGGCGACCGTGCGCAACGCCGCGCTGTGCGAGGCGAAGACGGTGGGAGGCGTCGCCGCGCTCCGGTGCAAGATGCCCAGCGTCCCCCTCGACCTCAACGGCGACGGCATCCCAGAGTCCTACGCGCCGGCCTCGCTCGACAAGAAGGGCTTGGAGAAGTACGGCCTCGGCAAGCGCGTCTGGTACTACCTTTCCGATTCGACGGGCACCCTTGGGACGAACGGGAAGATCCTCTGGCGCGCGGTCCTGAACGGCGACGGCAACCCGACCTCCGCCGATCGCGACCTCGCCTGGACCTACCTCTACGGCCGCACCGGCGGCTCGCCCCGCTTTCCGCTCGTCACGAGCTTCGTGACGACGGTCGACGCGGCAAACCGGCTCGTCACCCTCGACCTCTCCGCCGAGAGCGCGGACTACGCGGATCGGCAGGCGGCGTCGAGCGACTCGTCCGCCCGGCGGCGCGGCATCCGGCTCCTCGCGAAAGCCTTCTGGAGGAACTGGCGGACGTGAGACGGGTGAGGGAGCGGGGCAGCATCTGCCTCTACGTCGCGGTCTGCCTCGTCTCGATAGGCCTCCTGACGGCGGCGGTCGTGCCGCTCGCGACGGCGATGGGCGCGCGCGCCACGCGCCGCTCGGACGAGCTGCGCGCGCGCCTCGCGTTCGAGGCGGCGGTGGCGCTCGTGAAGTCGCAGGGGGTGACGATGTCCACCACCCTCGGCGCGCCGACGGCGCTCACCCTGAACGGCGTGACGGTCTCCGCGACGCCCACGGCGAACGACGCGCAGCTCGCGAAGAGCGTGCTCGTGGCCGGCACGGCGACCCGCAACGGGCGCACCTACCGGTACCGCCGGGTGATCGGCTGCCGCATCCCCTCGCCGTTCTGCTTCGCGCTGCTCAGCGACGGCCAGTTCGACATGAACGCGCCGCTCGTCACGGGCGCGAACGGCGTGGACGGCGACGTCTACGCGGGCGACAAGTTCATCGTGAACGCGAGCGGCGACACGATCAACGGCAACATCGTCGCCCAGAAAACGATCTCGACGAAGCCGGACACCTCCGTGACGGGGCTTCTCCTTCCCAACTACGCGAACATCGCATGGAGTCCCGTGGCCTCGCCCGACTACCAGGGCGAGGCGAGCTCTCTCGTGGCGAGCGGCCTTGGGAACGTCCTGCCCGCGGCGTCGACGTTGCCCGCCCTCACGTTCGTCGCGCCTCAGAGCGGCACCTATCCCATCGTCTACTGCGGCCAGGATCTGAACCTGAGCGGCACGATCAGCGGTCGCGGCACGCTCTACGTGAACGGGAACCTGAAGATCACGGGCGACCTCACGTATGCGAATCCGGCGAGCGTGGCGGCGATCATCGTGAGGGGCACGATCACCGTGGTCTCCGGCGTCTCGACCGTCAACGGCGTGCTGTACTCGAACTCGGGGTTCGCCTCGCAGAGCGACTCGCTCACCATCCCGCGCGGCATGATCGTCACGAAGACGGTCACGAGCGACAAGCCCCTCACGATCGTCCGGGACAACGTCGCGCGGAACGATTCGGACGAGGCCACGCGCCTGCGCCTGCCGTACTACTGGCCATGAGGAAGTGTGTGGTGCCGGGTGTGGTTGGGACGTCGTAGAGCTTCATCTGCCGGGGCCTTGTAGCCCCGGAATGCAATCTTGCCGCGCCGCGAAGTGGCCTTGGTTGACAAAATCGACTCTGGACGCTTCTTCTTTTGTGTAGGCCCTCGCTGCGGGTCTCGCCACACCATGCCTCACAATCTCCCTTGTCGCCTTCCCTTTGCGTCTTCGCGCCTTTGCGAGAACCCCGAACGGACAGTCTCCGCCGAGGATCGCGAATTGTGAAACACCTCTAAGGCCGAGTCGTCCGCAGGGTTCCCCCTGTGCTCTCTGTGTCTCCGTGTCTCTGTGGTTCATCCGGAAGGAACCACGTCAACCATCCAAATCGAAAAAGGGGCCGAAAGCCCCAACCGAAAAGGGACCAAAACGAAATGGAAAAATCACGCATCCGGATCTCGGAGCATCAGCGTCGCCGCGACGATGCCGACCGCCACCGCGAGCAGGAGCGTCGATAGGGCGACCGCCTGGTCGAGGTCGGTCTCGAAGCCCAGGTAGATCGCCAGCGGCAGGGTCTGCGTCCGTCCCGCGAGGCTGCCCGCGAAGAGCGCCGTCGCGCCGAACTCGCCCAGCGCCCGCGCCCACGCGAGGGTGAGCGCCACGATGAGAGGGCGGTGAACGAGGGGAAGGGCGATCCGGCGGAAGAACGCGAATCCCCCCGCGCCGTCGAGCCGCGCCGCCTCCGCGACCTCCGGTGAGCCCGCCCGGAACGCCGCCGCCAAGGGGCGCACGTAGAACGGCGCGGCCACGTAGACCTGGGCCAGGACGACCGCCCCGGCGGTGAAGGGAAGGCTGGTAGGCACCAAGCCCTTGCGCCCGAGGGCGAGCAGCAGGGCCAGGCCCGCCGCCGCCGGGGGCAACACCGCGGGGAGCGTCACCAGCGCCTCCAGCGCCGGAAGGCGGCGGCGGCCGAGGCCATAGGCCAAGGGCGTCCCGAAGAGGACGAGGAGGAGGACGGTGAGGGAGGTGGTCCTCGCGCTCACACCGACCGCGACCCACGCCTCGGGTCCGAGGGCTGCGGGCGAGAAGCGCAGGAGCAGCGCGGCGACGGGGAGGACGAGCAAGGCGAGCAGCGGCAGCGCGAGCAGGAAGGGAAAGGCCTTTCTCACGGCGGGCCGAAGCCCCGGGCGGCGAGCGCCTTCCGGCCCGCGCGGGAGACGAGGAACTCCACGAACGTCCGCGCGAGCCTCGGCTCGCGGGCCTCCTTGGTCACCGCGGCGGGATACTCGATGACCGGCTGGAGGTCGGCGGGGATGGACGTGGCGACGACGCCCTTCACGCCCACGGCGTCGCTCGCGTAGACGATCCCCGCGTCGGCCTCGCCCAGCCGGACCTTGGCGAGGACCGCGCGCACGTCGGCCTCCTCGGAGACGACCTTCCGCTCCGTCCGAAGGTACCAGTCGTTGCCGAACCGCTCCCGCCCCCTCGCGAGGGTCTCGCGGGCGTAGGCGCCCGCCGGGACCGCCTGGGCCGCGAGAACGATCCGGTTCACGTTCTGGAGGTCTTGGAGGTTCATCTTGCCCCCCGGCGAGACGACGACCAGCCGGTTCGTCGCGAACACGCGGCGGGTGTTGGGGTCGTAGGCGATCTTCCCGAGGTTGCGCGCGTCGGCGCTCGCGAAGACGTCCGCGGGCGCGCCGTTCGCGATCTGCGCCGCGAGGGTCTGCGATCCCGCGAACTGGAGGTGGACCTTGACGCCAGCGTGGGTCGCCTCGAAGGCCCGCGCGACGGTGGTGAACGCCTCCCGCAGGGACGCGGCGGCGTAGACCTCGAGGGTGTGGGCGAGCATGGCCTAGTATGGACCCTGGAGATGGTTCCCCTTGAGGAACGAAAGGGGGAACCGTGGGGGAGGGGGTCAGAGGGACCACATTAGCGGCGTGACGGTCACCTCGTCGCCCGCCTGCATCGCGGAGACGCCGTCGGGGACGTGGATCAGGGCGTCGGCGAAGGCGAGGCCGGTCTGCATGTGCGAGCCTTGGGCGGAGACGGGCGTCGCGACGCCGCCGGAGAGTGTCGCGCGGAGGAACTCGTAGCGCAGGTCCTTGCGTGCGAACGGTGCGCCGAGGCGGGCGGTGGTCTCCTCCGCCGCGTCAGCGAGGCCGAGCATCCGGCGCAGGGCGGGACGCACGAGCAGGGCGAAGGTCACGAGGGCCGAGACCGGGTTGCCGGGCAGGCCGAACACGGTCTTGTCATCCCGACACCCCATGTAGAACGGCTTGCCGGGCTTCATCGCCACGCGCCAGAGAACCTCCTCGACGCCGAGCGCGGCGAGGGTCGGGCGGACGAGGTCGTGGTCGCCCACGGAGACGCCGCCGAGGGTGATGACGACGTCGGCGGCCTCAAGGCAGCGATCGAGCGAGTCGAGCATCGTTTCGGGATCGTCCCGGACGAGGAGGATGTCCGCCGGGATGCCCATGAGTTCAAGCGCCGCGCGGATCGCGTGGGGGTTCGAGGCGTAGACGCCTCCGAGTGGGAGGGTTCGTCCGGGCGGCACGAGCTCGTTGCCGGTCGCGACGATCCAGACGCGGGGCGGTCGGAACGTCTCCACCCCCTGCGGCCCGAACGACGCGATCAGCCCGACGAGCGGCGGCGTCGCGATCCGGCCCCGCAGGCCGAAGTTCGTGCCTGCGGCGATCTCCTCGCCTTGTCGGCGGATAAAGTTTCCCCTCTCCTGGATCGTGACGAGGCCCTCGGCGGCGTCGCAGTCCTCCTGCATCGCGACCGCGTTGGCTCCCTGCGGGATCGGCGCGCCGGTGAAGATCCGAACCGCCTCACCCATTCCGACGGGCGGGGCGGGCGGGCCGCCCGCCGCAGACTCGCCCACGATCCGGCGCGGCCCCTTGTCGGCGACGCGGTAGGCGTAGCCGTCGACCTGCGAGTTGTCGAAGCCGGGCACGTCGAAGGGTGCGACGATGTCCTCGGCGAGGACCCGACCGACGAGCCGTGAGAGCTTGGTCCACTCGGTCCCAAGGGGGTAGACGTTCTGGAGGACGAGGGCGCGGGCTTGGGGAAAGGGGGTTGGCGGTTGCGGACGGGGCGTCCGCGCACCGGTAGCGGACGGGGCGTCCGCGCTCCCTTCGCTCACGCAGGGCCACCGACCAACGCGATCAGCTCCTCGGGGGTGTTCGCGCCGCGGGTGGCGTTCGCCAGGGGGCCGAGTTCGGCTTCGCCCACAAGCACCGGGTCGAGGGCGTTGAGCCAGCCCATCGGACAGGTGACGGCGTCGGGGATACGGTCGAACGCCTCGCGGCGGTAGAGCGCGACCATCGGCTGGCGGAAGCCGTCGACGAACGGCGCGGCGGCCTGCGCGTCGCCGATGTGACTCGCGAGGAACGCGACCAGGCCGGCGTCGAAGCGCGGTAGATCGCAGGAGAGGACGAAGGCGAGCTCGGCCTTTGGACGGAACCGCCGCAAGGCCTCGATGGGGCCGGTGACCGTCTCGTCGTCGGGGAAGAAGGCCGCGCCCGCGACGGGGGCCTTGCCCAGCACGGTCGTGACGATCCCGGCTTCACAGAGCAAGCGGACGATGCGGGCGGCCTGCGCCTCGCCGTCGACCGGCAGGGTCGCCTTGTCGCGCCCCATGCGGCGGCTCCGCCCGCCGGTGAGAAGGATCGCCTCGATCATCAGAGGGTTCTACGAGCCATGGTCGTTGTGGGATGCCCGGAGCAGGGCAAGCCCTGCCGCTACATTCCGGAGACGCCTCCGGCGGCGTCGAGGGAGATCGTGGCCTCGCGCAGTCCGGGCGAGGTCGCGCGGAGGGTAATGCGGCCCTTCGTTCCGTTCGACTGGACGAGCGCCATGCAGAGACCGTTGAACGCCTTGCGGTGGTCGGCCTTGTCGGGGTCGTGATCGCTGGGGTCGCCGTTGCCCACGCCTCCGACCGCCCCCGCGCCCTCCACGGCGAACGTGACCTCGTTCGCCGCGGTGGGGCAGACCCGGCCCTTCGCGTCGAGCACCTCCACCGCGACCGTCGTCAGGTCCTCACCGTCCGCGAGAATCTTGGTGCGGTCGGTCGTGAGGCGGAGCGACGCGGGCGCGCCTGCGGTCTCCACCCGATCCGTGGCGATGAGCTTCTTCTTCGCAAACGCCCGCGCCTCCAGGGTTCCGGGCGCGTACGCCACGTCCCACTCGACGTGGCCCAGCTTCGGCACGTCCTTCGCGCCAAGGCTCTTGCCGTTGAGGAACAGCTCCACGCGGTCGGCGTTCGAGTAGGCCCAGACCTTCACGCTGCCCCTGTCGGCGGGCCAGTTCCAGTGCGGCAGGAGATGGACCATCGGCTTCGCACCCCAGGCCGACTGGTAGCAGTAGAAGCTGTCCTTAGGGAAGCCAGCGATGTCAATGATCCCGAAGTGCGAGTTGATGCAAGGCCAGCCGTACGGCGTCGGCTCGCCCTTGTAGTCGAAGCCGGTCCAGACGAACGCGCCCGCCATCCAAGGGCGGTCGGCGATGGGCTTCCATGCGGCCTCGGCGGTCGCGCCCCAGGAGGGGGCGTTCACATCGTAGGCGCTCACGTAGCCGCGCACGGGGTCGTTTGCGTAGACGCCGCGCGTGGAGACGGCGCTGGCGGTCTCGCTGCCGAACATCGCCATGTCGGGCTTTCGCCGGTGCATGTCGTCGTAGACGCCGATGGCGTAGTTCACGCCGAAGAGGTCGGTGACGTCGACGATCCCCTTGTCGAAGCCGTAGTTCGTCGCGCCGGTGGAGAGCCGGGTGCCGTCGAGCGCGGCCACCGACGCCCGCACCTTTCGGAAGAGTTCGCCGCCCTCGACCGTGCCCTGAAGCGGCTCCTCGTTGTAGACCGACCACGCGATGACGCTCGGGTGGTTCCGGTCGCGGACGATCTGCGCGCGAACGTCGCCAAGGTCGTCCGAGGTGGTCCCCGAGGGACTCTTCGGAAGGTAGGTGTCGCCGAAGTGGCGCGTCTCGTCGAGGACGAGCATCCCCAGCCGGTCGCAGACTTCCAGCAGCTCCGGCGCGACGGGGTTGTGCGAGGTGCGGTAGTCGTTCGAGCCCATCTCCTGTAGCTTGCGGATGCGCCACTCAAACAGTCCGTCCGGCATGGCGATGCCCACGCCCGCGTGGTCCTGGTGGTTGCACGTCCCCTGGATCTTTACCACCCTTCCGTTGAGCAGGAAGCCCTTTTCCTTGTCCCACTTCACGTCCCGGACGCCGAACGAGACGGTCTGGGAGTCAACGGCCCGGCCCTCCTTCTTGATCGTCGTGACGACGCGGTAGAGGTTGGGCTCGTCGAGGTCCCACCGCTTGGGGTCGGCAAGGCGGACGGTGCCGACGACGCTCGTGCCGCCGTTCGCGACGAGGGAGACGTTCTTCGCGTCGAGGCCACCGGCGAGCGCGCCCTGGGGATCGAAAAGGTCGGAGTGGACGTCCACGACCGCCGCGGGGCCGTCGTTCTTCAGGGCCACGTCGACCTTCACGTCGTTGCCGATCGACCGCGCGAAGATGCCGTCCGGCGCGACGTGGAGGGGGTCGGCGACGTTCATCCAGACGTGGCGGTAGATGCCGCCGCCCTCGTACCACCAGCCCTCGTTGCGGGAGGGATCGACCCGGACGGCGAGCACGTTTGGCTTGCCGTACTCCAGCTTCTGGGAGAGGTCGTAGCGGAATCCCATGTAGCCGCTCGGGTTCGTGCCCAGCTTCTCGCCGTTCAGGTAGACGCTGGCGTTGCGGTACACGCCGTCGAAGTCGATCCAGACGCTCTTCCCCCGCATCGTCTCGGGCGGGGTGAAGGTCTTGCGGTAGAGGCCGACGGGTTTCGGCAGGCTGCCGTGGCCGGTGTCGCCGTTGGGGTCGAACGTGCCCTCGACCACGTAGTCGTGCGGCAGGTGGACGGTGCGCCAGGAGGCGTCGTCGAAGGCGCGCGCCATCTCCGGCGGGGCGGTCTCCTGCTGGGGCAGCGAGAACTCGACGCCGCCGTTGATGCCGCCCGCGCCGTCGGTATTCTCCACAAGCACGACGAGGGTGTTCGGCCCGCCCTCTTTCCAGGCGTCGCGCACCGGCACCTCGAAGGGGATGCCATAGCCGATCTGCTTGGCGAGGCGCTTTCCGTTGAGGAACACCACCGCATTGTCTTCAACCGACTCGAACTTCAGGCTCTTCGCCGCGCCGTCGGGATCGTCGCCCAGCTCGGCGCGGTACCAGCCGTAGGTGCGTCGGCCCTGGAGGGTGTCTTCGCCGAGCTTCGTGGCCTTCCAGTCGCCCGCGGCGAGGTCGGGTGGCAGCTCCGTGGCGTCGAGGGTCGTGGCGGTGGCGGGCTTCCACTGCCACGCGAAGCGGCCCTTGGAGGTCGCCCCGGCGGAGAGGGGCATCCGCAGGAACCGCCAGTCGGCGTCGAAGCGGATGCGCTGGCGGGCGGTCGGCGCGGGCGCGAGGAGGAGGAGCGTGCCGAGAAAGGCGGCGATCATGGCTATGCCCTGAGCCTAGCAGATGGCAAGGCGGCCGGGTCGGGCGGCGCCATCGGGCGCCGGCCTAGGCTTCGTTGATGTGCGCCGAGAGATAGCGGCGATAGGCTTCGCAGCGCAGCTCCGTCTGGCCGCCCGAGCGCTGCCGGACCACCCCGGCGGAGAGGAGCCGCGGGTAGCCCGCGGCGTCCTTCAGGTCGGGCGAGCGGAGAGAGGCGCGCAGGGCGGCGACGACCTCGGGAAGCTGGGACACGGAGACGAGGATGCGCTTCAGGTGGTCGCCGAAAGGGCCGTCGTCGCGGTCGGCGTTGGCGAGGAGACCTGGGAAGTCCATCGTTCCGCGCGCGACGACGTCGAGCGCGCGGCGGACGAGGAACGGCTGCCCGCCGATCAGGCGCATGAGCTCGGGGATCTCGGCGGACTTCAGCGGCGCGCCGTAGCGGCGGTTCATCTCCTCGACCTCAAGGGGGGTGAAGTCGTCGAGGGGCAGCTGGCGACCGACGTTGAAGGGCGACTGGTTCAGGTCCTGGATGAAGAGGTGGGCCTCGGTGGCATAGCCCATCACGACGGTGAAGCGCGACCAGGGGCCGTCCGGCTCGGTGGCACGGGAGTTGTGCCAGGAGCGCACGAGGCCGAAGAAGTCGGAGGCGAAGGGCGCGCCGAACATCTTGTCCGCCTCGTCCATGAACCACACGAGCGGCACCTCGGAGTCGTCGATGAGGGCGCGGACGAAGCAGTCCATGTTCATGTTCGCGCCGAACACGTCGAGCCACTCCTCGGTGAAGTTGTACTTGAACTTCAGCGACTTCGCGAGCGTGTGGGCGAGGAGGCGGTAGAAGCCATCCTCGCCGGAGAGCTGGGCGGTGGAGAGCTTCTGGAAGTCGGTCATCGCCGTCCGCCAGCCCTCGTCGCGGGCGAGGCGCGCGCCGCGGCCGACGAGCGAGGTCTTGCCCATCTGGCGCGGCCCCTTCACGAGGAGGATGCTCTCGTGCGCCCTCAGGGCGGCGAGGAACTCCGCGTCGGTGGCGCGCTCGACGTAGAAGGGTGAGTCGGGCGGGACCGCGCCGCCGACCGGCTCCAGGGCGATCGACTCGGGCGGCGGGGGCGGCTCGGCGATGGTCGCCATGATCTCCCTAAGGACGCGCGGCTCGTCCTCGGGGCCGCCCCACACGGCGAAGTTCAGGGGGTTGACGATGGAGCCGACAGGCCCTTCGAGCGGGCGGTCGTCGCCGACGCGGACGGGCAGGATGAAGGGCTTGCCCCGGCGGCGGTGCTCGTCGGCGGCGATCTCCAGCTCGTACTCGAGCATCTCGGAGCCGAGCGCGCTGTCGGACACGATGGCGATGACCCAGTCGGCGAGGCGGATGCGCTCCTCGATCGCCTTCGCCCAGTCGACGCCGATCTTCAGGTGGCGGTCGATGAACACCGTGTGGCCCTGACCCTCCAGGTGCGCCTCGACCGTCGCGAGGATCGTCTCGTCGGGCTGGGCCTTGCGCTTGTAGAGCAGCACGATGCGGGTCGCGCCCTCGGCGGGCGCTTTCGCGGGCTTCGCCTTCGTGCCCTGGAGAGCGTGGACGCGCAGGCGCACGCCGTGCTTGGCGACGATCTCCTGGGGATCGCCCACCCGACCCTCCCAGCCGTCGAACTGCACGAGCCACACCGCGTACTGCTCGGAGAGCATGACGTCGCCCGCCGCCGCGGCGTCCATCACGCGCTGGGCCACGTTGATCCCCTCGCCGGCGACGTTGTCGCGACCCGAGATGTCGGTGCCGCGCTGCACGAGGCCGGAGTGGACGCCCATGCGGACCTTGAGCGGCCCGCCCTTCAGGACGGCTTGAAGCTCCATCGCGCAGCGCGCGGGCGCGGCAACGTCGCCGCTGAACAGCAGGGCCATGCCGTCGCCCGTGGGCAGACCGAGGACGCGCCCGGCCTCCTTGGCGGCGGCGTAGGTCGGTGTCTCGCCGACGAGACGGTTCAATTCCGCGATCTGCCGGCCCTGCGCGCCCGTCGTCTCCTTGGAGTAGCCGACGAGGTCGAGGAACAGGACGTGGGCGATCTCAGCGACGGTCGAGGTCATGGCAGGAGCCTTCGGCGAAGAAAGTACACCATCCCGAGGGCGGAAATGAGCGTACCCAACGCCATCGGCGGCGACGCCGTGGTGGAAGGATTTTGCTTCAAGGAGGGCTCGTCGAGCGCCTCCTGCACGATCGCGTGGGTCCAGGCGCAGTTTCCCCATGTGGCCAAGTTCCGACCTTGGCGGAAAGCCTCGTCGAATGCAGCGAGCTTCGTAGGCAACTCAGCCTGCGCCTTTTTGGCATCCTCGGTCCGTCCCACCCGGGACAGGAGGATCGTTCTGAGCGCCTCGTGGAACGGATGCCACTTCGGAGAGATACTCGCCGGATCGATCGCATCCAAAACGGCGAGCGCCTCCGCAGGGTGTTCGCTCCTGAGGAGCGCCAACGCTTGAACGTGCGCGATCAATCGAGCCGGGAGGGTCGCCGAAGGCTTCGCCAGCGTCGCCGCCTCTGCCAGCTTCGCCACGACTTCGACCGGAAGATCGACCGACCAGACGAGGCTGGTTAAGACGAAGACGACGTCGTCCTCGCGTGCGAGCCGCGCCGCGCTCTCGGGAGCGACCAGCCGCTGGACCGTCTCCCTCGCCTTGTCCGTCTGTCCGTCGAGCATCAATCCATCGACGTAATCCCGTGCGATACCGAGGTTGGAGCCTACGCGAGCGCGCTCAACGGCCGGTCGAAAGAGCTCCGCGATCTCAGCGTAGCGTCCTTCCGCGTAGAGCTTCGTGGCCAGCGTGTCGTTCAGGTTGAACAGGATGGTGGTATTCCTCGGGGCATAGGTCGAGGCTTTGCGGTAAGCGGCGATCGCGTCATCGATTCGACCGGCCGAGTAGAGGGCGATGCCCGAACGGTTGTACGCCGACGCCAGCCCGCCCCGGATCGCCAGGTTTTCCGGGTCGATCTTCAACGCCTGCTCGTACGCGGCGATCGCCTCCGGGTACCGCTTCGCCTCCATCGCCGCCAGTGCTTCTGCCACCAGGGGTCGAGTAGCCGCCTCGCGGCGCAGCCGCTCCGCGAGCACGGCCGCCTGGCGTACCTCCAGCGCTTCTTGCGCCTTCGCTCTCGCGGCCGCCGCAGGTGGCGGCACCCGCGGGGTCTCGGCATCGCGGGCCAGGGCCTCGAGCACGACGCGCTGGTCCCAATTGTAGTTCCCTGGATCGCTGTCCCAGTTTGCCTCAACCAAAACCTTCGTCACGCGCATCCGGGCGAGCGCGACGCGGTGACTCGCCTCATCTCCCAGCCGCGCCGAGGCGCGGGCAACCAAGGCCTGGGCCATCGCACTGTAGGCAGGGGACCAGTCCATGGAAACGCCTCGAAGCAGATCTAAGGCTTCCCGATCCCTTCCGACCCGTTCCAGGTAGAAGGCGCAAGAGAACTTGGCGTAATCCAAGCTGTTATCCATGGCGGCTTTCGCCGCGATCACAGTGCGCTCGATTTTGGCGCGGCTTTCAGGCGTGAGGACTTCAGGATCCAGCGCGACCGTCCAAAGATAGAAAGCGCAAGCGCCTTTTAGGTCCGCTTCCGACGTTCCCTGGATCACCCGGTTGCACAGGTCGGCGTACCGTTCCTGATGCCCGGTGGCGTACGCGAGGAGCGCGATCCGCCACGAGGCATCGATCGATTCGTCAGAACCCTCCTCAAACTCCTCAAAGGCCGGAAAGGCCACCGAGAAGCGTCCGAGACCCGCGAGAAGGTTCGCGCGCCTCGCTTTGGCCGTCGCATAGAGCGGTTCTTGGGGCTTGAGCTTCGAATACAGCCTCAGCGCCTCGTCGTAGCGGCTCGCCTTGTACGCGTCGTCCGCCTCTTCGAGAAGGCGACGGAAGGGTGTCTCGCGGCGTTGCTTCTCCGCGAGCGCCTTCGCCTGCCGCACCGCTGCCTCCGCCTGCCGCACCTCGTCTTCCGCCGCCGCCTTCTCCCGGACGACCGCCACCGCCCGGACCTTCTCCAAACGCCGCCGCTCCTCGCCTCCCAGACCGTTAAAGGCCAGCAGGGTTCCGTTGGCGTAACCCGCCAGAATCGTGTTCGGAAGCACGCAGAGGGCGCGGCCCTCCGGGCCTCCGGGCAGCGCGAGCAGTTCGCGGCCCGTCGCGGCGTCCCAGACGTGGGTCGCCGATTCGAGGGCACCCTTCATCTGGGTCACGATCCGGGTTCCATCGGCGGTGAACTGCGCCGTTTCGCCCGTTCCACCCCGGACGCGCAGGGTCTGCGTTTCCCGCCCTGAGGCGACGTTCCACACGCGCGCCGCGTCGATGCCTGACGACACGAGGCGCCTCCCGTCGGGCGAGAACGCGATGCCGTAGATGGACGAAGTGTGGCCCGGAAGAATCCGGGGCTGGGCTGGATTTCGTAGATCCCACAGCCGGACGAGATAGTCGTCACTGCCCGTGGCGAGGAATCGACCGTCTGGCGAGAAGGCCACGGCAATGGTCCGGCTCGGATGCGGAAGGGTGAGGCGTGTTCTCCCGGTTGACACGTCGTAGAGGATAATGCCGGTGCGGAAGTAGGTCGCCAATAGGCTCCCGTCGGGCGAAAACCTGCCGACGTAGTCCCCGCTTAAATTGCGGATAGAACGCCCGTCACGTGCGTCCAAGATCTGGACGTTCCCGTCCATGGTCGGCAGGGCGACCATGTCCCCCTGCGGCGAGAGAGCGATGCCAAAGGCGTAGTACCGGGTGGGCAGGTTCAGCGTCCATCCCGGCTTCCAACTCTTGGCGTCGCAGGTCTGGACGCGCCAACCGCCGTTGACCAGCGATACCGCGACCACCTGACCGGTCTTGGCGCACGCGTCGACGGCGTTGACCTCGTTTCCCCCGAACGGCAAGACCTCGACTGCTTGGGACTGCGGGTTGACCGACCAGATGTGGACGGCCCCCTTTTCGTAGCCTCCGATGACGGTCTCACCGTCCGGCGCGACGGCGACACTATCGCCATCACCGTCCTGCGGGTAGGCGATCCGCCGCCCGAGGCTCATGTTTGCGGCGTTCACCACGGCTCCCAACCCCCCGCTTCCGCTCACCGCCCAAAGCCGACCGTCGCGCGAGGGAGCAACGGAGAAGAGCGGCGCGCCTACAAGAACGTGGCCCCGCTCCCGGCCGTCCGCTGCGTCATAGACCCGTAGCGACCCGTCCTGACCCACGCTGGCGAGGCTTCGGCCATTGGATGCGAACGCAACATCGAACTGCGCTGCTCCCGTCGGTGACTTCCACAGAACCTTACCGTCCAAAGCACATCGGTAGACAGTCCCATCGGCGGAGACGGTAGCAAGAGAGTGCCCATCGGGCGCAAAAGCGATGCTCGTCAGCGGTTGCGTCCCGCACGTGAAACCGCCTTCCGCATGCACGGCGTCTCCGTCGATGAGGAACAGGCGGACGTGCCCGCCCTCGGCGCAGGTTGCCACTGTGCGCCCGTCCGGCGACACCGCGACGTCGCTCGCCTTCTTATCGCCCGTCAGGATGCGCAGTTGGGAGCCGCCTGCTCCGAGCGAGAGACGGGTCAAACCGTTCGCGTCGTCCAAGACCATCACGCTCTTGCCATCGGTGATGGGCGCGATCGAGCGAATGCCCGACCGCTTCTCCTCTGCGTTAAGGGATAGGACCTTCACCGATGTGCGGGTCGCCAAGTCCACGACGACGACCTGGCCGTCCGATCCGCCACTCAGGAACTGGTGGCCGTCTCCCAAGAATGACACCGCGTTGACGGGAGCCCTATGGAAGCTGGTCGTTCCATCGGTCGCGGCCTGAAGGCTCTCGCGGGTAAGGAAGTCGGTCTCCCAGCCGCGCGCGGGGCTCGTCTGGAGCGAGCGCAGGATCGGCTCGGCGACCGCCGGACGGCCCGCTTGGAACGCGAGCTGGGCGGTGTGGGCGCCGTTGACGTAGTTCTCATAGGTCTGACGCCGCGCCTCCTCCACCGAGGCGACCGCGATTCCTGTTTGGCGCTTCGCCACGGTGGTCTGCTCCGTAGCGACCCCCTGCGCCCGCCGGGCTTCCTCGGCACTGGCGAGCGCGCGCGACTTCTGCTCGTTTGCGAGGCTTGTCTGGGAGTGTGCGATCTTCGTCTGGGCGTCGGCCCGGTCGCGCTGGGCACGCGCCTCGGTCAGGGCTTCCGCCCGCGCCTTTGCGAGGCTTATGGCTCGGTCGCTCTGGGCCTGAGCGGTCCGTTGGGCCACGCGCGCGCTCTGCGCGTTGATGGTCGCCTCGACCCTGGAGTTTTCCGCCTGAGTGGCCAGGACTGTGATGTGGTCACGCTCCCTTTTGACCTGCGCGAGCGCATCGTTGGCTCGGTGCGCGTTGCCCATCGCCGTCACCGCGAGGGCGCTCACGAGGGCCAGCATTACCGCCGCCCCTGCACCGGCACGGATCATGCCGAGGCGGAACGCCTGCCGCTGTCGCCGAAGCTCCTGGTTCGGAGTGTGCTCCTCGATCCAAGTCCTATCGAAAACCCGCGCGTAGATCCGGTTACGAACCTGGAGTCGGCCGCTGAATGTCACCACGAGGCCCGAGAGTTTCAAGACCGCGACGAGCCGGTTCGACTCGTCGTCGGGCACCTTGCGTCCCCTAAGCACGGACTCGTACAGCGACAGGATGTCCGCGCGATACTTTGCGACCCCATTGGGCTCGTCGAAGGAGTTCAGGACGCGATTACCCACGTCCGCGAGGTTGATGTTCGTCTCGCGGGCACGGGCTTCGAAGAACTCCTCTGCAACGAGGCGGTCAACATGGGAGACCCCCACCCTGACCTCCCCCAAGGGGGAAGTTTCCTCGGAGAGACGGCGGCAGAGGGTCTGAGTGAGGAAGGGGTGGCCGCCCGTCCAATGATGGACGCGCGTCACGAGCGCGGGTCCTTGGGATCCGAGTCCGGAGCCCAGGGGAAGCGCCTCCTGCAACGAGAAGTCCTTCAGGACGACGCGCTCCCCGATGTTGAATGGCGTGAGCTTGGTGTCCGACATGAGGTCCGACGGAATCGCGACGCCGATGAGGCAGAAGGCGAGGCGAGCCATCGCCGGCTCCTGCACCCGGCGGTTGAAGCACTCCCGGATTCCGGCGAAGAACTCGTCGGTGGAGAACGGGAGGGACTTCGTGGCGTCGATCTCGTCGATGAACACCACCACAAGCTCGGGCGAGGCGGCGACCACCTCGCCGAGCGCCACGAAGAACCGCTGCATCGGTCCGAGCTCAGAGTGCGCCTTCCAGCGCCCGAGCAGGGCTGCGCGGTCGCCCAACCCGCGCCCAACCTCGCCCAGCAGGCCGGCGTACCACTGCTCCGCCGTCACGTTGCGCCCGCCGATGCGGGTGAGATCGACGAACGCGGTGCGGACGCCCTCCTGCCGCAGGGCCTCCATGGTGCGCACGGACAGGGACGACTTGCCCATCTGCCGTGATGTCAGGACGTAGGCGTATCGCCCGGCCCGGAGCGCTTCAAGGAGCGTCCGATCCGCCTCTCGCGCCACGTAACTCGTGGCGCCCAAGGGCACGGTGCCGCCGGAGACGAAGAAGGAAGAGGTCGACGCAGGATCCATGGAATCCTTCCACTATAGGCGCACTCGTCCGCCCGGTAGGACCTTCGACACCTCCATTGCGCAATTCACGCCCCTGAGCCGGGGGGGACGGGCGACCGATGATTGTGGCGATGCGCGAGGAGTCCCCATGAGCGCCGCCTTCTCCAAGGAGAACGCGGCCTACCGGTGCCGATGGGCCCTGCTGGGCCTCCTCGCCCTTCTGACCGCCGTCGGCATCCTGCCGCGCGCCACGTTCCCCGTGCTCGGCGTGTTCGTCGCGGTGGGCCTCTTGGGCCAGGCGGGCATCCTCGCCTCAAACCGCCTCGGGAAGACCGGACTCGCCCTGGCGCGGGCCTGCGTTCTGCTCGACGGCGAGATCGCGATGGCGGTCGCGCTGAGCGACCGCGTCGGCGGCGAGGCGTTCTGGCCCATCCCCGTCCTCGCCCTCCTCGCAGAGGCGGTGGTCCACCGGCAGTGGCGGACCCTCTGGGCGGTGAGCGCCGCCTACCTGCTCGTTCCGCTCGTCGCGTGGCTCGCGCACCTCACGACCCCCGCGCAGGCGACGAAGGCGGCGGCCTCGATCGTCGTCGGTGCCGCCGTGTCGCACATCCTCTCGGGCCTCAAGGGGCGCGACGACCGGCTGGACGTGGGCGAGCGGCGGCTGGGGGCGGTCGTCGAGAGCGTCACGAGCCTCGCGAGCAGCCCGGACCTGGGCAAAATGCTCGCCACGTCGCTCCGCATCGGACTCAAGGAGACCGCGGGCACGGCGGGCTACGTCCTGCTGACCGACGAGGCCGATCCCGATCAGCTCTACGCCGAGGTCGCCACCGGCGGCGAGGAGTTCCCCTTCCCCAAGACGCTCGCCGTCGGCGAAGGCCTGAGCGGCTACGTCGTCCAGATGCGCCAGCGCGTGGCGATGGGCAACCGCGACGGGAGCGGCGAGTGCGATGGCATCCCGCTCGGCTCGCGCTCGGCGATCAGTCTACCGCTCCTCGCGCGGGCCTACCAGGGATCGACGACCGCCGCCGACGACCAGATCGTGGGCGCGCTCACCGTGATCGGCCCCGAGGGGCGCGCGGAGTTCGACGCCGCCGACCTCCAGGTGCTCCAGAGCATCGGCTCGATGATGGCGGTCGCGGTCGCGAACGCCCGCATGGAGAGCCGTCGCCGAACCACGTTCCTGCGCACCCTGGAGAGCCTCGCGACCGCCCTGGAAGCCCGCGACGAGTACACCCGCGGCCACTCGCAACGGGTGTGCGAGGTGTCGATGATGCTGGGCGAGGCGCTCGGCTTCACCCCCGAGGCGCTTGAGGAGCTGCGGGTCGGGACGATCCTCCACGACATCGGCAAGATCGGGGTGCGCGACAACATCCTCAACAAGGACGCGCGGCTGAACGACGACGAGTTCGCGATCATGAAAACCCACCCGGTGATCGGCTACGAGATATGCAAGCCGCTGATGCTCTCCGAGGGGGTGCTCATGATCATCCGCAACCACCACGAGAAGCTCGACGGCAGCGGCTACCCCGACGGCCTCAAGGGCGGCGAGCTTCCCCCGCCCCTACGGGTCGTCTGCGTCGCGGACGCCTTCGACGCGATGTCCTCCCGCCGACCCTACCGGAACGTGATGGCGATCGAGAAGGTCGTCGCCGAGCTGAGCAAGTGTGCAGGCGTACAGTTCGACCCGGTGATCGTCGAGGCGCTGAAGAGCCTCATCGTCACCGACCGCCTCCGCGACCTCTATCGCCAATACTGGGAACCCCAGGAGACCAAAGCCGCTTGAACGACGTCTGCGTGGGCATCGACTTCGGGAGTCGCGGGGCGAAGATCATCGTCGCGGGCGGCACGACCGCCCGGACGACCCTCCAGCACGCGGCGGTGCTGCCCTTGGGCGCGGGCTTCGAAAAGGCCCTTCGGGGCTGGGTCCGGGAGCGCGGCCTCCAGGGCGTCCGCACCGTCGTGTCGATCCCGGCGGACAAGGCAATCCTGAGGTGGGTCATGCTGCCGAACGTGCGGGGCGACGAGCGGCGCGAGGCAGCGCGCTTCAAGGTGAAGCGCCACCTTCCCTTCCCCGTCGAGGAGGCGTACGTCGAGGCGACGGCCTCCGAGTCGGTCGAGGAGGGCGTCGCCCCGTCGCTCGTGATCTGTGTGCGGCGCGAGTTCGTCGCCGAGCGCGCGCGGGCGGTCGCCTACGCGGGCCTCGTGCCCATCGCCGCCGAGCTCGACGCGCAGGGCATCCTTCGGGTCGTGGAGCGCCGCCTCCAGGAGCGCAGCCGCGTGTGGCGCAACGCCTCCCTCACCGTGCTCGACATCGGGGCCGACCGGACCCAGATGGTCGTGGTGCAGAACCAGGAGATGCAGTTCCTGCGCAGCGTGCGCTTCGGCGTCCAGCAGCTCACCGACGCCGTCGCGGCCGCGCTGGAGATCACCTCGCAGGAGGCCGAGGCGCGCTTGGCGCTCCCGACCTGTGGGCTGCGCCTCGACGGCCGGCTCGTCATCGACTCGGCGACCGAAGCCGCCATCGTCGACGTCAGCCCCGTGCTCGAGCGCCTCACGCGCGAGTGCCTGCGCCTGCTCCGCTACTTCCGGTCGCTCCACCCCGAGCGAAGCTACGCGGGCATCCTCGACCACATGGTCCTGAGCGGCGGCGCGGCCAGCCTGCGCGGCCTCGCGGAATACCTGAGCGGCGTCCTCAAGCTGCGCGTGGAGCCGGTTCGCCCCTTCACCGGTC
>CAXTOO010000042.1:0-20517 GCA_964245875.1 uncultured Fimbriimonas sp. | reverse complement strand
GGGACCCGCAGAGCGAGCTGATCCGTAGCGGCGACGTCCAGCGTTGCTCCGTGGTGTCCGGCAGGCTAGAGGAGTACGCCGACGTGGAGCGCGCGATCGTCGAGCACGAGGTCGAGACCGTGATCCACCTGGGGGCGCAGACCATCGTCGGCAGCGCGCTGAGGAGTCCCTTGCCCACCTTCGAGGCGAACATCCGCGGATCGTACAATCTCCTCGAAGCCTGCCGCGTTCACCGGGCGACCGTCAAGCGGATCGTCGTCGCCAGCAGCGACAAGGCGTACGGCGACGTGGAGACCCTTCCCTACGACGAGTCCATGCCGCCCTTCGGCAAGCACCCTTACGACGTGAGCAAGTCCTGCACCGACCTGCTGGCGACCACCTACCACCACACCTACGGTCTGCCGGTGGTCGTCGCGCGCTGCGGCAACATCTACGGGGGCGGCGACCTCAACTGGAGCCGGATCGTGCCGGGCTCCATTCGCGATCTGCTGCAAGGCAAAGCGCCGGTGCTCCGGAGCGACGGAAGCTTCCTGCGAGACTACGTGTACGTCAAGGACGCCGCCGCCGTCTACATGAAGATGGCGGAGGCCCTGGACGACCCGACCGTTGCCGGGGAGGCCTTCAACTTCGGCCCGAGCGAGCCCAAGACGGTCCTTCAGATCGTCGACGCGATCCGCAAGACCATGAACCGAGAGGACATCGTGCCCATCATCAAGAACGAGGCGAAGGCGGAGATCCGCGACCAGTACCTGGACAGCTCGAAGGCCGCGCGCCTCCTCGGCATCCGTCCGACCGTTTCGCTTGAGGACGGACTGCGCGAGACCGTCGCGTGGTACACGCAGGCGCTGGGGGCAGGGCGATGATCGAGTCCAACCCCACGGAGACCGCCGCCGAGATCCGCGGACAGATCCTGGCGCTCGGCGCGAAGTACCACGAGCTCTCGCAGAAGCGCGACGCGTTCCGGCCCGGCGAGGACGCCGTGCCGGTCAGCGGCAAGGTGCTCGACGCCGAGGATCTTCATCAGCTCCTCGACGCGAGCCTCGACATGTGGCTCACCGCGGGACGGTTCCACCGCCAGTTCGAGCGGGAGTTCGCGCGCTGGTTCGGCGTCCGCAACTCGCTCCTGGTGAACTCCGGCTCCAGCGCGAACCTCCTCGCCTTCTCCGCGCTGACCGCGCCCGAGTGGAACGAGCGGCGAATCCGACCGGGCAATGAGGTCATCACCGTGGCGGCGGGCTTCCCCACCACGCTCAACCCCACGCTCCAGAACGGCTGCGTCCCCGTCTTCCTCGACGTGGACGTGCCGACCTACAACATCGACACCACGCTCCTGGAGGAGGCGATCTCCCCCAAGACCAAGGCGATCATGATCGCCCACACCCTGGGCAACCCCTTCGATCTCGCGAAGGTCACCGAGGTCGCTCGGAAGCACGGCCTCTGGCTGATCGAGGACACCTGCGACGCCGTGGGCGCGACCTACAACGGCAAGAAGGTCGGCACGTTCGGCGATCTGGCCACGACGAGCTTCTACCCCGCTCACCACATCACGATGGGCGAGGGCGGCGCGGTGCTCATCAACCGTGGCGGCATCGAAGGAAGCGAGAAGGGGGCGACGATGAGCCGCGTCACCGAGTCGTTCCGCGACTGGGGCCGCGACTGCTGGTGCGAACCGGGACAGGACAACACCTGTAACCAGCGGTTCTGCTGGAAGCTGGGCGAGCTTCCCTTCGGCTACGACCACAAATACACCTACTCCCACATCGGCTATAACCTCAAGGTCACCGACTGGCAGGCGGCGATCGGCCTCTCGCAGCTGAAGAAGCTGCAGGGCTTCATCGACATCCGCCGGGCGAACTTCGAATTCCTGAAGGAGGCGCTCAAGCCCCTTGAGGACGTGCTGATCCTGCCCGAGGCGACGCCGAACTCCGAACCCTCGTGGTTCGGCTTCCCCATCGCAGTGCGGGAAGACGCGGGATTCACCCGCGACGCCCTGGTGCAGCACCTGAACGAGAAGAAGATCGGGACGCGGCTGCTCTTCGCCGGAAATCTCCTGCGCCAGCCCGCCTACCTGAACATCGAGCGCCGGATCGTGGGCGATCTGAAGAACACCGACTTCATCATGAACCAAGTGTTCTGGATCGGCGTCTTCCCTGGCCTGAGCCGCCCAATGCTGGAGTTCATGGTGGAGACGATCCATGCCTTCGTCCGTTCCTAGGATCGCGTGAGGCGATCTTCGTGGAACACTCATCGTTCCCTTTTTCTAAAACGCTCAGCTTTGCACCAAGAACCATACAAAGGCAGGCGACTCTAGGACGCAGTGCCTCGAGGCGAAGTGTGCACCGCGGTTGGAGGATCACCGACGGCGGTGAGGGTAGCATTTTGAACATTCTGAAGACCAGCACCGGAGCCGCAGTAAGTTCTTCGTCTTGGCACGATTCCGCCAGGAAATCTGTAGAAGAGACGACTTCTCCGCTAACGGTCGACCGTTTGCAACCGCTGTGCTGTCGAATGAATCTGCGGACGCCAGAGATGGTGGCGACGATTAGCCGTCAATGACCGAACTCGCTGGCGCACGGATCCTTGTCACCGGGGGATCGGGGTTTTTCGGCGGTGCGGTTGCTGAGCGACTTGTCGGTGTGGGCGCAACCGTCGTCGTACCAACGCGTACGGGAGCCGTTCCGCAGCGACTAGCGGGTCTTCCTAGCTTGGAGTGCGGCGCGTGCCTGGATCTTGCCGACCCCTCGAGCGTCGAGCAGACATTGCGGGATCTCGCGCCTGACATGGTGGTCCATGCCGCGGCTCACGGCGTGGCAGGCTCCGGCGAACTGCAGGGCGCGATCGCGGTAAACGCCTTGGGAACGGCGGCCCTCGCACAGTCGGCAGCCACGTTGGGCGTCCGCGCATTCGTGTGGATCGGATCGGCTCTGGAATACCCCGCGTCGGCACCTTTCCTCATTGAAGAGACCCGTCCGTTTCCGAACACGGTCTACGGGCTTTCCAAAGCTATGGGAACGTCGGTCATCGAGTTCCTCACGCGATCTCATGGTCTCAGAAGCGTTTCCCTTCGACCATTCTCCATGTATGGTCCTTGGGAACCTGCAAACAAGCTTCTTCCCTACACGATCCTTAGCGCCGCCCAAAACCACTTTGTAGATATTACTTACGGTGATCAGGAGCGTGACTATGTATTTATCGACGATGCCGTCGACGCGGTCATCCTCGCGCTGTCAGGGGGTCTGACGATCGGCGAGACGTACAATGTCGCCTCGGGTCGGCCTATCCGGGTCCGCGATCTCGTGACTCGAACGCTGGACATGATGGGATGTTCGAGTCTGTTGCGGGTGGGCGTAAAGATTTCGGATCGACCGGAGATGCAAACCTCTCGTGCAGGCGTGGACAAGCTTCGCGCGACAGGCTGGTCTCCGCGCACGGAGCTTGACGCGGGTCTTCGGCGGACAATCGACTGGTACACTTCCGAACTTCGAATATGTTGACGAAGGCTTTGATCACAGGAGGTTGCGGCTTCGTCGGAACGAACGTCGCGGCATCCCTCGTCCGCGATGGCATCGAAGTCCTACTTTTCGACAATCTTACGCGGGTCGGCGCATCGGAAAACCTCGCTTGGTTGCGCGCTCAAGGCTCTCTCGCCCACATTCACGGCGACGTGCGGAACGCCAACGACGTTGACCGCGCCGTCGCCTACTTCAAACCCGACGCGGTGTTCCACCTCGCGGGTCAAGTCGCCATGACGTCGTCCATTGCCGATCCCCGCAAAGACTTCGAGATCAATGCGCTTGGAACGCTGAACGTGCTCGAGGCGGTTCGCGCCCAGGTTCCGGAGGCGGTCGTGCTGTATTCGTCAACGAACAAGGTGTACGGAGATCTCGAGCACCTGAAAGTGGGCGAGGAGGAGACGCGCTACGTTTTGTTGGACTATCCGAACGGAGTGCCGGAGACGATCTCCCTCGATTTCCACAGTCCTTACGGATGCTCGAAAGGTTCCGGCGACCAGTACATGCTTGACTATCACCGGATCTATGAACTCCGTACCGTCGTCTTCCGCCACTCGACGATCTACGGCGGTCGGCAGTTTGCCACCTTTGACCAAGGCTGGATCGGGTGGTTCTGCCAAAAGGCGATCGGCAAGGACGGCAGAGCCGAGCCTTTTACAATCTCGGGGACCGGCAAGCAGGTCCGCGACCTGCTCCACTCGCGGGATGTCGTCCGGCTCTATCGGACGGTGGGCGAGAACGTCGAGCGTTGCGTGGGACGAGCGTTTAACGTCGGAGGGGGGATGGCGAACTCGTTCTCGCTCATTGAACTCTTCAAGTTTTTGGAGAAGCAGCTCGGGACCGAACTCAGCTATGAGAAGTTGCCCCCACGCCAGAGTGACCAGCGCGTGTTCGTCGCGGATACCGCGGCCATTGAGGCGGCTTCTGGCTGGTGCCCGTCCGTGAGCCGCGAGGAAGGGGTCCGGGAGATGCTTGAGTGGGTTCGGGCGCCGAGGTAGAAGCTTACCGAGGACGGCAACTAGCCGCCCTTGCGAACCGAAATACTCTGGCGAACTGGGGAGCGCGTCTCGTAGGCGTCGTGTGCTCCGTAGTGAGCATCCCCCTTGTCACCCGCTACCTGGGACAGACCCAGTATGCGGTGTACGGATTGGTCGCCGGCATCATTCCTTGGCTCGCCCTGCTCGAGATCGGTCTCGGCGGGACGATTCAGAACTACGTCTCGGAAATGCTTCGCAGTCCGGACGAGGCGATCGCGATCCTCGCCTACGCACGACGCGTGCTCGTCGTCGTCGGCGGTTTGGCTATGATCGCGGTCTTCGTTGGCAGCCCCCTTCTCTACCATGCGTTCTTTGCTCCGCTCGTGGTGCAGAACGCGAAACTGTCCATCTCCACGCTGGCGCTCGTGCTTCCCATCACGGTGGCGAACGTGTTCGTCGGCGTTGCGCAACGCATCCTGATCGGACGCCATGACGGCCATGTGGTCTACATATATCAGGCGCTCAATTCGGTTGCGACGGTCGGTCTTCTCTTGGGGCTCGTCCGCTATGGGGAGACGCTCCCTCGCTTGCCGGCGGCGCTGGCGGCGCTGGTCGGTCTGCCCGTGCTCGCGAACCTGGCGCTCTGGCACCGCAGCTTCAGAAACGTTCCAAACCGCGTCGACTTGAGTCCTTCACATCAGAAGGAGTTCTGGCGACGTGCGACGCGGTTCGCCCTGCTGGGCCTGCTCGCCGCCGGCGTGAACCAGGTTGATGTGCTGATCGCCCCCCGCGTCCTGCCCATCGATGCCTTCGCGAAGTACGCGTTGCTCCAGCGTATTTTTCAGATGGGACTTGCTTTCGCCGCCGCCGTGCTGATGTCCGTCTGGCCGATGATCAGCCAATACAGCGCCGAGGGCGAGCACGCTAAAGCGAGGGCCCTGGTGGTCAAGCTTGTCAAGGCGAGCATCGGAATCGGCGTGGCGCTCCTCGCTCTCGTACCTTGGCTGTTGCCACCGCTGCTGGCGACCCTGGCGCCCACGCTCCGCTACCCGCTGACCCCGGTCACGTGCGTGTTGCTTGCCCTCTTGTCCGGTCTGCGCCTCGTCTGCGACGTGCTGTCCACATACTTCATGGCAACCAATCGGATGCGCCTTCTGCTCGTCTACGTGCCCGCGCAGATCCTGCTGGCGGTTTGCGGCATCTGGCTGCTGGGGACGCGCTTCGGTATCCCAGGCGTCTTTGGCGGACTCGTTCTATCGTATCTGCTCACGGCGGCTTGGCTCCTCCCGCTAGGCTTTTGGCGAGAGCGCGAGGTCGTCGCGTGAGCGCCACCCGCGTCAGCGTCCTGGTGCCCACGTATAACCGAGCCCGACTCCTTAAGCGAGCCCTCCTGTCCGTGGCCGCCCAGTCCCACGAGAACCTTGAGGTGATCGTCTCCGACAACGCCTCCGACGACGAGACGTCGGAGGTCCTCGCCGAAGCCGTTCGCTGGCTGCCCACTCTGACGGCGATCCGCCAGCCGAAGAACCTTGGGCCGATCCTCAACTGGAGGGCGTGTTTAGAGCAT
Source organism: uncultured Fimbriimonas sp. (assembly GCA_964245875.1). GTDB lineage: Bacteria > Armatimonadota > Fimbriimonadia > Fimbriimonadales > Fimbriimonadaceae > Fimbriimonas. The sequence continues at coordinate 14,461 of CAXTOO010000042.1, read as the reverse complement.
TGCCGCGGCGACTACGCCGTCATCCTGTCGGACGACGACGCGTTGATAGGGATCGACTATCTGGCGAACGCCGCCGATCTGCTCGACGGCTCGCCGCAGGTGAAGCTGGTCCTCACCAACTGCGTGTGCGTCTATCCTGCTGCCGCCCTTTCAACCCGCCTGCCCAAGATCGAGCGCGAGGACGGCAAGCGCTTCGTGCGTTCCTTTTGGCGAACGCGCTCTATCCCCATCATCAGCAACGTCTTTCGGGTCCAGGAGGCGTTGGCCGAAGATCCGTTTCTAGACAACGATGTGCTGTTCGCGGACGTGGAACTGTTCTTGAGGCTCAGTTGCCGAGGGCAGGTGGCCTACCACCAGGGAATCGGTGCGCAGTACACGTTCCACGGCTCGAACATCATCTCGTCGCTGGGTGAGGCGAAACTCATCCGGAACGCATCCTTCTTGCTTCGGGTTTTCGAGGCGCTCGATGAGTCGAATGCCGCGTTCAAAGTGTCCTTGACGTGCCGCTACCTGCTGTTCTCGCGTGGCTTTCTGTCCGGTGAGTGGAGTTCATCCGGCATTCGCCAGATTGCGGAGGACTGCGGCGTCGACTCCCGAGCCCTCCGCGCGCGGTACCTCGTCCAATCGAAGAGTCGGCGAGTCCGTCAGAATATAGCCCGAATCACGTTTGGCGTCTCCCGAAGGCTGAGCGACTGACGCGCTTTTTCGAGACCTACCATGAATCCAAGTCTTTCTATCTGCGTTCCGGCGTACAACCGGCTCCGGTATCTGCCCGAGCTCGTCGCGTCGGTGGAGGCGCAGTGGACCGAGGGCGTGGAGATGTGCGTGAGCGACAACGGCTCGACGGACGGCTCTGCGGAGTGGCTGGCGCAGCAGTCGGCCCGTCTGCCTTGGTTGCGCTGGGAGTCGCGGGGGGCGAACGTTGGACCCGACCGCAATTACCTGTTCGCGGTGGGCATGGCCAGGGAGCGCCACGCCTGGCTCATGGGCAGCGACGACGCGGTCGCGCCGGGTGGGATCGGTAAGGTCGCCGAGGTGCTCGCCCGTCACGACCCCGACGTCGTGCTCACGGAGCGTGTGCTCTGCGGCCCAGACCTGCAGGAATGGGGACCCCAGAAGGTCTGGCGCTTTCCTGAGAAAGAGCGCGTGGTCACATTGGACCGCGAAGCCTCGGCGGAATGGCTCTGCGCACAGGCCGAAAGCATCGTGGGTGCGGGCTCCTACCTATCGTCTCTGCTCCTGCGGCGCACGGTCTGGGAGGACACGCCGATGTGGTTGCCGGCGGTCGGCGATGCCTACCCCCATGTGTTCCTGATGCTGAACTCCTTGGACGGTAGTCGTTCGATCCTTGCCACAAAGATCCGTCCCGTGCTCGCGCGGCTCGGCAACGATAGCTTCTACACCGCATCCCTCCGGAACCGTCTGGAACTTGACTGGGATGGCTACAGGGCTATCTTCAGCGAGCTGTTCTCGGCAGAGAGCGCGGTTCACGAGTCGTTGCGCGTCCTGCTCTCCCGAGGTCATTTGCCTTCGGATCTTCGCGCCGCCGTACGCTGGCGTTGCTCCATGTCGCCCGAGGACTGGGCCGATCTCAAAGCATGGCTGCATGAGCGGTACGGCCCTTCAACGAGGATGTCGATCGTAAGAGCCTTGCCGGAGACCGCCATTGAGATCCTCAGGGCGATGGTTGGGCGCAGGGCGAAGAAGGCTTTGCGAGCGTGAGCGCCCCCCCTTCCCTTTCGATCTGTGTGCCCGCCTACAACCGGCTGCGCTACCTTCCGGAACTGGTGGCGTCCGTCGAGGCGCAATGGCGACCGGGCGTGGAGCTGTGCGTGAGCGACAACGGCTCGGATGACGGCTCGCCCGCGTGGCTGGACGCGCAATCCGGGCGCCTGCCTTGGCTGCGCTGGGAGTCCAGGGGAAGGAACGTCGGGCCAGACCGGAACTACCTGTTCGCGGTCGGCATGGCGCGAGGGCGCCATGCCTGGCTCATGGGTAGCGACGACGCGCTCGCACCGGGAGGGCTCGCCATGGTCCTGGACGCCTTGAAGCGGCACGATCCCGACATTGTGCTCACCGGATTCACCGTTTGCGACTTGGAGCTGTGCCCCCTGCGGCCCTACGATGCTTGGACCGGCCCGGGCGACGTGCTCTTGGAGGGCACTCCGGAAGAGGTCGCGCTCGGAATGCTCCGGCGGGCGAACCACTTGGGCTCTATCCTGACCTATCTCTCCAACATCGTCGTTCGAACGGAGCTTTGGAACCAGACGACGGTACCGCTCGCCCCGATCGGCGGAGGATACGTCCACACCCACCTGCTCCTGCGGGCCTTGCCCGATCCGGCCCGAATGCTGCTCTCCTGGGCGGCTCCGGTCCTCTACCGCCTGGGCAACGACAGCTTCGCCGCAGGAGGTCCCCTGAAGCGCCGAAAGGTCGACCTGGAGGGGCTCCCGCCCGTCTTCCGAGACCTCTTCCCCACGTCGGACGCCGTTCAGGTCGAACTCTTCCGTCTTCTCAAGAAGGACCATATGCCGGAGCGTCTCTCCCACTACCTGGCCTACCGCATGGCCCTCACGCCGGACGATTGGCGCGCGTATGCTGCTTGGCTGCGAGAGAGCTACGGCGGCAGTTGGCGCATCACCGCCGCCAGCCTCGCGCCAGTCGGGCTGCTTGCCACGGCCAAAGCGCTGAAAGGCGGCCTTCGCGCGCACGGGGGCAGGCTGTGAACGCGCGCAAACGGGTCCTGCTGGTCGATGACCCATATCATGCGAGAACAAAGTCGTCCACGTTCTTCCGCGATCTGGTCGCGAGGGAGTACGACGTCGAGTCGATTCACGTCAGCGTCGGAAGCCTGACCGTCGAGGAGGAGGTGAACCTCGTTTCATCCTTCGATCCAGACATCGTCCTCGCCTGGCAAAGTTTCCTTCAGGCGCCTTCGTTGAAGAAGCTGAAGCTGCCCTATCTATGGGTGCCCATGTTCGACGCCGCGAGAAGCTGGACCGATCAGGGGTGGTGCGAAGCCGCCCTGTCGGGCGCTCCGATCCTTGCGTTCAGCGATGCGGTCGCGCGGATCGCCTCGCGGCTAGGTCTCGAAGCCGTACCGGTTCGCTACTTCCCTGAACCGCAGGTTCGAACCGCGCATCGATCAGCGAGCGCCTTCTTCTGGTATCGGGGAAGCGTTCAGCCAGACGAGTTCGCCTCCGTCTTCAAGGAGTTTCCCGCAAGGTCGATCACGATCAAGAACGATCCCGATCCGAACCATTCCTTGGTCCCTTGCGAGAAGGGCCGTTTGGACGATCGTCTCCACAGCGTCGTCGAAGGTTTCTTAGACCGCGAGGACTACGACGCACTCGTCGGCACGGCTGCGGTGTACGTTGCCCCGCGAAAGGTCGAAGGCATCGGCCTGAGCTTTCTCGAGGCAATGGCGCGGGGCTGCGCGATCGTGGCGTACGACGCGCCGACCATGAACGAGTACATCGTCGACGACCGGTCAGGGATTCTCTTCGGAGGGGCAAGGGAGACGCGCGTTCGACCCTGCGACGTTCCGCGCCTCCAAGACGGCGCCTACGCGAGCGTTGTAGCGGGTCATCGCACCTGGCTCCAGGATGAGGCGCGCATCCTGGACGCGATCTCAGGTTTGGGTCGTCCGATCCGGAGGTCTTTTCAGCTCGGAGCAAGGATCGTTCAGGGCCTGAGGGCGGCAAAGAGAAGGATCTGATATCGGACGAGGATGGGAGGGTACCTTCATCGGATGACCTTCAGCGCCGTCACCTCGACGTTGAACGCCGAAGAGACGCTGCAAAGGTGCTTGGCAAGCGTCGCCGAGCAGACCGTTCAAGTTCAGCACCTGGTCATCGACGGGGCGTCCATCGACGGAACGCTCGACATCCTACGCGAGAGCCGCGCCGAATGGATCTCGGAGCCCGATCGAGGAATCTACGACTCCTGGAACAAAGCCATCGCTCGCGCGACCGGCGACTACGTTTTCTTTCTCGGAGCCGACGACGCGATGAACGGGCCACATGCTTTGGAAGCCGTCGCCGACCGCCTTCACGGCGATCTTCCCCTTCTGCCCTACGCCCCGGTCGTCGTGGTCGACGAAGCCGACCGGCCGCAGTTCGAGGTCGGTCGGCCTTGGGAAGAGATCAGGAGTCGCTTCCTCAAAGGACCTAGCGTGCGCCAATGGTGCCACCAGGGTCTTCTGATCCGCCGCGACGCCTTTCAGACGTACGGTCTTTTCGACCAGGCCTATCGCGTCGCCGGAGACTACGAATGGCTTCTGCGGGTCGTACGACGGACGCCCCCGGTCCATCTCGAGGTTCCGCCGATGGTTCGGTTTCGTGCGGGCGGAGCATCGCAGGGGGCAAGGAACGCCCGCGTTGCGTTGGCTGAGATGGTTCGCGCCCAGCGCCAGCACAATCTCCCCAAGATCACGCCGCATCTGCTTCGCTGCTGGGCCGGGGTCTATGGTAGACAACTCCTACGAGCCTTTGGGACGAGGCGGCCATGATGGCCGGGCGGAGGCGATTTTGCTACTTCATAGGCTTTCTCGTGGGGATCGCCTCCTTTCTCTCGGTCTATCTTCCCCCAGAAGCCAGCGCGATCCTGACCTCGCCCGCCTTCCTCCCCTTCAGGATGTTGAGGATCGCCGTGCCGCTCCTTATCCTCCTCGTCCCCATCCTCTTCCGTGACCCGCGACGCAAGTTCCACCGCCATTTCAGGGATCGAGCAGCGTGGCGAACGGGATTGATGCTGACCGCCCTTGGTGCCCTACCGTTCTTGGTTGCTCTCTCAACGGCTGATTCAAAGTTCGCGCTGGGCGTAGGCGGCCCGTTTCTGATCGCGATCGCTTTTCTGGTCGGTTCGCTTGCTCTCACGGACGAAGAGGCGTTTGCCGTCGGAGTCGGCGTCGGCGTGGTTCCCCTCGTCCTGATCTTGCGTTCCTTGGCGATGACTGGGCTGGCCTCATCCGGCTTCTACGGTCGCCCTCGCGTTCTCCTTGGCTTCGTTCATCCCGCCGTGACCGCGAGCGCGCTCGTCGCGGCGACCTTCGCCGTCCTTTCGCTCGCGCGTCTGCACCTTCCGCCTTCGCGATTCAGAGTCGCGGCCGTTGCCATCGTTGTGCTGTCCCTCGCCCTGCTCTCGCTCGCGAGCAGCCGCAACGTCCTCGTCGCCGTCTTGCTTTTCCTTGTCGGCTGGCCGCTGTCGTTGAGGTTGACGCCTCGAACTCGAGGCCTCGTCTTTCTGGTCGCGCTGAACGTTCCCCTCTTTCTCATCGCGTACAGTGCCACGTTATCGCCCAACAGTTTGATTTACCAGGCGACGGACTCGCTGACGAGCGGCCGCTTGAACATCCTCGCGCATGCTATCCCCGCGATCCTCAACCAGGACGTCTACCTGAACCTTTGGCCGCAAGCACCCTATCGCGACGCTGCCGTTCAGGACGCCGGCTTCGCGGCGCTTGATTCGGTCTACGTTTCGTACCTGGCCAACTTCGGACTGGGCGCGACCTTGGTCTTCCTGACCTTCCTCGGCGGTATCGGGATGCGACTCTCCCGGCGCGGCGGGTGGCCCTACGCTCTCTTGCTCTCCGTGCTCGCCTTCTTCCATTTCGACAGTCAGGGAATCACCACGAGCAACCTCGTCGTCTACGGGGCCCTGGTGGTCTCCATCCGGGTCGCTCTCTCCTCCGCTGGTGAGAGTCCACGAACCCTCGGGCAGTCCCCTAAGCCCCGGATGGCCACATGAGTGAGCGGCTCCACGTCGGTCTCAACCTTCTTCACGCGCATCCCACGGTCGGAGGGGCTTACAACTATGCTCAGTCGCTCGTCTCCTCCCTCGCCGAGCACGCGCGTGACCTGCGGCTCACGGCCTTCGTCTCGTCGGAGACCGCACCGATCCTTGAGGGGATCCCTGGCGTGGAAAGGGTCACCGTGCCCTTCAACTCTCTGGACCGACGACGAAGAATCTTCTTCGAGTTGACCGCCATGGAGCGGCTGGCGCTTCGTTCTGGCGTGGACGTTCTTCACTGGTTTGCCAACACCTGCGCTCTAGGAGGGAGATTGCCGAGCGTTGTGACGTTCCACGACATGCTCGCGATCCAGAATCCGAGGGACTACTCGCGCAGTCAACGGATGTATCTGAACGCCCTGATCCCGCGGTCTGCGAATCGATGTACCCTTCGGCTTCCGGTTTCTCAATCGACCGCCCACGACATGGATGGGCTGTTCGGTTCTCGTCCTGGCCGAACCAACGTCGTCTACTTCCCTCTCCCCGACGCCCTGTTCGAGGATGTGCCCGTCACGCGCAACCTCGACCTGCCCAAACGCTATTGGCTCTACATCGCCCACTTCTATCCCCACAAGAATCACGAAAGGCTTATCCGGGCCTACGCGCGGTTGGACCCAGACCTTCGACCGCCGATCCTGCTCAGGGGCGATGACAAGTCTGAGGGGACCCGGTGCGAATCCTTGGTCAAGTCGCTCGGCCTGGAGAGATGCGTCGTCCGGGTGCCAAGACTCCCTTTGAACGACTTGCTTGAGCTTCTGCGACGGGCCGAGGCGCTGATCTTCCCTTCCCTCGCCGAGGGTGCGGGACAGCCCGTGATGGAGGCGCTCGCGGCGGGAATCCCCGTGCTTGGATCCGACATTTCCACCAACCGGGAGTTCTTGGGCGACTCGCCGGTTCCTCGTTTCGACCCGACCTCGATCGAGTCTATCGCGGGGCACTTGACGGGTCTTGCAGAGGGCCGCTACGACTTGGAGTCGGGAATTGCCTGTGGTAGACTTCGAGTCGCCCAGATGAGACGATCCGCGGTGGCTCGCCAACTCGCGCAGTGTTACCACGCTGCCGCAGACCTTTACGGCGCGCCCCGAGAGAACTGATGCCCGTCAAGCTTTCTCGGGATCCAAAGGGTCGTGTCCTGATTAGATCGGTGACGATTTCGACGGCTTGCGCCCTGGCGGCCTACGCGCTGAGCTACCTGTTGCATGATCTTTATCGGGTTCAACAGGTTCTCTACTTTCCCATGGCGTCGCAGTCTCCCGGGACGGGCCTCGCGGGCCTCACCAGGTCCAGCCAAGGGGATGCGGGAGCGGTCACTTCTCTGGGTGGCGCTCTGAACTCGCCTCTTGTCGGCTCGTCTCAGCAAGTTGCCGCAGGCATCCTAACCAGCGGTACCGTCCTCAAGAGGGTCTCGAACAAGGTTCGTCTGGAGGCGCACTATCACAAGCCGACGGGCGAGGCGGTGAGGCTGCTCAGGCAAAGGCTGACCATCGACATCGATCCTCAGAACGGCTTCCTGGTCGTCGGCGTGGACGACCAGGATCCGACCTTCGCCCAGAAGGTCCTCCTCGCTCTCGACTCGGAGCTCAACCGCCGTACGGACGAGATCACGATCAACGTCAGCCGGAAGAACCGCCAGTTCATCGAGCAGCGACTCGCGAAAGCCGAACGTGAAGCGGATCTCGAGCAGAGCCGCGTGGCCGGTCGATCAGGAAGCGGTCTCTGGGCCAACCCGGATCTTCTCCAGAAAACCTACTTCGACGCCCGGACTCAGCAGCAGGTGTCGAGAGTGGCCTTGCAGGCTGCCGAGGCGCAATACCGCGCCGCCGTGAACCAGGCTCGGACGATGCTCGCGACCCAAGGCACGTCCGCGGGAGTGCTGGTGGCCTTGCACAGCGTCAACGAAAACCTGCAAGAGCTCTCGACCCAGCTCCAGAGACGGCAGCTCGAACTGGCCGACGCGCGCAAAGTCTACCGAAGCGATTCGCGGGAGTACCGCAACGCGGTCGAGCAACTGGCGACGACCCAACGAGTCGCGAACGAGGTCATCGACCGGGAGGACGCAAACGCGATCAAGGGTGCGTTGCCGAGCCTCTCCGAGGTGGCGCGCAACCTTGACGGCTTCCGCGTTTCGGTGAGTCTCTACAATGCCTACCTGAACGAGCTGGAACAGGAGATGCGCAAGGCCGTCGTCCAGAGCTCTGATCAGAAGCGGGCGGAAAGTCGGTACACGGCTTCGCTGGATCTCGCCAGCAATCTGCGCGCCGAGCTTGAGACCGCGCGTATCGCCGAGGAGCGAGATCCTGCCCGTTACGAGACGATCGACGCGCCAGGGCGAGACGGGGAACGTGTGTTCCCAAAGAGATCGCTCATCGCCGCGGGAATCTTTCTGCTCACCCTTTTCGTTCAGCTTCTCCCCGTCCTTCTGCGCGCCTTCGCCGGTGAGGAAGCTCCGGATTCCGCAAACTACGACCCGATTTGAGCCAGCGCGTCCTTCTCCTGACCCAGTACTATCCGCCCGACACCGCGGGGACCTACACCGCCGACCTGTGCGCTCACTGGGCCGCGAAAGGCCACGCCGTTACGGTCGTGACGGCCACTCCGAACTACTCCGCAGAGTCGATTGAAGCCAGTCTGGAGGAGATCCGAGACGGAGTTCGGATCATCCGGATTCCGCTCGGCGAAGGCGGAGCCAGGGTCGGGTTCCGGAACAGGATCCGAGGCTACCGTCAGTACCAGATGGGGGCGGCGAAGACCTCGCGTGGACTCCTCTCGCAAAGTCGGTTCGACGTGGTCGTGGCCGTTAGCACACCGCCCCTGATCGGCCTCACCGCCTCCTCGCTCGCCCGCCGGTCCAAGGCTCGGTTCGCCTACATCCTTCACGATATCCACCCCGACATCGTGAAGGTCACGGGGGGCTTTCGCCTTCCCGCGAGCGCCTTCCGCCTCTGGGATCGGCTCCACCGTCGGGTTCTTCGGGCCGCGTGGCGCGTGGCCGTCGTCACCGAAGGCATGAAGTCGACCCTTGTCGAGGACAAGGGAATCTCTGCCGGCAAAATTCGGGTCGTGCCGCTCTACGGCCTTCCTGAGCTTGTGGATCTGAAGCCCAGCCCGTCGTTCGTGGAGAGGCTCGGTTTCTCGAACCGACCGTTCGTGGTGCTTTACGGCGGAAACATGGGCCATATGCATCCGCTGGACCCCTTGCTCGACGCCGCGGCGAGGCTCCAAGACGAGGGCGTTGCGATCGTCTTCGTCGGCGGCGGCGTTCGCGCGTCGCACGTAAGGTCGAGGATCGAACGCGAGGGACTTGCCAACGTCCGGTGTCTAGGCCGTCTCCCCGACGCGGAGTACGAAGCGGCGATCGCAAGCGCCGATGTCTGCGTCGTTTCGCTGGAGAAGGGTGCGGAGCGGCTTGCCTCGCCCTCCCGAGCCTACACCTTTCTCTCGGCCGGTCGACCGATCATGGCCATGATGTCTCCCGAAGCCGACCTTGCGCGGGAAGCGGAGACGAGAGGGTATGGCTGGCAGGTTGAGGGGGTCGAGGAGATCGTCGCCTTGGCGAGACGCCTGAGGGACTCGCCTTCGGAACTCCTCCGGGCGGGAAGGGCCTCGCGCTCGACCTACCTCGAAAAGTACTCGAAGGAGAAGGTCCTCCGCAACTACGATCGAAGCTTTGAGCTCTAGCGCCTCCGGCCAGACACCTCGACGAACGTCGCACCCTTCGGGACTCTGTTCAGGTCTATCGCCTGAACAGAGTGTTTAGAAGGAAGAACGATGAAACGGCTTGCGTCACCACGCTGATGCCGTTGGGACGCGCTTGGTCGAAAACCACGACATCGTTGGGGCGAACGATAGGATTGTCGTTGAGCTTGCCATTCCTGATGTACTGGTCAAGTTGATAGACCACCGGCTTCATGGCTCCGCCGTCCGTAGGATGCAGCAGGTAGACGCGGCGCGTGGTACCCGCCGCCGTGATGCCCCCCGCCTCCGCCAGCACGTCCGACAGACGGTAGGTCCGGGAATCTTCCATCAGATAGCGACCAGGCTTCTGGACCTCGCCAAACGCATAGACCGCGCGCTCGTTGCGGGGAACGTACAAGATGTCGTGAGCCTGAAGTGGAACCTCCGCTCCGCTCGTGGCCTCGACGCCTCGTGCCGTCGCATCGACAATGCGCGCCTCGCCGTCTCTGAAGAGGTAGATCGACCGCGCCGTTCCGGTCGAAAGAGGCCCGCCTGCGGACGCCAAGGCTGAGAGCAGCGGTTGACCCTGCCGGATCACGACCTCGCCCGGTCTTGCGACTTCACCGGCCACCGTGACTCGCACGTACGCGGGCGGCTCGACCATCACGGTATCGCCATCTTCCAACACCAGGGCGCGAACGTCATCCCGGGCAACCAGCGGGACGCGGATCGTCTCCAACCCCCGTCGAACCACGATCGAGATCTCCGATCGCATGGCGGGCGAATTCGCGTCGGCCGGGGCCAGATCACCCGCTTCGGCGATCGCCCGATACACGTCGTCTCCCTTGTCGAGACGCTTCCGTCCCGGATTGCGAACGTCGCCCCCGACCGTTACGCGAATGTACGGCTTGGGTTCGATGATCACCACGTCGTTCTCCCTGACCGGCCCGTTCCAAGAAGCCTCCTTTCCCGAGAGAAGATCAGACGCGGAGACCGACGCGATCCTCTTTCCGAGGCGATAGACGCTGATTCGAAGAAGGTCGGCATCTTCCTTGACCTTGGCTTGGGCGAAGACCTGGCGGAGGTCGGTCCCGGGCTGCAGATCGACGAGACCTTCCTCCCCGCCGACGACGTAAACCGACGAGGCCCGTTGCTTTTTGATCGTCAGGTACACCGCCGGATCACGGTAGATGGTGCGAAATCTGGACGACAGCAGTCCCTCGCCTTCGGCCGCGGTACGTCCCACGAGGCGAACACGGCCGATCTTCGGGATGTAGACGGCTCCGTCGTTCTGAACCACATAGTCGCCGCTGATGTCCCTCTCGCCGAGCAGGGTGAGGCTTAGCTCGTCCCCAAGCCGAATCTGGGCGGGACGATTCTGCCCCAGAGCGACGCAGATGAGGAGGAGCAACGCGCTCAGCAAAATGGGAAGGCGGCGCACGGTGACACTTTACCGTACGCGCTTTGGCGATCCCAGTCGATGGCGTGGCAAGATGACGAGGCGCAACGTTGGACGTGCGCTGGATCAACAAGCGGGTTGGCATTCTCACTTGCATCTCCTGTGTGAAAGCGCGGACACAGGCTTGTGTCAGAAGCTCTAAAGCTTTTGCCCTGCCGCAAACATGAGAAATGGCTCGACTGCCTTGATCCGCCTGATCGATTCGGGTACAATAGATCGTTCGACATGCCCGCGCGTGCCGAAAGCACCGAAAGCCTATGGCGACGTACCGAGGAAGAAAGACCGATATCTGCCGCACGGTCGGCTACGACATCTGGGGCCGGCCGAAGAGTCCGGCCGCCAAGCGTCCCTACCCGCTCGGCCAGCACGGTCCGAACCTGAAGGACCGTCGCCAGTCCGAGTACGGCGAGCAGCTCCTGGCCAAGCAGGTCATCCGGCGCTACTACAACATGCTCGAGAAGCAGTTCTCGAACACGTTCAAGAAGGCGCAGCGGATGCCGGGCAACACCAGCCTGAACTTCCTCCGCCTCCTGGAGCTCCGCCTCGCCACCGCCGTCTGGCGCCTCGGCTACGCGAAGACGATCTTCCAGGCCCGCCAGATGGTCAGCCACTGCCACATCACGGTCAACGGCCGCATGGTCAACATCGCCTCCTTCCAGCTGAAAGTCGGCGACGTCGTCTCCGTCCGCGAGCGCGACTCCAGCCGACGCATCGCCCGCGACAACCACTACGAAGGCGCGCCCGTGCCCGCGTACATCAACGCGGACGTCCCCGGCTTCAGCGGTACGATCGGCTCCCTGCCGGAGCGCGAGGACTTCCCCAAGTTCTTCCAAGAGCAGCAGGTCGTCGAGTACTACGCCCGCTAAGCCCCAAGAGCGAAGGCTTTCCGCGGAAAGGCCCGTACCGATGAACGGTACGGGCCTTTCCGCACACTCAGCCTCGGGGAACACAAGGACGTTCATTCGCCGTCCATGTTCCGTCCTGGTCAACACCGGAACCAAAATGGAGATCACGAAAAACATGAAAGCCACCCTGCTGTCGTTCGCAACCCTCGCCGCCCTTCTGCTGGTGGGCTGCTCGCAAGAAGCGAAGGAAGACCTGAGCAAGGCCGGCGACTCCGCCAGCAACGCCGTTAAGCACACCGGCGAAGCGGCCGCGACCGACGCCAGCAAGGCCGGCGCAGCCGTCGAAGAGGCGGGCGCGAAGACCGTCGAGGGCGTGAAGGATGCCGGACAGGCCGTCGCCACCGGCGCGGAGAAGGCGGGCGCGACCGTCGTGGCGGGTGCCCAAGAAGCTGGTGCCGCCGTGAAGAACACCGCCGAGGCCGCGACCGACTCTCTCATGACCCCGAAGATCAAGACCGGTCTTCACAACGTCAAGGATCTCGACGTGAGCAAGATCGACGTCGACACCGTCGGCAAGACGATCACTCTGAAGGGTTCCGTGCCCGACGCCGCCTCGAAGAAGAAGGCCGAAGAGGCCGCGAAGTTGGCCGCCGGCAAGGAATACAAGATCGTCAACAGTCTGACGGTCGGTGCCTAGCCTTATGGAGGCGAAGACCCTCTTCAATGCTCGATTCCTGCCCCTCAAGGAGGGGCTGGACCAGATCGGAGGCACCGTCGATTGGGACAACGCCGCCAAACGTGCGACCGTTCACGCGAACGGCAAGACCATCCTCGTGACGATGGGCCAGACCGACGTGGAAGCCAACGGCGCCCGCCTCACCATCAGCCAACCTCCCCTCATCGAGGACGGCGTGCTCTACGTTCCCGAGGAGTTTTTCCTGGACGTCGTCGGCCGCTCAGTAACGGTCGAATAAAGCGAAAGCAACGCTCCTCGACGAGGGCGGTGCCCACGTCACCCCTTCCTTTCGCTCCGGCGAGAGAAAGGGGACGGGGAATCGAGAGTCCGGAAATGGCCAATCGTCATTTACGACACATCCTGATAGGCTCACCGGCCCGCCTTAGCGTTTCTACTTAGCGAGAAGACTCCTGTCATTCTGCGCCCCTGCACTCAAAGGTCGTTCCGAAGCCCTGACATCGTGCCTTCCCTTTGTGTCTTCGCGACTTTGCGAGAACCTTGAACGGAGGGAGCTTCGTTAAGGATCGAAGGTTGTGACGCGACCTCTCAAAGCATGAAAGCGAGTCACGAAAGAGGTTGTTCGCCAACCTGTGATGTAAGCCCTGACGTACCCAAAGCGCTCGGCCCTTGGCTCTCAATCACAAGGCCGCGTTGCCGCCTTGAGCGAACGAACGTAGTCCACGATGGCGTCCCGCCCTGCGCCGCCCCGCCACTCCTTGTGGATGAGCGACACCAGCGCGCTCCCGATCACCGCGCCGTCCGCCACCTCGCACACCATCCGAACGTGATCCGGCGTCGAGATCCCAAACCCGACGCACACAGGGCGCTCGGTCAGGTCTCGAACCCGCTTCACAAGCCCTGAGACGTCCTGCGGAACCGCACTCTCCGACCCCGTGACGCCCGTCCGGGACACGACGTACACGAACCCCGTCGAACGCGCGGCCACGTCATGGATGCGAGCGTCCGTCGAGGTCGGCGCGACGAGAAAGATCGTGTCAATGCCCGCCACCTCGCTCGCCACGCACCAGGCGTCCGCCTCGTCGGGAACGAGATCGCTGACGATCGTGCCCGAGACGCCCGCCTCCGCGCTCTCCTGGGCAAAACGCTCCAGCCCGTGCCGGAGCACCGGATTGTAGTAGCCCATCGTCACCGTCGGAACCCGCAGGTCGGCCTTGCGAAGGGCTTCCAACACCCGTCGCGGCGTCGCGCCGGCGTCCAACGCGCGCTGGCTGCTCGCCTGGATCGTCGGACCCTCTCCAAAGGGGTCGCTGAAGGGAACGCCCACCTCGATCACGTCCGCCCCTCCCTCCTGAAGCGCCTCCAGCACGCTCGGAAGCTCCTCTAAAGGCGGATCGCCCGCCGTAACGAAGAGCACGAGCGCTTTCTCACCCTTGGCGCGTAGATCGGCGAACTTTTGGGCAAGCGGCGTCATGCCCCTCATTGTGTCGCAGACCTTAAGGATTGTCGACAAACTCCGGTCCCCCTCTCCCCTCTAGGGGAGAGGGGCCATAAATTGGGAGAGGGACAGAGCTGCCCCAAAATGAATCGCACGACAAGTGCCCGCGGCATCAAGCGGTCCGCTGACCGCCAGACTGTATCTTTAAATGGGGAGAAACCCCTACGCCGAAGGCGTGTAGCCGCACGCGAAGCTTGCGCGGGAGCCTACCGTCACTTGCGCGGTCGCATCCATTTTTCGCGTCGGTCTCCTAGCCACGGGATGCCCTTGTGCCCGCACTGGCAACTGTTGGCAACCCTGTAGCCGCGGGATGGCTTGTGCCCGCGCCGCGAAGCGGTTCGCCTGCTGTAGGAGTGGGCGAAACCATGGGGAGTGTAGCAACTCTTCGCCTGGACTGCGGCGTTCTACTCTTTTGCCAACCGACCCCGAAGGAGTCTTAGAGGTCGTTTCACAACTTGGCTTTGTGCCTCCCCTTTGCGTCTTCGCGCCTTTGCGAGAAC
>CAXTOO010000041.1:0-20951 GCA_964245875.1 uncultured Fimbriimonas sp. | reverse complement strand
GGAAGAGGATGGCGGCGAGGATCGCGATGATCGCGATGACGACGAGAAGCTCGATGAGGGTGAAGGCGCGGCGGAGCATCGAACGTAGCGTCCGGCATGGATGTTAAGGGAGAGTGAACCTTAACACAACCCTATTCGAACCTTAATCTCACGGGCCGTCGATCTCCGTTCGTCGGTCAGTGGGGCGACGAGCCAAGGTTGGCACACCAGCGGGGCCACTGAGAGGGATCGTCCGGTGCGGGGACAAAAGGAAAGGACCGCCCGGCTCTCCTCGGACGGCCCCCTATGCTTCCTTGCCTGCGTCAGGCCTTGCGGCGGCGGCGCAACAGGCCGAGGGCTCCGAGACCGAGCGCGGCGAACGCGCTGGGCTCCGGCACGGCCTGGGGCACGAAGGCCACGCCGCGGAAGACGGTGTTCGCCGCCGCCGTCGCCAGGGGGGTCACCGCGCCGAAGGTCGTGCCGGTCAGGCTGACCGTGCTGAGCGTCGTACCGTCGGCGCTTGTGAAGTAGATCGCGCCGTTGTTGTAGGCGAAGCTGCGGGTGGGGCTGCCCGCGAGCGTCGCGGCGGCGGTGAAGCCCGAGCCGGTGTTCGTGTAGAGCGTGAGGCCGCCGGTCGCCGCGGTGTCGTCCGCGACCAAGAGGGAGGTCGCGCTGAGGAACTGGAACGCGTAGGGGCTGCCCACCGGAGCGGTGGCCGTCCCCAAGGCGAGGATGCTCGTCTGGACGCCGGTCGTGGGGTCGACCTGGTAGACGCCGCGCGTCGCGCCCGTCCCCGCGTTGGCGGTGCTGGACGAGAAGTAGAGGTTGCCGCCGAAGCCACTCAGGTAGCGCAGGTTGGCGACCACCGGGGTGCCGATCGTCGTGCCGCTGCCGCTGCCCAGGGTTCCGCCGACCACGCCGCTGTTCGCGCCCGCGGCGTAGTAGCCGACGGAGTCGAACGAGTAGGCGACGCGCGGGTTGTTGGCGCTAAACGCGGCGGTGGTGGTCGAGGTGTCGACCAGGCCGGTCCCGACGTTGAGGGTGCCGACGACGCGCGGGTTGTTCGCGGAGGTGGAGCCCGCAATGCTCGCCGTGCCCGCGTCGGCCCGGTAGCCGGCGAAAAGGAGCGTCTTGCCGTCCGCGGAGAGCGTCAGCTGGCCCTCGGAGGTGGCCGAGCCGCTGTTCGTGAGCGAGGACGAGCCGGTGGACGGCGCGGCGTAGGTGCTGAGGATCGCGCCGTTCGTGCCGAAGTCGATCACGCTGGTCGCCTGGGCGGCGCTGCTCAGGGTGACGGCGCCGGAGCCGACGGAGTAGACGGCGATGGAGTTGCCCGCGAGGCCGGCGGCCTGCGAGGTCGCCACGGTGGCGAGGGCGGAAACGAAAAGAAGCGATCTGGCTCTCATGGTCTTCTCGCGGCAGTGAGTACCGCCGACAGGAGAAAGGTACTTTCGACACCGTTAAGGGAGGGTTAGAGGAAGGTTAAGGCTGGCGGCCTTACCGAATCTTAACGCCACGCGCCCAAAAGGCGTCGGTACACTCCGCGTCGGTATGCCCGACCGCACTCCGAGACCGTCCGTCAGCCGCCGCGAGGTGTTCCAGGCGGCGGGCGGCTTCACGCTCCTGACCTTCCTGCCCGCCGCGGCCGCCGCGCACGGCCCCTCCCGGGAGCCCGCCCGCGCCAAGGCCCGCCCGGTCTTCACCGCCCTGCCCTACCTCCAGCCCGGCGCCGCGAGCGCCCTGAAGGACGGCGAGGAGTCGATCGTCGTCGCCTGGCAGACCAACGGCGTCCTCGGCGAGTACGTTCTGGAGTACGACGGACGCCGGGCCGCGATCGAGAAGCGAACCCTCAAGGGCGGCGACATCGGCGAGGCGGAGCAGCGCCTGAACTACCTCGCCGTGCTCTCGGGCCTGAGGCTCGGTCGGCGCTACGACTACCGCGTCCTCCTCGACGGCGAGCCGCTCCTGGCAGGCCACCTCACCACCCGCAAGCCGCGCGGGACGGCGATCCGCTTCGCCGCCTTCGGTGACAACTCCTACGGCGACATCAGCGACCGCGCCACCGCCTACAACGCCTACAAGGCGATGCCCGACTTCGTGATGAACACGGGCGACAACGTCTACGAGGGGGGACGCGACGACGAGTACGCGCGCCACTTC
Source organism: uncultured Fimbriimonas sp. (assembly GCA_964245875.1). GTDB lineage: Bacteria > Armatimonadota > Fimbriimonadia > Fimbriimonadales > Fimbriimonadaceae > Fimbriimonas. The sequence continues at coordinate 18,815 of CAXTOO010000041.1, read as the reverse complement.
TTCCCCGTCTACAACGCGGACGAGGCCGGGCCGCGCACCGGCGCGCCCCTCCTGCGCGCGGTGCCCTTCTACACCTGCATCGCCAACCACGACGTCCACGGCAAGGGCCCCGCCGGCCCGGTGGCCGACTTCGCCAAGGAGCCGGACTCCCTGGGCTACTACACCGCGATGCACCTGCCGGGCAACGGCCCCGCGCCGAAGTACCCCACGCCCGCCGTCGGCCCCGACGAGACGCTCGCCACGTTCCGCGCCGTCGCGGGCGACCGCTATCCGCGGCAGGCGAACTACTCGTTCGACGTGGGCGACGCCCACTTCCTGGTCCTCGACTCGAACGTCTACATCGACCCGACCGACCCCGCCCTCCAGGCCTGGATCGAGGCGGACCTGAGGGCGACCGACGCCGCCTGGAGGTTCGTGGTGTACCACCATCCCGCCTTCAACGTGGGTCACGAGCACTACGCCGCCCAGCACATGAGGGTCCTCTCGCCCCTCCTGGAGCGGTGCGGCGTGGACGTCTGCTTCCACGGCCACGAGCACACCTACCAGCGGACCCGCCCCTTCCGCTTCAAGCCGAGCGACGAGTCGGCCGCCAAAAAGGTCGGCTCGGGCAAGCGCCTCGTTCCCGGCACGTTCGACGTCGACCGCCGCTTCGACGGCAAGGCCGTCACCAAGCCCGATGGGGTGATCTACGTCACGACCGGCGCGGGCGGCAAGCACCTCTACGACCCCGACCAGAACGGCAAGCCCGGCTCCTGGCTCCACGAGGAGGACGCGAACGCCGACTACGTCGCCACGATGGTCTCCGACCGCCACTCCCTCACGATCGTGGACCTCGACGCCAGGCGCCTGACCCTGCGCCAGGTCGACCAGTGGGGCGGCGAGGTCGACCGGATCGTGGTCACGAAAGCATAATAGGACGTGCGCAACGAGTGGCTGGCTTCCGGCGGGGCGTACTGGATTCTCGGCGGGGCCTGGCTTCTTGGCACGGCGCTGTTTGTGTTCGGCTCGCTGCGCGCGGGGGCGGCCCGCGGCGAGGAGGCGGATGGCTGCGCGATGGCCCTCGGGACGTTCGTCACGATGTCGGTGGGCGGGGGGATCGGGCTGCGCCTCGCTCCCTTCCCGTGGTTCATCCTCACCTCGATCGGGCTGGGACTCCTCTTTCCCGTCCTGCTGATCGTTTCGACGCGCCGAAGGCGCTAAAGCCCCCTCTCGTTTTTCCCGCGGCGCGGAAGCCACGAGATCAGCAGGCTCGACCGCGAGGAAAATGAGAGGGGGTTGGGGGAGAGCCATCGCCGGGTAACATCCCTTTCGCCATGCTTGTGCGTCGCCCCATCTAGTCCTCCCGCACGCCGCCCTCCCGAAGGAGGCGCCCATCGCCGTGCCCGAAAGACCCTAGAGAAGGAGAACAACACCATGCTGTTCAAAGACGAGGCCGCCATCCTGGCCTGCCGCTGGCGCGCCCTGCGCACCGAAGGCGAGATCGAAGACCTCGCGGCCCAGACCGCCGTCGCCCTCGCGAAGGAGCCCGCCGTCCCCGACGACGTGCTCGACGCCCTCGACACCCTCATGCAGTGGGACGAGGACGAGCGTGCCCGCGCGCTCGTGCGCGTCGTCCGCTACGTCGACGCCCTCGCCACCGACCGCGAACCCGCGCGGGCCTGATCAGGCTCCCTCTCCCCTCTGGGGGAGAGGGCTGCGGTGAGGGGAGACTTGGGGTTCCCCAAACGGAGGGGCAAGGGGAGGGCGTTCGATGGTTTACTCTCCCCATGGCCGGACCCTGGGAACGCGAGCACTACCAACCCGAGGCGGGCGACGCCCTCCTGAGCTTCCTCGTGTTCGGCAGGCTCAACGCCGACGTGGAGGTCGACGCGGCGACCTACCGCACGAGCGGCCCGCCCAAGGGACTGGAAATGGAGCTCTTCAACCCCATCGACCACCCGGAATGGTTCGAGAGCCTCTTCGACGGCTACGCGGGCGCGCTCCTCGCCGAGGAACCCGACCTGGAGGCCGCGGCGAAGGCCGCGCCCGCCGTCGCCCTCCTGAGCGGCGAGGTCGAGGATCCCGAGACCCTCGACTACCTGCGCGACATCGTCGGCGTGGTCACGGCGCTCCTCGACGCGGGCGGCGTCGCGGTGTTCGACGCCGTCGCCCTGCGCTGGTGGAGCCCCGCCGAGTGGCGCGAGACGATCTTCGAACCCGCCGCGCCCGAGCCCATCGAGCACGTCACGCTCCTCGCCTCGGAGGAGGACGACGGCTTCTGGATGCACTCGCGCGGCCTCGCCAAGTTCGGTCGCCCCGACCTCAGCGCCCGCGGCCTCGGCCAGGACGAACTGGAGACGTTCGCGGGCCTCTTCGAGTCGCTCGTCGTCATGCTCGCGGGCGGCGCGACGATCCCCGACGGCCAGCGCCTGCGCATCGGCGGCACGAAGACCGAGCGCACGTCGACCCTCGTCGAGGACGAGGAGGGCGACGCCTTCTACGAGCTGACGAGCTAGCGCCCCCCTCCTCTTGCCGCCGCGGCCCGAAGCCCACGATCGGCGCTCGTTCTACGGTGAGCGGGAGAAGGAGGGTCTGCCGAGGGATGCGCTCCGGCGCACCCCAGGTGGATCGGGGGTGGTCTGGGAGCCCGCCAGAGACAACCCGGGCGCCATCCGCACCGAAAGGGCATCTTTGGGAGTGCGGGAGCTTGCTCCCGCTTTAAGCCAGCGAGCTTGCTCGCGCAAACTTCGTCCTACCCCTTGCGCATTGACGACAACTGTCGTATAATCTTCTCGACGACGACTGTCGTCGAGGAGAAGAATGGACGAGACGACGATCGGCGGCGCGGAGATGCGCGTCCTGCACTGGGTCGAGGCGAACGGCCCCTGCACCGTGCGCGAGGCGGCCGACAACCTCGGCGCGGAGATGGGAGTGGTGCGCACGACCATCCTCCAGACGATGGAGCGGTTGCGGGCCAAGGGCCTCCTCACCCGCGAGCGCGGAAAGGGCGGCTGGCGCTACCGGCCTTCCGAACCCGTCGCAGGCGTCCGCATGGGCGCGCTCCGCCGCTTCGTGCGCGACGCCCTCGGCGGATCGGCCTCGCCGATGGTGCAGTACCTCACCGAGACCGACCTCACCCCCGAAGACCTCGTCGCCCTCCGCGCGCTCGTCGACCGCCTGGAGGAGCGATGATCTTCGCCTTCCTCCACGCGACCCTCGGCTGGCTCCTCGCCGCCCTCGCCGCGTGGGCGCTGCGCCGCCGCTCCGCCGACGCCCGCTGCTGGGCATGGCGTCTAGGCCTCCTGAAGGGTCCGCTTGCCCTCCTCCTCGCCGTGCCGGTGTTCGTGCCGGGAACCCTCCTCCTTGGGAGTGAGGGGGCGGAGGTGAAGGGCAAGCTCCTAGTGGAGGCACCGAGTGCCACGGGTAAAGGGGGATGGCTCGTGCCCCCGTCACCCGTGCTCCCCAAGGTTACGAAAGCGTGGGCATACTCCAGCGCCCTGCCGCCTAATCACCTGCCGCCTCTTTCCCTTCCCCTCTTCCCTTTTCCCTATCTCCTCGGCGTCGCCGCGGCCCTCCTCGTCCGCTTCCGCCTTCGAAGACCTCACCGCGCCATGCCGCGCGTCGTCGGCGTCCTCCGACCCCGCGTCGTGATCCCCGACGGACTCTCGCCTGAGGACACGGAGATCGCCCTGGCCCACGAGACCGCTCACGTCCGCCGCCGCGACCTGCAATGGTCCTTCATCGCCGACCTCGTCTGTGCCGCGCTCTGGTTCGCCCCGCCCGTCTGGCTCTGCGCCCGCGCCATGCGTCTGGAGTCGGAAGCCGCCTGCGACTCCGCCGCCCTTCAGGAGACCGGCGCGGCGAAAGCGGCCTATGCCCGTCTCCTCCTCGCCTTCGCGGGTCCTGCACCCGCCCTTGCCCTCGGCGGCCCCGCCCGCCGCCTCGCCCGGAGAATCCGTATGCTCGAACGAAACCCCAAACCCCTGCCCCGCCTCGCGGTCGTTACCCTCGTCGCCATGGGCTTCGCGACCCTCCTTCCTTGGCAAGCCGTAGCCAAAGCGCCGACTGCCTCGGCGTCAACGACCGACCGTTTGCCCGCACGCAGTTCGCTGGCGAAGGCAACGGACAGACTCCTGGGCAATCCCGAGACCGTCGCCGATCTCGGACTCTCACCCGACCAGCAGGCGACCCTGCGACTCCGAACCTACCAGGGCAATCTCCGGCGGCTTGCGATGCGCAAACGCGACGCGATCTCGAACCTAAAGAAGTTCCCGGTAGGTTCGCGGAACCCCATGGCCCAAGCGACGAGGGTCGAGTTGTCGCGGGTGACGAAGGACATCGCGACAACGGAGCGTAGCATCTCGACCACAAAGGTCACCCCTCTGACCGTGGCGCAGCAACGTCGCCTCGTCGCGCTCGCGCTCGACCGCTTTGGCAGCGCGATCTGGGAGGATCCTGCCGTGGCGTCCGCGCTGGGTCTCACCGGCGAGCAGTTCGCCGCCGTGAAGGCCCAGAACGATGAGATCCTTACGGCGATGCGGCGCGACCGGTCGGCGGGGGAGTTCGCCTACATGGTGGGGAGTCTTCGGTCGGAAGCACGCAAGACGGGACTTACGCTCGAACGCAAGAAGGCGATCGACCTTCAGATTCGAGCGTACCAGGCGATGGCCGAGCGCTTCCGCCCCATCTTCCAAGAGCAGGCTCCTCAGTTCTGGCGGATGCGCGGCGCGGCGGACGCCCGTCTGGAGGCGGGACTCACCGCCGACCAACGGAGAGTGCTCGACAAGCTCAGAAACGATCCTTCGGCGTGGAAGGGTGCCGAGTGGCGCATCGACCGAACGGGCGACAAGCCGCCCTACCGGTATCAAGTCGAGCGCGTCCCGCGAAGCCTGAGCCAGTCGACCGAGGCCAAAGAGAGACTCTGATCCCGATGGTTGACGAAATCTCGTTCTGACGACCTACTCTGTAGTCGCGGGATGCACTTGTGCCCGCGTGGGAGCGTCCCGAACGAACGTCAACCATCCTTTGACGAAAAAGGGTCCAAAGTCCCAACCAAAAAGGGACCAAAACGAAATGGAAAAAACGCACGGGACCTTCGGTCGCCGTGCGTTCCGCCCCCCTCTCCCCTCCGAGGGAGAGGGGCTGGGGGTAAGGGGTTACCCCGCGAGCTTCGAGGCCGTCGCCGGCTCGACGTGGATGCCGGGACCCATGCTGGCGGAGACGGTGATCGTCTGGATGTAGCGGCCTTTCGCCCCCGACGGCTTGGCCTTGATGATCGCGCCGAGCGCCGCGAGGAAGTTCTCCATGAGCTGCTCGTCGGTGAAGTTCACCTTGCCGATGGAGAGGTGGACGACGCCCTCCTTCTCCGCGCGGTACTCGATGCGGGTCGCCTTCTTGATGTCGTTGACGGCGGTGCCGATGGCGTTCGTGACGGTGCCGTTGCGCTTGTTGGGCGTTCGGGGTCCGAGCAGGCGGCCGATCTTGCCGATCTGCGGCGCCATCTCCTCGGTGGCGAGCAGCACGTCGAAGTCGCGGAATCCCGCCTGGATCTGGGCGATCAGCTCGTCGCCCCCCACCGTGTCGGCGCCCGCCGCCTCCGCCTGCTGGGCGAGGTCGCCCTTCGCGAGCACGGCCACCTTGCGGGTCTTGCCCGTGCCGTGCGGCAGGTTGGTGATGCCGCGCACGTTCTGGTCGCCCTTTCGCGGGTCGATGCCGAGCTTGACCGCGAGGTCGACGGCCTCGACGAACTTGGCGGTGGCGGTCTCCTTCACGAGCTTGAGCGCGGGCTCGATCTCGTAGAGGGTGTCCTTGTCGACCTTCGGGGCGAGGGCGACGTAGCGGGGGGAGTGCTGATCTTTCTTGACGTTCTTACGCAAAGGGTTCACCTCGTGGTGTTAGCGACCGTCACGGACGATCTTCCACGCGAGGGACAGCTTACCTTGCGGGCGGGTAGCCAACAATGGCCGACGATGGCTTTCCGGGCAATGGTCAGCCATTGTTGGCCCCCGTCCGCTCACAAGCGCACACAGGTGTAGTGCACCCGATCGGACTTGTGCCTCACCGGGTTCAGCGTGTAGGAGTGGAACGTCCGGATCTCGCCGAAGCCCGCCTCGGCGAGCATCGCCAAGACCTCGTCGCGCGGGTGCGCCCGCTGACGGTGGACCTCGTGGAACTCCTCGCCCTCGTAGCGGAACTTCATGTCCACCGTGATGATCCGCGAAGGCTTGTCGTACGTGCCGATCCAGTCGTACTTGAGCTTCGCCCGCGGGCCGCTGCGCTGGTCGAACATCGCCTCCTCGAAGGCGTAGGCGGTGTTCAGGTCGAAGATCCAGCTCGCGCCGGAGGGCAGGTGCGCCGCCACGCGCTGGAACGATCGGAAGACCCCCTCCGGCTCCAGGATGTTGTTCAGGGAGTCGAAGAACGAGAACGCCGCCTCGTACGCCTCGCCCATCTCGAAGTCCCGCGCGTCGGCGACCTCGTAGCGGATGTCGAGCTTCTTCCTCGCGGCCTTCTCGCGCGCCCGCTCGACCATGCCCGGACTCAGATCGAATCCGGAGAGAGCCATGCCCTCGTCGACGAGCAGCTCGCACATCGTGCCCGTGCCGCAGCACACGTCCAGCACCTTCTTCGGCTTCAGGCCCTGATGGGCGAGGAGCAGCAGGTAGTAGCTCGTCCACATCCGGTACGGGACCGAGCGCATGAGCTCGTCGTAATACGGCGCGACTGGGCCGAAGGCGACTTCGGTCATGGGGAGTTAAGAGGTTGAGGGATTAGGGAGTCAGGCCGACTCGCCTGATTTCCTATTTCCCTAGCTGCCTTTTTCCGCCTCCCTAACGATCCGCTCCACCCTCCGCAGGTACAGGAACAGGCCGAGCCACAACGCCACCGCCGGCAGGGCGGCGAGGATTTTCCAGAGATTCGAGTCGGTCATCGGATTCACGCAGCAGGAGAAGGCCCGCGCGCACGCGCAGACGGTAGAGCCAGACGGTGAGCACACCCACCACTGCCATCATCGAAAGCATGGCCCACAGGTAGCCCCCGTGCAGCTGGCCGCCCATGATGGTGTTCGACGGGTGCAGGGACTCCTTGATGCGGGGGTAGACGAAGATGAGGAAGAGCTGGGCGGGGAGCGTCGCCATCAGGTACGCGGCGGAGTTCGCCGCGCGCTTCTCCGGGTCGGGGAACGCGGCCCGGATCGCGAAGTACGCGCCGTAGAACAGCATCGAGATCAGGAACGACGTCTGCCGAGGGTCCCAGTTCCACCACGCCCCCCACTGGATCTTGCTGAAGAGGATCCCGGAGAACATGGTGAGGACGCTGAACACCAACCCCAGCTCGATCGCCGCGATCGCCCGAAGGTCCCAGACTTCCCGCGCCGGGGTGTCGACCCCGCTCAACAGGCGCACGAAGCGGCCCGCGGCTCCCGACATTCCTTCCGACAGATGCCGAAGGCGGTGGCTCGGCCCGACTACGTACCGATAGCTGAACCAGACCGCCGTGAAGATCAGGCCCGTGAGCATGATCGGGCACGGAAAATGCCAGAAGAAGATGCGCGCGAATTCGGGCGACGCGAAGCCCGGCGCGTCGGGGACCAGGAAGGTCCACACCGAAACCGCCGCCGCCACCAACGCGAATACGCTCTTGCTCAACTCTTCCACACCGCCGCGTAGATCACCGGCCCGATCACCAGACCGACTACCGCGTAGCACGCCATGCCGACCGCCGCGTTGATCCCCAGCCCCAATCTTTCTACGCCGAACGCCGCCTTCATCCCCACCACGCCCCACTGCAAAAGCGGGATCAGCAGCGGAATCGCCACCGCCCCCGCGAGCGCCGCCCGATTCGCGGCCTGGGCCACGATCGCGCCGCACAAGGTTACCGCGCCCGCGACGGCCGCGCCGCCCCCCAGCAGGCAGGCGACGAACAGCAGGGGATGGTCCACCTCCAGCCCGACCCCCACCACGAAGGCCGTCGCCAGGAAGAGCCCGCCGGCCCACGTCTGGAGCAGGTTGAACAGCATCTTGCCCCAGAACACCGCGTACGGCCTCGCCATCAGCCGCAGGAGGTCCGCCGTCCCGTTCTCCTCCTCGGCGAGGAACGCCCGCGGCAGGCTCAGAAGGCTGGCGAAGAGCAGGACGCTCCACACGAGGCTCGCGCACACCGCCTTGAGCGGGTGGTCCGCCGCGCCGAGGTCGAAGCGGTTCACGTTCTTGTCGTAGAGCGCGAAGACCATCGTCAGCACCGTCGCGAGGCCGTACAGCCCGCCCGTCATCAGGCCCGTCTTCGTGCGCCACTCGGTCGCCCACTCCTTGCGGAGGACGGCGAGGATCTCGGGGGTCCAGGGGGTCACGGCTTCGCCTCGCCGACAATGGCGGACGATGGCTTACCGTTGCGGACGGTGGCCCGTGTCTGCGGCGATATCCAGGCCATTGTCAGCCAGCGTAAGCTACGGTTCGCCACCGTCTGCGTTTCCTTCTTACACCAGCCCCAGCTCATGCGTCGCGAGCCTCCTTTCCGCGGGGTCGTTCGTCGCGACCACGAGCGCGCCCCGCGCCGTCTGCTCCTCCGCGATGTTCGCGACGAGCGCCCTTCCCTGCTCGTCCAGCGCCGCGCCCGGCTCATCCAGCAGCAGCACCGTCGGTCGCGACTGGATCGCCATCGCCAGCTTCAGCCGCGCCTTCATGCCCGTCGAGAGCTGCCCCGCGGGAAAAGCCCGCGCGTACTCCAGGCCGATCATGCCCAGCAGCTCGTCCGTCCGCGGCTCGCATCCGCGCAGTTCGCCCGTGAGGCGAAGGTGCTCCTCGACGGTGAGCGAGGCGTAGAGGGCCATCTCCAGCGCGGCGTAGCCGAGGGTGGTTCGGGCGTCGCCCTCCGGCGGCACGACGCGCCCCTCGGTGGGCGTCAGCAGCCCGGCGAGGAGGCGCAGGAGGGTCGACTTGCCGCTCCCGTTGTGGCCCAGGATCGCCAGCCTGTGGCCGCGTTCGAGCTCGAAGGCGACGTCGCGGAAAAGCCACCGTCGGCCGTACCGCTTTCCCAGCCCCTCCGCGCGCATCACGGCCTATTGTGGCGTAGGCGTCCCGCCTGCGTCAGGCCCGACCTTGGGGATCGTGCGCTCGGTCTTGCTGTTGAAAGCAGGGGGAGGTCGAAATGCCCTCGGCACCAAGCCTGAACCCGGAAGAGGCAGGCAAGGCGCCCACCCCACGTTGAGGGCCGGTACACTCTCTACCCTTCCATGGACCTGCGGCTCAATCTCCCCGACGCGGACGCCACGATCCCGATGAAGGCCAACCTGCCGACTTTAGAGTCGCAGATCCAGGCCCGCTGGGAGGCCGAGGGGATCTACGCCCGCATCCAGGAGGCCCGCGAGGGCGCACCGACCTTCGTGCTGCACGACGGCCCGCCGTACGCGAACAACCCCGTCCACATCGGCACCGCGCTGAACAAGATTCTGAAGGACATCGTGCTGAAGTCCCGCACGATGATGGGCTACTGGTGCCCCTACGTGCCCGGCTTCGACACCCACGGACTGCCGATCGAGCAGGCGGTCACGAAGAAGCTGAGCGAGAAGAAGGGCCACTTCACGCCCGACGAGATGCGCAAGGCGTCGCGGGAGCATGTGGCCGAGTTCGTGGAGGTGCAGACGCGGCAGTTCCGGCGCCTGGGCGTGTTCGGCCTCTGGGAGCGGCCTTACAAGACGCTCGACCCCGCCTACGAGGCGGAGACGGTGCGAGTCTTCAAGGCGCTGGTCGAGAAGGGCCTCGTCTACCGGGGCCTGCGGCCCACGCTCTGGAGCCCGACCCTGCGGACCGCACTCGCGGACACGGAGATCGTGTACCGCGACCACGTCTCCAAGGCGATCTACGTCGCGTTCCCGCTGTACACGGACCCCAACCGGTTGTTCGAGCCGTACGAGAACCTCTCGACGGTCATCTGGACCACCACGCCCTGGACCATCCCCGCGAACCTCGCGGTAGCGTTCCACCCCGATTTGGAGTACGCGGTGGTGAAGGTCCGATCAGAATCCTCCCCTCTGGGGGAGGGCAGGGTGGGTGTTAGCAGTCTTGCGGAGGATGGAGAGCACCCCACCCCTACCCCTCCCCAAGGGGAGGGGAGCCCTCGCCACTACCTCATCCTCGACGCGCTCGTGCCCAACGTCGCGGCGACGCTGGGGTGGACCGATTTCGAGGTCGCCCACACGCTTCTCGGGATTAACCTGGAGCACGCGACCTTCCACCACCCGCTCTTCGCCCGGCCTTCGATCTCGGTCATGGCCGACTATATCACCACCGAGGACGGGACCGGCGTGGTGCACACCGCACCGAGCCACGGACGGGACGACTTCTACACCGGCCAGAAGTACGGCCTCGCCGTGCCCAACACTGTGGACGAGAAGGGCGTCCTCACCGCCGAGACCGGCGAGTTCGAGGGAACGTTCTACCGCAAGTGCGACACCGTCGTGGTGGACCGGCTGGCGCAGGAGGGGGCGCTGCTGAAGGCGTACGACTACGCCCACAGCTACCCCTACGCGGAGCGGGACGACCAGCCCGTCATCACCCGCGCGACCGAACAGTGGTTCGTCGCCATCGACCCGCTTCGGCCCAAAATGCTGGAGGAGATCGACGGCGTGGAGTGGATTCCCGCCACCGGGAAGAACCGCATCGAGGCGATGGTGCGCAACCGTCCGGACTGGTGCGTCTCGCGCCAGCGCGCGTGGGGCGTGGGCGTGCCGATCTTCTACGGGATGCCTTCCCGGACGCCGGTGCTTGATCCCTGGGCCATCGAGGCGGTCGCACGGGCGGTGGAGACGGGCGGCTCGGACGCGTGGTTCGCCCTCACGCCGGAAGAGATCCTGCCTGCGGGGTACGCGCACCCGGAGACGGGCGAGACGGAGTTCGCGAAGGAGACGGACACGCTCGACGTGTGGTTCGATTCCGGCGCGACGAGCCTCATCGTGCTCGCGGCGCAGATCTTCCCCGAGTGGAAGACGCAGGGCCTGCGATGGCCCGCCGACCTCTACCTGGAGGGCTCGGACCAGCACCGCGGATGGTTCAACACGTCGCTGATTCTCGGCACTGCCATCAGGGGCGAGGCGCCCTATAGAACGGTCGTGACCCACGGCTTCGTGGTGGACGACAAGGGGCTGAAAGTCTCGAAGCGCGCGGGGAACGGGGTCGATCCGGTGGACGCGTCGAACCAGTACGGGGCCGACATCCTCCGGCTGTGGGTCGCGACGGTGGACTACGCGAACGACGTGCCGATCTCGGACGGCATCCTGAAGCAGTGCGGAGAGCTGTACCGGAACGTGCGGAACGTCCTGCGGTTCCTCTTGGCGAACGCCGCGGGCCTCTCGGGAGACGTGGCGCTGATGCCGATGGACGAGTGGGTGCTGGAGCAGGCCGACCTGCTCGTGGCCGACGTGGCCGACGCTTATCGCCGCTACGACTTCGGCGCGGCGTTCCACGCCGTGCACGACTTCTGCCGCGACACGCTGAGTCGCTTCTACCTCGACGCGATCAAGGACCGGATGTACTGCGAGCCGCGCGATTCGGACCTCCGGCGTTCGGGGCAGCGGGCGTGCCGCGCGATCCTGGTGCGGCTGGTCACGCTCGTCGCGCCGATCCTCCCGCACACCGCCGAAGAGACTTGGCAGAAACTTCGCGAGCAGGCGCCGGGCGACGATCTTGCCGAGAGCGTGTTCCTCGGAACCTTCCTCTCCCCTTCGCCGGAGCGCCTTGCGGAGATCGAAGAGTCGGACCTTCAGGTGACCTACGCCGTGATCCAGGCGTACCGGAACGACATCGGCGCCGCCTTTGAGCGCTACAAGGGGACCGATGGCATCAAGTCTTCCGAGGACACGATCGTGACCCTTCCCTCAGAGGGCGTTGGGCTTATGCGGAAGTTCGGCGACAATCTGCCCACGCTCCTGCGGGTGAGCGGCATCGAGCTTCGCGAGGGTGATCCTTCGGTGACGTTCGCCTCCAGCCCCTATGAGAAGTGCGTCCGCTCCCGCCTACGGCGAGCGGACGTGGCACCCGCCGTCTACGAGGGCGAGACTCTGATGCTGACCGCCCGCGACCGGAGGGTGCTGGGCCTGTGAGAGAAGAGGAAAAAGGGAAAGGAGAAGAGGTCTCTTCCCTCTCGCCTCTTCCCTCTTCCCTCACTACGAAGCGCCTCCTCTTCTGGATCGCCCTCCTCGCGACCCTCGCGCTCGATCAATGGTCGAAGGCCTGGGTGCGGACCAACCTTCGGCTGGACGAGAGCCGCGCGTGGTGGCCCAACGTGTTCGAGCTTCGCCGGGCGAACAACACGGGCATCGCCTTCGGCCAGTTGGAGGGAAAGGGCGTCCTCCTCACCCCGGTGGCGATCGCCATCGCCGTCGGCGCGGTGTGGTACGTGTACCGAAACCCAAAGGAGAGCCGGTGGAACCACATCGCCTTTGGACTTCTGGCGAGCGGCGCGCTGGGCAACCTCTACGACCGCGTGTTCGCGCACCAGGTGACGGACATGTTCTTCTTCCGGCTGATCAATTTCCCCATCTTCAACGTCGCGGACGCCTGCATCACCGTCGCCACGATCATGCTGATGGTCGGCTGGTGGCGCGACGCCGCGAAGCCGAAGCCCTCGGTAGCGGCGTGACTCCTCACGCTCCGAAGGTCTAGGGATTTCCGGAGCGTGGCAAGCCACGCCGCTACAAGTCGTCCGCTGGTGGACCGTTCACGCCGTGCGCGTTGCCGCCATGCAGCGCTTCGAGCCGACGCAGCTCGTCAACGCCCGCCTTCAGGATCGCGCCGCCTGCGCCGAGGAGAAGGAGGCCGCCGATGCCGCCTTTGACCAGGCCGTAGAGGCCGAGCACGCTCCCGCCGATGAGGTAAGGACGAGCGGGGTGGTTCGTCGTGAGGGCGTTCTTCAACTTGGGAGGAAGCGAATCCATACGGCTTCTGGCGCACGGGAACCCCTTCGCGTTCCCGCACTTCCAACGAACGCTATGCGCGTTCGTGACATCATGACCTCCTCTCCCGCCTGCGGCAGCCCAGGCGACACCCTGGAGGCGATCGCCCGCCTAATGGTGGTCCACGACTGCGGCAGCATCCCGGTCTGCGAGGGCGACGCCACGAAGCGGATCGTAGGCCTCGTCACCGACCGTGACATCGTGATCCGCGCCGTCGCCTCGGGCCACAACCCGGTGACGATGAAGGCGTCCGACGTGATGAGCCATCCCGTCGCTTCGGTCGACCCCGATTCCGATCTCACCGCCGCCCTGCACACGATGGAGGAAAACCAAGTCCGCCGGATCCCCGTGGTCGACAACCAGGGCGCACTGGTCGGGATGCTCTCCCAGGCCGACGTGGCGCGCAACGCGACCGCCGTCCAATCGGGAGAGTTGGTGCAGGGCGTCTCTAAGGGCGTCGATCTGGGAGGCATCTGAGATGACGCTGTTCGCCTCCTTCGCCACCTCGGCCGATGCCGAGCGCGCCGCCGCCGCTCTCCTCGACCGGGGTGCCCGAAACGAGGATCTCTCCATCGTCTCCCACGAGTCTGGCGCGGTGAGCGTCGGCCACGGCGCGGGCCACGAGGAGGATGTCGCGAAGCACGGCATCACTACCACGACCGGTGCCGATGCGGCCTACGGCGCGGCCAAGGGCCTCACCTTCGGCGCGGGCCTCGGCATCCTGGGCGCGATCGCCGCCCTGCTGATTCCGGGCGTGGGGGTGGTCGTCGGCGCGGGCGCGCTGGCCACCGCCATCGCGGGCACCGCCGCCGCCGGAGCCGCGACCGGCGGGCTGGTCGGCTACCTGAAGGACCAGGGCATGGGCGCCGACGTCGCCGCCCTGTACCACGCACGGATCGAGGCGGGCGGCGCGATCCTCGCGCTGGCACTTCCCACAGGCGATCTCGACGAGCGCACCGCCGAATCGCTCCTCACGAAGTACAACGCGGAGGGCGTGTTCACGTCGCTTCCCGGTGTGACGCAGGAGCACGTCGTTCCTCACGTCGTGCCGAGCGAGCCTCTCGAGGCGGGCTACGCTGTCCCGTCGACGATCGGCGCGGAGGTGCCGGTCGCGGCGGTCACACCGACCCGGAGCGACCCGGCGACGGGGCTCGCCCTAGAAGGCTATGTCGAGGACCCGGTGAGCGGCATCCGACGAAATGTCAGATTTGAGCATGGTCGCGCGTACTACACCGCGTAGAAGGAACAATGGCGACCGAAGTCGAAAGCACGGGCGAGCGCGTCTCGCGGCAGTTCCTGAGCGTGACGTGGCAGAAGGGGCTGCCTTCCGAGACGGGGATCAACGGCTGTCGGGTGGACGACGTGCTCGCGCTTGCGGCCGAGAAAATCCAAAGCTACCAAGACGGCCCGCTTTCCTGCGAGGAGAACAGCGAGGCGCTGCGGGCCGTTGAGGCCGCGCTGGGAGCCATGGCGGCCCGCCGCCGCCGCCGCATCGAGCAGGGCGTCCTGAACACGATGAGGGCGCACGAGACGGAACGGACGGAAGATCTCGACCACGACTTCTCCGCGACGGGCGCATAGGAGACGTCGCACCAGGGTTACGGTCCCAAAGGCCGAGTTCTTTGAGGAGTTCTCGGACACGCGTTGGAGGTGGATTCTGCAAAAGCGCGACCCACGTGGCTTTTGGGCGGGTTCTTTGCGCGGATACACCATCAAGCGGGAAGGCGACGGGATCGTTGGCCATCAACCTTCTACCGTTCTGAGAAGGGGTCTCGTCGATCGGGGATCGCCAAACAGAGGTTTCGTTCAGGTATGTCTGGGCCAACGTCTCTTCTTTACTTTTCCGCGGCAAACCGGTGCCAAGGGGGATGAGGAGGGAGGCGCCCGTTAGTCGGAAGGCTTCCGCGTCGGCACAAGGGCGTTCGACGCTTACAGAGTGCGACCGTAGAAATGGCTGAACGGCGCGGGCACAAGTGCATCCCGCGACTACAGGTTCCGTTTGGACTCGACAGGTGCACGATGGTCTGGAGACCATCGCCATGTGGGGAATCGGGCCCGGTCGCCTCAAGATTCTGAAACCCCGGCTTTAGATTCTCGTACTCCTTTCGTATGCAGAGCGCCAAAGCGCACGTCTTGCCGGCCCGCGATCCGATCGCGGGCGGTCCCCTCGTCATCACGGAGGTCGAAGCCGTGGAGAGCGGGGTCACGATCCGCGGGCGGTTCGAGGTGCCGCGGTTCGCGCGCCTCAGTCCGGACCAGGCGCGCTTCCTCGAGACGTTCCTTCGGTGCCGCGGGATGTTGAACAGCGTCGAGCGGGAGCTGGGCATCAGCTATCCGACCGCGCGAGGGCGATTGGACGCGGTGCTCAAGGCGCTCGACCTGCACGCCGTCCGCGAGGAGCCGATGCGGGCGCACGAGCCGCCGTTGCCGGTCGAGACGCCCGCGGAGCCGTACTTCGGGTTCGAGGCCGATCCGCAGGCGCCAGTGGAGACGGTCGTCGTAGAGACGGTCGAGGATGAGGCGTCCAGCGAGACGGAGTCGGCCGAGAAGGAGACACCCTGGGAATCTTTCGATGAGGAGTCGGCGGACTCGGTCGAAACGGCTCCTGACGAAGTGACGACCGACGAGGCACTGGACGAGAAGCAGCCGCGCTCGCGCGACGAGCTTCTGTCGCTGCTGGAGCGCGGCGAGATCAGCGTCGACGAACTGAAGAGGGAACTGGAGGGAACGAGATGAAGGAAGAGATTCGGCGCATCAGCCGCCTCGTCGCCGAGGGCAAGCTCTCGGCGGAAGACGGGGCGGAGCTCATCGAGGCGTTCGTCGCCGCCGACAAGGCGGAGGCGGCCCAGAAGGCGGAGGGCGCGGCCCCGCCCAAGGCTCCGGAGCCTTTCAAGGGGATGTTCGAGAACCTGGAGAAGTCCGTCAAGGGGGTCGACTGGAAGGAGATCGGCGATCAGGTGGAGACGGGCGCGAAGCGCGGCTTCGACAAGATCCGCGGCTCCTTCGAGGACCTCACGAAGGGGAAGGTCAGCTTCGGACTCTTCGGCAACGAGGAGAAGCGCGAGGTGCGGCTGCCCCTCACCGTGGCGGCTGGCAAGCGGCTGCGGGTGGAGAACCCCTGCGGGGACGTGAAGATCATTGGCGGGGCGGAATCCGGTTCGGTGCTGGCCTACGCCCGTCTGCGGGGGGGGACGCCGGAGGAGGCGAAGACGCGCGCCCAGGAGTACACGGTGATCGTCGAGGAGAGCGACTCGCTCGTCACGATCCGACAGCCGGACGTCTCCGGCCTTTCGGTGGACCTCACGATCCGCCTCTCCGAGGCGGCGAACGTCGAGGTGCGCACGGAGATGGGCGACGTCGAGGTGCTCGACCAGCCCTCGGGGGTTCGGGTGACCACCCGGGCGGGTTCGGTGAAGGTGCGGGGCGCGAGGGGCTCGGTGGAGGTTTCCGCGGACAGCGGCGATCTCTCGGTGGAGAACGTCGACTCGCCGAGCGTCGCTTTGGAGACGAAGAGCGGCGACCTCGCCTTGGTCCGCGTTCGTGGGAACGTGAACGCGCGGACGGCCTCGGGCGACATCGAGATCAAGGAGTCTTCGGGCAAGGTCGTGGCCCTGGAGAGCGTGTCGGGGGACGTGCGGATCGACCTCACGGAGCCGGTGACGGGGAGTCTGAACGTACGGACGGTGAGCGGCGACGTGACGGTGGACGTTCCCGACGGCGGTGACTGTCGAGTGAGCCTGTCGTCGCTCCGCGGCGACGTGGCCTCGGAGATCCCGATGCAGGACGAGGCGAAGTCGGAGGGTCGGCGGACGGGTCGCCTGGGGGAGGGCACGGGGACGCTCGACGTGAGCGCGGTGACGGGCAACGTGCGCCTCAAGCTGCGCGCGGCGATGTCGGCCTGAACGTGGCATGGGCGTCCCGCCTTCGTAGGGGCGCCCACGCCACAATAGCGGGGTGGCTTATTGGCTGATGAAGTCCGAGCCGGACTGCTACTCGATCGACGACCTCATCGCGGTGGGCGGTCCGGCGATGTGGGAGGGGTGCCGGAACTATACGGTGCGCAACTCTTTCCGGGATTCGATGGCTCCCGGCGACCTCGCGTTCTTCTACCATTCTAGCGTCCAGCCGGCCGGGATCGTGGGGACGATGGAGATCGTGTCCGAGGCGTACCCCGACCCGACACAGTTCGATCCAGCTTCGGACTACTTCGATCCGAAGAGTCCGCACGAGGCTCCGCGCTGGCTGGTGCGGGACGTGGTTTTCCGGGAGAAGCTGAAGCGGATGGTGACGCTGGACGAACTGCGCAAGACGCCGGGATTGGAAGGGATGGCGGTGTTGCAGCGGGGTCAGCGGCTGAGCGTGATGCCGGTGAGCGCGGCGGAGTGGGCGATCATCGACGGGCTACCGGGGTTGCGGTAGCCGCGAGGCGCGGCGACGGAGGAGGAGGTGGACCGCGGTGGGCAGCCCGAACAGGACGACGAAGCCCCAAGTGATCGGCGCGTTGTAGCCGGTGAGGGCTTCGTGGATCTTATCCATGGCGTCTTGACCGGCGAGGCGCACGCCATCCTTTCCGACGTAGGCGTGGTAGGGTCGTGACCCGAACTCTTTGGCGGGGACGCGCAGTTTTCGTTCTCCCGCTTCGCCTTGCCATTCGAAGACGATGTCCTCGTCGTCTGGAGGGCCGTACCAGAGGAGGGCCGGTTCTGCCTTTCCCTTTGGGACGAAGACGGTCTTCTCTTGACGGCGTTTTTTACCTTCTTCATCTTGGGACCACCTCACGGTGATCTCGTGATCCGCACCGAGATCGTTGTGGACGAGGAGTTGGAACGGCATCCCGCACCCGAGGAGGAGCACCGATGCGACGAAGAGGGCGTGACGCTTCACTCCCTTGGGTACATCAAGTTCGGCATAGGGTTCAACCGGGAGTCGCGCTCGCGCTCCGCGCAGTCTGAGAGCGGCGCGGAGCAGCGCAGTCCAAAGTAGACTGTTGGCGTAGGAAAGGATGGGACGCGCGTCGCCGGTGATGCCGGGAGGGCGCTTCTCGAACACCCAAGATGCCTGAAACCACCCTGGACCCCAGCACCCTTCTGCTCGAGCAGTTCGCCAACAAGGAGTACGAGCACGGATGGAACGTCGAGATCGACGTCGACCAGTTCGAGCCCGGCCTGAACGAGGACGTCGTCCGGCGCATTAGCGCGAAGAAGAACGAGCCCCAGTGGCTCCTCGACTGGCGGCTCAAGGCTTACCGCCATTTCCTCACGATGAAGGAGCCGGAGTGGCACAACGTCACCTACGAGAAGCCCGACCTTCAGGCGCTCGCCTACTACTCCGCGCCGAAGATGAAGCCGGTGCTCAACTCCCTGGAGGAGGCCGACCCGGAGATGCTGCGCGTGTTCACGAAGCTCGGCATCCCGATCGCGGAGCAGAAGGTGCTGCTGAACGTCGCGGGAGCGGCACCCTCGGCGGCGGACGCGAACCTGCCGCTGAGCGGCGTGGCGGTGGACGCGGTGTTCGACTCCGTGTCGGTCGTCACGACGTTCAAGAAGAAGCTGGGCGAGCTCGGCATCCTCTTCATGAGCCTTTCCGAGGCGGTGCACGAGCACCCCGATCTCGTGAAGAAGTACCTCGGCTCGGTCGTGCCCTATAGCGACAACTACTACGCGACGTTGAACAGCGCGGTGTTTTCCGACGGCTCGTTCGTGTACATCCCCAAGGGCACCCGCTGCCCCATGGAGCTGTCGACGTACTTTCGGATCAACGCCGAGAAGACGGGCCAGTTCGAGCGGACGCTGATCGTGTGCGAGGAGGGCGGGTACGTGTCTTACCTCGAAGGCTGCACCGCGCCGATGCGCGACGAGAACCAGCTCCACGCGGCGGTGGTCGAGCT
>CAXTOO010000040.1:10302-21040 GCA_964245875.1 uncultured Fimbriimonas sp. | reverse complement strand
GTTCGTGGCTGGGCCTCAATGCCGCAGGCGGCGCACGGGTCGGCCTCTTCGTGCGCCTGACCGCGGCGCGGACCCTCGCGCGGTTCGCGGATCCCAGCGTCGCCATCGGCGCCCTGTCGGACGTCCTCGGGCGAGCCGTCGAGGAGGGACGGGCCACGCTGGCGTCCTACGCCCTAGCCGATCTGGCGGAACCGCTGGGGGCGCAGGGACTCGTCTGCCTCGCCGGAAGGGCGCTCGCGATCGCGGTCGGAATCCAGTCCGGCCTCGGGGGCCGCAGGCTCGGGGCTTTCATCGAGCAGGCCGGATCGTTCTCGGCCATGCACCCCGAAATCGCGCCCGGCGCCCCGGACCGGTCCTGGGAGGAGGGAGCGGAGGCGATCCTGCGGGGTCTGCGGGAAGGTCGGCACTCGGCGGGCGCCCGATAGATTTCCCCGAACTTTCCGGTCCTGGATGGTTGACGTTTTCCCTGGAGGAAGGCGGAGACCACGATGGCCAACGAAAACATCGCTCCAATCGACGCTCCCGTCCCGACGATCGAGGTGCTCCTGGCGGGCAACATCGCCGACGACGACATGATGTGGGTGGTGCGCTGCCCCGCGACCGAGCTGCCGCGCCTCGTGCGCTCGCCCGTCGAGTGGGTCGCCGCGCTCGCCAGACTGCCGGGCTGGCTCTACTTCGGCACGGAGGAGCCCGCCCCGATGCCGGTCCTCACGCGCGACTTCGCAGTGTCCGTCCAGATCGCCGGCGCTTCGGATCCCTCGGGACGGATCGTGGTGCAGGGCATCTCGGGCACGAACGCCCTCACCGTCGTGGCGGACGCGGGCTCGGCCGCGGTCGTCGCCGCGGCCCTGGGCGTGCCGAACGTCCCGGGGCAGGGTCCGTTCCAGGCGTTCTGGGACGACGTGTCGAAGGACCGGGCCAACCCGCCGAGCATGAGGAAGAGGCTGCCCGTCAACGTCGCGACTCCGATCTCGCGCTTCTTCGCCCACTTCGAGATCCTCGACCCCTCGGAGACGCCCGACCAGCGCGCGCTGCGCACCGCGACGTACCTCCTCGCGGCGGCGCTCGACCCCGCGGGCCACGCGGCGATGCTGGGCGGGCTCGACCAGCAGACCCTCTACATCGGGGCCGTCTCGGCGGGCGCGTCCGCCGGAGGCGGCGGC
The DNA here is from genome assembly GCA_964245875.1 of uncultured Fimbriimonas sp. Lineage (GTDB taxonomy): Bacteria > Armatimonadota > Fimbriimonadia > Fimbriimonadales > Fimbriimonadaceae > Fimbriimonas. The sequence continues at coordinate 19,877 of CAXTOO010000040.1, read as the reverse complement.
ACCTCCGCCCACGCCGCGAGTCCGATCTCCTTTGCGGCGTCCGGGGCCCCCAGCCTCGTCTACGCGAACGTCGAAGGGAAGCCCGGCGACGGGGACGGGGAGTCAAACGTCTGTAGCATAGCGATCGGCCCGGTGACGGGCGGAGTCGGGACCGTGACCGGGACCACCGTAAAGCGGTACGGCGAGGGCAAGGACGGCGGGGAGCCGACCGACCCGGACTAGGCGCTTTTTTCGCCGCGGTCTCCGCGCCGCGATAGATCCCGCGGCGGAGGCCGGTCATCAGAGACGTCGTCTGGCGCAGGGCGCGACTACGCCCTTCGGGCGGTGTCGACGTCCGCGCGACGGCTTTCGCTCCGCGCCGCATCGGCGAGGGCGCTTGTCCGACGGGTCGGGTCCTCGAATCTTGTGCTTTCTCCGGGCGGCAGGCCACCCACAGGCTCTCGCCGCCCGCCTTGTCCCGCGCACGGCGACGCGGCGCTTCTCCTTGAGCCTGCCGACGCAGCGCTCGACGAGGCTCCTGCTGCGGTGCGCCGTTTCGACTTCGTGGGGATCGCCGCTCCGGCCCCTGCCCTCGACCCGCGGGTGGAGCTTGGTCTCCCAGCCTTCCCGGCTCCGCTCGAGCGTCTGCTCGCCGCGCAAGATTGTCCTGACGGGCGATCTGCGAGACATGGCCTAGTGTCTCCTCGGAGAGGGGCGGCGGCCCGCCTTCGGCGCAGTCGAGGGGCCATTCCGCCGAAAGGGAAATCGCGAACTTTCGCAAATTTACCGTGTCAACGGGCGGCTGTCATAAAGTAACGTAGGTTTGCTATGTTGTTTGATGCGATCCGTCTCCGCACCGCCTTCGCCTCGCTCGCCCTCGCCTCCCTCGGCGCGTCCGCCCAGGCAAGGGAGACCCTCAATCTGTTGGGGCTCGATGCCAACACCAACGTGACGTGGTCGAAGAACAGCGGGTTCAGCTACGAGAACTCCGGCTCCGGAGCCTTTCACGGCGTGTACAACGACGGCACGGACCATGCGGTCGATCCGCTGTACTGCATCGACTTGGAAGGCTGGGTGAGCCTTCCCTCGGGCCTCTTCACCGTCACGAGGACGCAGACCTTCACCGCCGCCGGTTGGCTCGTCGGCGCCTACGGCGATGCGGCCAAGGGCAACGCGACGCTCGGCACCGCGCTCCAGCTCGCGCTCTGGAACCTCAAGTACGACACCGACCTCAACGTGACGACGGGCAAGTTCCAGGTGGGCGACGGCGCCTTCTCCGTAACCTCCGCGGTCTACAACCAGGCCAACGCCTACCTGTCCTCGATCGGCAACCACAAGTGGTACGCCTACGAGTACACCCGCGTCCTGCCGGACGGTGCGGGCCAGAGCCAGATTGGGCTAACCGACCGAACCTTCAACATCAGTTCGGTGCCCGGTCCGGTCGGTGGCCTGGTGTTCCTCGGTGGCCTCCTCCGCCGTCGCCGCCGCTCCTGAGAGCGACGGCCGAGCCGCCCGGCCACCCCTCTGGGGCGGGTAGGCCGGGGGGCCGGTCTGTGGGAGCGTCGCGGGTTCTTTTGATCGTCTCTAGAACCGAGCCCAGTGGGGCTCCCTTCACCGGCGCGGATTTCGTGGAGAGTCAGCGCGTCTCACGCAACCGTCTCCCCGCCTCGCCCTTCGTCGAGAGCCGACGCTCGCGAAATCGGCGGCTGGCGGCCGCACTCTAAAGCGCAAGGCCGAGAACCAGGTCGTCGCACACCTGGTCCCCGACCTGGAACGTCCTCGCGCCGATTTGGACGAAGCCCATCCGCGTGTAGAACGCCAACGCCGCGTGGTTCCCGCCGTGCATCCCCAGCGTGAGGCGCGCCGCGCCTCGCCGCCGCGCCTCGTTGGCGACGGCCTCCACGAGAAGCCGTCCCGCGCCCGAGCGCTGGAACGGCGCGAGGACGTAGATCCGCCGCAGCTCCAGGTCGCCCTCGCGCGACTCCGGCAGGTCCGGCGGCGTCATCGCCGCGTAAGCCACGACCACGGCGTTCCCCGTCTCCACGGCCCAGACCGCGCGCGCGGGATCGGCGACCCACGCCTCGTACACCGTCGGCGCGTGCGCCTTCGCGCAGTGCGCGACGAGGTTCGCGCCGCGCAGCACGAGGGCGTAGGTCTCCAGGAACGTCGCCGCTCCGACCATCGCCAGCGCGCCCGCGTCCTCGGAGGTGGCTCGACGGAGCGTCATCAAGCCGAAAGGGTACTTGATGGCCGAAGCCCTCGCTCCGCGCCACGCCGGATTCGTCGGGCGACCCCTTTTAGGGTCCCCGACAAGACCCTCTGCGCGCCTCGTCCTTCGTAGGGCCCGACGCTCGCGGGCTCGCTCGGGAAAGCGGTCGCACTCCAAGCCGGAGCCTTGTCCCTCCTGTGTGGGCATTCGACGCTCCCGGCGTTTCTCCACGCGCCGTTAGCCTTCCTTTACGACCCCGAGCACGATATTCGTGATCGTGCGGACCACGTTCGGCTGGCTCCGCACCGCCACGAGCAGACTTTGCAGGTCCTTCGTGTCGCGGCACCGCACGGTGAGGAGGAAGCTGTCCTCGCCGTCCACGTCGAGGCAGCCCGCGACGCGAGGCTCCCCCTCGACGAAGCGCTCGAAAACCTGCTCCCCGTTGGCCGAGGGGCGCGTGACCACCCGCACGACCGCGCGCAGGCCCGTCTCCTCGACCACTGCCCGGTAGCCTCGGATCGTGCCCGAGTCCTCCAGCTTGCGAACCCGCGCGAGCACCGCCGGGCCGCTGATGCCCACCGTGCGCCCGATCGCCGCGTGCGGCGTGCGCGCGTCCTTTCGCAGCACGTCGAGGATGGCTTGGTCGAGGGCGTCGAGAGGCATGCGTCGATTATTGTCCAATCACCCGGTTTCGAACAGGCTCGCCGCAAAGCCTTGGGCTTCATCCGACGAACCTGTAGTCGCGGGATGCACTTGTGCCCGCGCCGCGAAGCGGTCTGCTCGGAGATCGTTCCACAACCTTTCTCCGTGCCTTCCTTTGCGTCTTCGCGCCCTTGCGAGAACTCTAGACGGACAGGCTTCGTCGCAGACCCCGAGTTGTGAAACGACCTCTCAGGCATCCCGGACGAACCGGACGTAGTCCTTGAGCGGGCCGGTCGGCGGCGGTAGGCCGCACGCCGCGTCGCACAAGTGGCGCTTGCCGTGGGACGCCAGACCCACCGCCCCGGCCGCGATCTCCGCCGCCGGAACGCCCCCCACGGCCACGAGGAGAGCCCGCCGTCCGTACGCCTCGGTAGACTCCGACGAACGGATGCGATCCGCAAGCCGCAGGAACGCCGACCCATGACTCGCCGCGCCTTCACCCTCATCGAGCTCCTCGTCGTCATCGCGATCGTCGCGATCCTCGCCGCCATCCTGTTCCCCGTGTTCGCCCAGGCGAAGGAGGCCGCGAAGAAGACCGCCTGCCTCTCCAACGAGAGGCAGCTCGGGCTCGCGGCCACGGAGTACATGATGGACAACGACGGCGCGCTGTACCACCACCACGAGCAGTGGGTGCTGGACGACGGCTCGCTGCGCGACGACCTCCCGACCGACGTCGCGGGCTGCGAGGGCGGCGGCTTCGGAAACAGCCAGGCCGAGAAGCCCTGGGCGATCTTCTTCCAGCCCTACACGAAGAGTCGCCAGATGCTGTTCTGCCCGAGCGACGGCACCCCGAGGTCGAAGGGCCTCGCGACGGACATCCTCGGCTACAGCGGCGGGGCCAGCGTGGCGGGCGGCGAGTGCGCCGCCGCGCCGGACGGCGAGAACTGCCTGGCGTCCAAGGGCAACCTCACGATGTGGAGCTACCTGCTCAACTCGATCTTCACCCACAAGTCATGCCGCTACGCGGTCGAGGGCGCGCTGGGCGGCTTCGCCACCGAGTCGGTGCTCGCAGGGCTGGCCGACCCCAACGTCATCATGTTCTCCGAGCGCAACTCGGAAGGCTTCGCCGATCCGGGCAGCGGCTTCTACTACGTGCCGCAGGACGACTACGACACCTGGGGCGGCGAGGCCGCCCTTGTGCGGTGGGACTCCGGCGAGCGCCCCGACGAGGGCTGGATCAAGTGGGACCGGCACAACGGCGGGGCGAACTACGTGTACGCCGACGGCCACGCGAAGTGGATGAAATGGGGCCGCGCGCGCCTGGACCAGTACCCCGACCATGTCGTCCGCAAGCCCCTCGTCAACCCGCCGCGGTAGCGAGGCATCCGCCCGTGGTGCCTCCATCCTGGATGCAACCCCCGCCTTAAGCGGCGGACCCCTCAGGCATCCCGGACGAACCGGACGTAGTCCTTGAGCGGGCCGGTCGAGACCACCGCGTACCATCGCCAGTCGGCGGTTATGAGCGGCACGCCCTCGCGCAGGGCCAGCGCGAGGTAGGCCGCGTCGTAGAAGTGGCGCTTGCCGTGCGACGCGAGCCCGATCGCCTCGACCGCGATCTCCGCCGCCGGGACGCGCACCAGCGGCAGACGGACGAGCGCCGTCATCGCCTCCTCGGTCCAGGCCGCCTTGAGGTCGCCCGTCTTCACCCGCTTGGCGAGCCCCATGCCGACCTGCGCGTAGAGGAAGTCGGGCACCACGATCCGCTCGTTCCGTTCCAGGAGGGCGAGGCACTCGTCGGAGTACGCCTCGGGAAGAAGCCACTTGATGGCCACGGAGGCGTCGACCACGAGGCTCAACGCTCGCGCACCTGGTCGCTGCTGTCGGGAAGCCGCTTGCCGCCCAAGGCCTCGCGCAGGCGAAGGATCTCCGTCTTCGGATCGGCGACGGCGTGCTCGAGGATCACGCGGAGCTCGGACTCGAGCGAACGGCCGTGGCGCGCGGCCTGCGACTTGAGGCGCGCGATGGTTTCGTCGGGGATCTGGCGGACGAGGACTTGACCCATTGCTTACGGAAGGATAGCAGGTCGCCGATCTTTAAGTCAGCAGCGCGACATCCGACTCCGAGATGGTTCCCCTTGAGGCATGAAAGGGTGGCTCCGCGCTCCGGCGTGGAAGGCCGTGGGGAGGGGGGTGGATGCGCGTTCCACTCGCTGACGACTGTTGCCACGGGTCCTCCATAAAGGGCCGCGTCATGGTGACGAAGCCGTCCGCCAACGCCATAGGCGTGCACACGCCCGCATTGTCCCGAAAGGGGTTGTTCCAGGTTCGAACGCGACGAAGGGCCGCCAAGCCAAGAATGGGCCATGTCCACAAAGAACTCGCCCCTTTCGGCTCCAGTGGGTGGTGACCGCGACACTAGCCCTAAAGCTCCCGCAGCAGGGCCACCGTCAGCCGCGCCAACTCTGCCATCGCGCCGACGTGCATCGTTTCGTAGCCGTGCGAGTTCTGCATCGCGAGGCCCAGCGTGATGGGCCTCGCGACGAGGCCGAGCTGGGCGCAGCACGAGGCGTCGGAGCCGCCCCGCGAGAGCGCCTGCCACTGCGGACGCTGGCCCAGCGAGCGCGCCACGCGGGCCACGAGGTCGCCGTCCGACGCCGACATCGAGGCGTAGCCGTCGGTGGTCCAGACCGTCGGCTGCTCGGTGAGCGCCACCGGCGCGTCGGGCACCGCCGGACCGAGCTCCAGGGCGATGCACACCTCGGGCCGGATCTCGCCGTTGATCCATCGCGCCCCCTCGCCGCCCACCTCCTCGCTCGTGGTGGCGGCGAACAGCGCGCCCTCCACGGGGTTCGCCTTCAACTCCTCCAGGGCGAGCAGCATCGAGACGAGATCGGCGCGGTCGTCTAGGAACGGCCCCGCGACGAGGTCGCCCAGCGGGAGCAGCTTTCGCCGCATCGGGTGGACCACCACGCGGGTGCCGGGCCGGACGCCCCGCGCGGCCAGCTCGCGGTACGAGAGGTAGCTCTCCACCCGCGCGTGGCTCCACTTCACCGGACCCTCCGACGCACGGCGGGCGCGCGAAGAGGGGTCCTCGGTGTGGATCGAGCCGAAGCCGAGCACGGCGTCGATGGGTCCGTCCGGCGCGAGGACTTGGACGGGGCCCTCGCCCAGCTTGAACGGCCACAGTCCGCCGAGCGGGCCGACCGTGATCCCCCCGTTCGGGTCGATTTCGCGCACCATCATCGCGATCTCGTCGAGGTGGGCGGTCACGACCGTGCGATACGGGGGCGGCCCCAACGCGATCCGTACGCTGCCCTTGGCGTCGATCTGCGGGTCATAGCCCATTTCGGCGGCACGGAACGCGAACGCCTCCGCCACCGCCTCCTCCTGCCCCGGCGGCCCGGGGATCTCGACGAACTCTTGGAGCAGGGCGAGGGAATCGAGCATGGATCATTGTGGCCTGCCGAATCGAGAGAGTAGGGACGATAGAGTTCAGCCACAACGCCTTCGTGGGCTACAATCAAATAGGCATGATCCTGATCGGCCCTTCCATCTCTCTGAACGCCTCCCTCTAATCGTGGCCGCAAGTCCTTCCACCAACGCCAGCTCCAGCCTCTGTTTTTGTGGTGGCTCATGGCACTCCTGTCAGGTCGAACAGCATGCTCATGGGAACGTTGCCGCCCTGTGCGACTCGGTGGCGGTAGGGATCGTTGGGCGTGGTGGCACGTGTCGCAAGGCGACCAACAGGACCCTTGCGGGGTAGCCCTGCCGCTTCGGGCTGAAGCAACACGTATCGCCATCGTCGAACCTTCCATTCGACATAGCCTGGGGCAAGCGAGTTGATGAGATCGACGATGTAGCGGACAAAGCATGCGGTCGCTTTGAACTGCCCTTCAAAGCCACTCGGCGAATTCCCTTTAAGATCGATGAGCGCTACGTCAAGCCCTGAGTCCTTCCGGACGTGGATTAGGACAGCGTCACACATCTGATTCGCTGAGTTGGCCGTATCCGTTCGGAAAAGAGGCGACGTGATGCCCGGAGTGACTCGTTTGCACCTCATGTTGGAACAAACAATTTTGCGGTCATCGTCGGGTCTGAAGGCAACCGTTTCATCCTCCATCTCGGTCACCATAGCTTCTTTAAGGCCCAGAGGGCTGGGATCGTTCTCGACCAGCCTCATGGTTGACTGATTCTTTCCCAACACCACGCCTTTGACGAGGCCGTTGATAGCTATAACGAACTCGGTCATCCCCCTAGGCGCTCGACCGCCGCGTAGAGACGGTTATAAATCTGATCCATCTCAACGATGGTGTGGTCGAACGTCGTTCGCTCTATCCCATACCGCGAGTCAATCCTCGCAGGCACCAGACAGACGCCCTTCGACCTGCGCCCTCCGGCGGGGGTGAATTCCTTGTCTTCAAGGCTCAGGAGGTTCACGGAGGAGGCACCAAGCCCCTCGTCCGCCGTGTAGCCGCTGTTTGTCCGTGCGAGGCCCGCACTCTCACCGAGGCCCCCAAGTAGGATAAGGGAGTTGAACTCTCGAACAATCGTGTCCGAGTGCGTCGTGATGAGGAACCGGATGCCGATGTTCGTGAGCCGGGCGATCATCCGGGCGAGCCTTCGCTGATTCTCCACATGGAGGTTCAGCTCAGGTTCGTCAAGAATCACTAGATCGCCCTTGACCGCGAGATTACGCAGATAGAAGGCGAACATGAGCAAGGAACGCACGGAACTCGAAGACTCCTGCATCCGAAGCTTGATGCCCCGCTTCGCGCCCTGTGGCTCAAATACTGGGTTTCCCTGACGATCGAGAGCATAGCGCCCACCAAGGATCGTCTCAAAGTCATCAAGAAGGTCAGGATGCTCCGACAGCACGGGCGAGGTCTGCTTGCCAATTGCCTCCAAGCCATTGATGAAGTCGACATTGTCGCGCACCGGGGTTGGATAGCCACTGTTGCGGATCGCGCTGACCAGGCTGGTCATGTCTGGTGCTTCTTTGGCTGACATGGTGCCCACATACTCCATAAAGCGGTTCTTAGCGAGGTTGAGTTCGTTTCGGAACGTTGCCGCGCCGGTTCGCTCCGTGCTGAAGATGTAGGTGCTTGGGAAAGTGCCTTCGAACAGAATCTCTTTGAGAACGCTTTGGACAAAGCTGTCCACCCGGTTCGGAAGTACCCGAACACGGTTCGACAGCGCTGTCAAAGTAAGCTCAGTCTCGCCTGCGACTTTCGTCGCTTCGATGTAAGGACTTCGGTTCGGCCCGGTGGTTAACTGAGACACGTACGAGTGCTCAGCGAAGGTCTCGTCGGTAGGGATCGTGACGGAGAACTCGGTAGAGGCCATCCGCTTCTCATCGGTCGCAAGGACCGTGTGCAACTCCGCCTTGTAGCGGCTGCAAGCCCGATTGACCGCCGCTTGCCTGCCTGCATAGAGAGGCGCAAGGTCGATGGTTTGCGCTCCCTCGTCGATCAAGGCATCAACCTTCATGCGGCTGAGGATCGTGTAGCGTTGCCAACCCGACAGAAACCCGTAAAGGGCATAGGTCAAGTAGGTCTTACCGACGTTGTTGCGCCCCGTAATGATGGTGAGCGGCTTGAGTTCAAGCTCACCTTCGCGCAAGACGCCAAGGTTCTTGACCGAGAACCGCAGATTCTTCGTCGCGGTGGCTTCGCCAAGCATCGCTAAGACAATACCTAGCCCACCGTGACCGTCGCGAACGAGTGCGGCGGAAGCGGGAGCCACACGCCGTCCGCGTCGGCCTTCACCTCCAACGGCTTGGGCGCGACCCGGTTCGGCTCTGACGCCGAGTTCTGCGCCTCGGCGGGGGCGTGCAGAAGCTCGGTCGTCGCCGGTCCGGAAAGCCCCGAGAGGTGGACGGGGTTGGTGTCGCGGTACGAGCGGTTCGTGATCGAGACGGTCAGCCGCCCGTCCTTTCGTGTGGCGGTGGCGGAGACCTTCGAGTCCTCCTCGACGGTGCCGGGCAGGGCCTCCGCTCCGATGTGGGGCGCGTGCATCCGCAGGACGTGGTAGGTCGGTGTCGCCCAGAACGCCATGCCGTCGGTCATGACCGGCGCGTGCGGCACGTTCGCGACCTGCGCCAGATTGCACAAGGAGAGCACGTTGCACTGCCGATGGAATCCTTCCAACGCGACCGCCGCCGCCAGGGCGTCGCGCAGGGTGCCCGCCTGCGTGTAGTCGCCGCCGTACCCCTCGGTGCCGCTCGGACTCCAGGGGCGGGCGTCGCCTTGCCACATCCCCCACTCGTCGAGGGCGATGCCGATCTTCCGGTCGGGGTCGATCCGGTCGAGCATCGCGCGGGTCTCCTGCACGAACTCCTCCGTCCGGTGCGCCTCGGCGATCACGGCATCGTACCGCTCCTCGGTGAAGTCTGCGCCGAGGCCGCCTTCGAGCCAGTACCGGTGGATGGAGAAGTGCCCCATCAGCCCGACGTGGCCCTTCATCGTCTCGACCGCGCGCTCGTTCCAGTCCCGCTCCTGGCCGCAGAACACCGTCTCGATCGCGCCGCCCGCAGGAAAGGCCCAGGCGCACCGGTCGCTCCGGGCCGATGCCGTCCCGCCAGTGGTAGTGATCGGCGTAGCGGCCCCCGGGCCAGCGCAGGAGGGTCGTCGGCATGGCGCGAAGGGCCTCCAGCGCGTCCTTGCGGAAGCCGCGCCGGATCATTTCGAGACCCGGAGCATCGCGACCTGCTTGGCAATGTTCTGGAAGGCCGTGTTGAGCGACGCATT
>CAXTOO010000040.1:0-10292 GCA_964245875.1 uncultured Fimbriimonas sp. | reverse complement strand
CAGCGCGCGCAGCGCCTCCACCACGTCCAGGCGGAAGCCGCCCTCGTTCGGGACATCCGAGTCCTTGCCGACCCAAATGCCTCCGTGGCAGCAACGGCCCAGGTGCTCGGCGAAGTGTCCGTAGAGGCGAGGGGAGACGGTCCCGATGGGATTTGCCGTGTCGACGCGGACGGTGGCCTGGGGCATGGCACAATAGTGCTCGCTTTGCAAGGCGAACTCTCCTCATTGGCCCTCGCGACGGCGGTCGGCGCGGCGCTCCTGATCTTCGGGGCGTTGCCGGTCCTCGGCGGGCGGCGGACGGTCGAGACCGTCCGCGACCTCGGGCTTGGGGGTTTGGCCTTCGCGTTGTTCGTCGGCGTGGCGGCGGAGGGACTCTCGCGGTCGATGGCGGAGACGATGCCCTACACGGCGTTCTTCCCCTCGTCGGGCGACCTGCGGGCGCAGGCCCTCATGGAGGACGCCGACCTGCGGACCCGCACGAACGTCGATCCGAGACTGCGCTACATCCCGACGTCGGGCGAGCGGGTGCCGAACCTGGAGTCGGGCTACCGGCTGGAAGGCCCGTTCCGAACGATCGGCCTTCCCGCCCTGCACCACGCCAGGGCCGTTGCGACGCCCCGGGGGGTGGAGCCGCAAGCGGAAGAGGCCGATCCCGACGTTCTGCGCCGCGAGGTGGCCGGGCTCTACGAGGACGCGAAGGCGGTCGTCGGACAAGGCGCGTCGAACGAGGCGCGGGGTGACCTCTACCGCGCCGCCAGCGTGGGGCTTCTACTGATCGGATGCGTCGGTCTGATCGCCGGATCGCTTCCTTTGCTCCTTCGCATCTTGGCGCTGGCCTGGGACACGGCTCGTCTCGCCCTCGCGACACGCCGTGCGGGCTATCACGGCGCGCGAGGTCAGGCGATCCGTAAGGGTTCGCGCGGGCTCGCCCGCTGGCACTTCGCCTTGGCCCGTCCCTATGCGTCGCTGGCGGCGTTCGGGGCTCTGGCGCTGCTCGGCGGGATCGTGGCGGGCTTTCTCCGCGAAGAGGAGACGCGCCGGGTGGCCCACGCCGTGTTCGCCGAGGCGAGGCATCTTCACCTAAACGGGAAAGGGTAAGAAGGCTACTCCTTGCCTTTCGATCCATTCCGCCCCACTTTCAGGCGGTGGCCGCGCATGGCGCCCGGCGCGGTGCGGCCGGAGCGGGACGCGACGCTGCGCGAACGAAGGCTGGCGAGGTGGACCGCGACCGGCGGCTCGGCGGGCTGGCCCAGGTCGGGGTCGGCGAGGTAGTCCTTCCGGTACCGCACGAGCGCGATCAGCGTCTTCTCGTACTTCGCGAGGTCCTCGACCGACGTGATCCCCTGGGCGAAGGCGACCCGCGAGGCGGCGTCGCCGAGCGCGTCCACGTGGCCGGTGTTGACCTTGCGGTCGAAGAGCGTCGCGAGGCCCGCCTCGCTGGAGACCAGGTCGCCCACGCGCACCGGCGTCGGGACGCCGTTCAGGACCACGCTCACGCGGTCCTCGGAGGGCCAGTAGATCGCCTTCGCCATCCGCACCTGGGCGGCGCAGAAGCCCTCGCTGCGCAGTCCCGCGCGGCCGAACACGGCGATGAGCCGCTTGTCCTCGATGATGCGCGCGTTGGCGTCCGCGCCGATGGCGACCGCGCCGCTCGTGGGATCGACGACCGCAAGGCGCCCCGTTTCGTCGACCTCGACGCCGAAGCGGTGGAAGTCCGCGGCGAAGCCCAGCGGGTCGGCGGCCTTGTAGCCCTTGAGCACCGAGCCGAGCGAGCCGCCGCCCTCCTTGAGGCTCGCGAACTGGATGAAGCCCACGCTGACGAAGCCGGTGTCGTAGGTGTTCACCGAGTCGAAGCCGCCCTCGAGGATGGAGACGGCGCGCATCACGCGGGCCGGACCCTCGTCGATGCCTGCCGTGTGGAACAGCGTTTCGAGCCGCTCCGGCGGCATCGACTTGACCGGCACGCCCGCTGAGTCGACGCCCTGGGGGAAGCGGTAGTAGGCGTAGCGCGGGCTCATCCGCACGTTGTCCTGGTAGGCGAGCGTGACGTCGTCGAAGGCGACGGTGTGCTGGAGCGGAGCGACGGCCTCGGCCATCTGGGGGCACGGGCCGAGCGCCGAGCGGAGCTCGGGCGGCATCGTGCCGGGAAGGGGCGGCTCGTCCAGCGGGGTGTTGGCGTCGGGCTTCGGCAGGTCCTTGCCGATCGCGTCGCGGTTGGCCGCGCGGGCGTCCCGGAGCGCCTGCCAGCGGTCGTGCGCGATTTTCGCCTTGATCCAGGCGTCCCACGGCGAGGCCGCGTTCTGGGTCGGCGGGACCTTCTTGCCCCGGGTCAGATTCCAGAGCCAGACGCTCCCCGCCGGGGTGAGGCGAACCTGCCACACGCCGCGCTTGGCGGTGTCGGGCGGGGCATCGGCGGTGTATCGGCCGGGCTCGGCCCAATAGGCCATGATGCGGTGGCGCTCGTCGTCCTCGAAGGCGGGCCTCGCGGGCGCCTGGGCGGGCGAGAGGCTGGCGAGGGCGAGCGTCAGCAGGGCGATCCGACTCCGAGTCCTTGGCGTCATGGTCGTTCCTTCCTAGAACGGCTCGAAGGCTACCGATCTGGAGGGGTACCGGTAGGTTTTCGGGGCGATAATGCGCAAGTTCCCGAGGGCTACAATGATTCTATGGCCGTGACCATCCCTCCCGGACTCGAAGACGTGCTGAGCATCGACCCGGAGATCATGCACGGAACGCTGTGCTTCAAGGGCACCCGGTTCCCCTTTACCGTTCTTCTTGACAACCTCAAGGAAGGCATGGGGATCGATGAGTTCGTGGAGGAGTACGATTTCGAACGTGAGCGCGTGCTCGCCTTCCTCGCTTGGCAAGCAGGCGAGACACGCCGGGCCGCCAACCTCGGATCTGACGACTGATTCGCCTGCTTTTCGATGAAGGAGTGCCCAAGGCGCTCGGTCGCGAGTTGCTCGGCCATGAATGGAGCACCGTCCGCAAGCTCCGCTGGGAGGGGACCAAGAACGGAGCCCTGCTGACCCATGCGGAAAGGGCGGGGTTCGACGTGCTCGTCGCGTACGACGGCAACATGGGCGCCGAGCAGAACATGACCGATCGCAGGATCTCCGTCCTCGTGCTGAGGCCGCGCGAACAGGGCAACGGGCCATTGCGCGAACTCGCCGGCAAGGTCCTCCTCGCGCTGCCCGAACTCAGGCCGGGCGAGATCCGCTTCGTGCGCCACGACGATCCTGACTAGGGTCGAAAGGTATTCTGATGTCTCCATGTTTCGCGTCGGAACCCACACCATCGACCCGCCGCTCGTGCTGGCGCCGATGGAGGACGTCACCTCGCAGCCCATGCGGCGGATCGCGAAGCGGATCGCCGGGCCGGGGCTGATGGTCACGGAGTTCGTGTCCGCGATGGCGGTCCACCACAACGCGAGGAAGACGATCCACAAGATGCGGCTCCACGAGGACGAGCGGCCGGTGGCGATCCAGATCTTCGGCGGCGAGCCCGAGACGATGGCGGAGACGGCGCGGGTCGCCGAGGCGATGGGCGCGGACATCGTCGACATCAACATGGGCTGTTGGGTGCCCAAGGTCTGCAAGACTGGCGCGGGCGCGGCCCTGCTGAAAGATCCCGACATGGCGGAGCGGATCGTGCGGGCGGTGGTCGGCGCGGTGCGGGTGCCGGTGACGGTCAAGGTCCGGGCGGGGTGGGACTACTCGCTGTTCGCCGCGCCCGAGCTCGTGCGCCGCTTCCAGGGCGCGGGGGCGCAGATGCTGACCCTCCACGCGCGCTTCGCGAAGCAGGGTTTCGAGGGCGAGGCGGACTGGCGGCTCATCGCCGCCCTGCGGGACGCGGTGACGGTGCCCCTGATCGGCAACGGCGACGTGAAGACGCCGGGCGACGCGGTGCGGATGCTCCGGGAGACCGGCTGCGACGGCGTCATGGTCGGTCGCGCGGCGATCTCGAATCCCTGGCGGCTCCGGGCCATTCGCGAGGGCATGGACGCATACCTCGCGGGTCGGCCCTACGAGGAGGACCCCGAGATCGTGGTGCCCCTCGGCGAGCGGATCCGGACCGCCATGGACCACCTGCGGATGACCGTCGCGCAGGAGGCGGAGAACGATCCCGTTGGCGCCGAGGGCCGGGCCTGCCGCTCGCTTCGGGGACAGATGCCGATCTACATCAAGGGCGAGACGGGTGCTTCGCAGCTCCGGGACAAGCTCACGCGCTGCTCGACGGTGGCCGAGTACGAGGAGCTGCTGGACGGCTTCGCCGCGGCTCGGCCCTCGGCCCCCTAGCGTCCTTGTCGCTGCCGACTGGAGCCGGTCGAGGCCCGTTTTCGGCCTGGCGGGCGCGGGATCCCTTTCGGGTGTTCGAACCTGAAACGGCCTTTTCGGGGCGTTTTGGCCCAGACACAGGGAAGGAACGGAGGCACGTTCCAAGCCTATCGGGTTCGGCGGTGGGGAGGGGATTCGTCAACCACGCTGTGACACAATCTCCGGAAGTGGCCCTTGCTGACGCCGACTTCCTGCTGCGCTTCGACTTCGGCGACGTCTCCGTGTACGTCGAGGCCGACCGGCGCACGGTGTACGCCTACACCGGGACGCCGCAGGGCGAGGAGACGCGGCTGAACGGCGACGCGTGGCTCTTCAACCTTGCGGACGCGCCGGAAGAGCCGGAGTGGGGACCGGGGATGGACGCGCCGCCGCGCAATCCCCGGCTGTACGCCCGTCCGTTCGACCTCGCCGAGGCGCTCGACGAGGACGCCTTCACGGCCTCCGAGATCGAGGTGGACCGCCGTCTCGAGTGGATCGTGGAGTACGGCGGGCGGCCGATCGGGCTGCTGTGGGTGGGCGCGAACCCCGGCTGCTCGGCGTTCGCGACGGAGGACTCGCCCGCGGCGAAGACGATGCCGGGCTACGCGCTGGAATAGGATGGACGAGCACGACCTTCACAAGCGCGCCCTCGCGGCGGAAGAGGGACCTTCCGCACTGGAACTCTGGATCGAGCTCGCCGCGCTCGGCAACCCCGATGCGGCGGATAGGCTTCGCGAGTACGCCCGGTGCGACGATCCCGAATTGCGCGATCCCGCCCGCGCGGCATTGGGCGAGATGGAGCTGAGCCACGACGATCCGATGCCGTAGAGGGCGCGCGAGCAAGCTCGCGCACTCCCAAAGGGGTGGCGTAGAATGTTCTTATGAGCGTCGCGTCGTTCCTGCTGCCCGCGAGAGCCCCGAGGGAGGACCGCGTGTCGTTCGAGGCGTATTACGCCGCCGAGCAAAAGGCGCAGACGCGGAGCGAGTTCATCGATGGGGTCGTGCGTCCCATGGCCGGGGCGTCGGAGGAGCATGGTGCCGTGACGTCTATCCTCGGCGAACTGCTAAACCCCCGGCTACGTAAGCTGGGTGCTTGCCGTCTGCGTGACCAGGACACGCAAATCCCCATCCCGGCGCACAACCTCTACACCTACCCTGACGGGGTGATCGCCTGCCCGCCGCGCTTCGCAATCCGTCCGCGAGGCGCTCTGCTCAATCCCAAGACCATCTTTGAGGTGCTGTCGCCTTCAACCGAGAGCTACGACCGGAACGACAAGTTCTTCTACTATCGCAGCCTGGAGACGTTCGAGGAGTACGTGCTGGTCTCCACGAAGGAGCCTCGGGTCGAGGTCTTCCTGCGAGGGCGGGCCTGGGGCGTCCAGACCTACGTGGGGCTGGACGCGGTGGCGCGGCTGGAGTCGGTCGGCCTGGATGTGGCCTTGAGGGAGCTGTACGCGGACGTGGAGTTCGGTCGGGACTCCGAGGAGTAGGCCCCGGCTGGAAGCCGGGGCGACGAGGGGCCGGAGATGCCTCATGGAAGGAGGCACCACGTCAGTTTCTTCCGCCCGTGGTGGCGATGCCGCGCACGAACGTGCGCTGGGCGAAGAGGAAGAGGAGCACGACGGGCAGCGTGAAGGCGGCGACGGCGGCCATGAGCTGCGGCTGGTGGCCGCCGAAGGCGCTCTGGAACTGCTGCAGGCCGTAGCCCAGGGTGTAGGTCCGGGGGTCGTTCAGGTAGAGCAGCGGGCCGAAGAAGTCGTTCCAGGTCTCCACGAACTGGAAGAGGGCGCAGGTGGCGAGGGCGCTCCTCGAGAGCGGGAGGCAGAGGCGCAGGAAGATCGTCCACTCGCCCGCGCCGTCGAGGCGGGCGTTCTCGGCCATCTCCTCGGGGAGGGTGCGGAAGAACTGCACGAGCAGGAACACGTAGAACGGCACGCCGAAGAACGAGGGGACGACGAGCGGAAGGGGCGTGCCGTACCAGCCGAGCCAACGGAAGAGGGCGAACACCGGCACCATCGTGGCCTGGCCGGGCAGGGCCATCGTGGCGAGCATGACGAAGAACAGGGCCTTCGATCCGCGAAAGGGGACGCGGGCGAAGCCGTACGCCACGACGGCGCTGCTCGCGACCGCGCCGACCACGTTGGCAAGGCACAGCAACACCGTGTTGCGCAGGTACAGCGCGAAGGGCACGGCGGTGAGGGCCTTGACGAAGTTGCCCGTTTCCAGTGGCCGCGAGAAGAGCGAGGCGTCGCCGCGCAGGACCTGGGCATCGGTCTTGAAGGCGGTGGAGAGCATCCAGGCCGCGGGCATGAGGACGGGCACGCACAGGGCGAGCAGGGCGAGGGTAACGAGGGCGTTCCGGAGATGGTTCCCCTTGCCGCCGCGGCCTCGAAGCGTCATCCTACGCGCGCTCCCATCGCGAGCGGCAGGGGGAACCGTGGGGGAGGGGGTGCGATCGATCTCCGCTTGCTTGCGGCACGGCGGACCACCACCCCCGGCCCCTCCTCCTCCCGCCCGCGATCAAACAAGGCGAAGATCGTTGTGCCTGCGCCGCGGCGGCAAGAGGAGGGGTGACGTCCTCACCTCGCATCGTGGACCCACCTTCGCTGGCTCGCGAGGAGGCCACCGAGGACGACGACGGTGAGGACGAAGAGCATCCAGGCCATCGCGCTCGCGTAGCCCAGGTCGAGGTAGGTCCAGGCACGGCGCCAGAGATAGAGGGCGACGAAGGTGGTGCTGTCCTCGGGGCCGCCGTTGGTGGTGACGTACGCCTCGGTGAAGGCCTGGAAGGCGGCGATGGTCGCCATGGTGACGTTGAAGAAGATCACGGGCGTGATCATCGGGAGGGTGATGAGGCGGGTGCGCTGCCAGGCGGTCGCGCCGTCCACGAGCGCGGCCTCGTAAAGGTACGTCGGCACGTCCTGCAGACCCGCGAGGAGGACGACCACCGCGCCGCCGACTCCCCAAAGGCCCATGAGCACGAGCGAGGGCAAGGCCCAGTGCGGGTCGTGGAGCCAGTTGGGGCCTCTGACGCCCAGATGGCCAAGCAAGAGGTTCACCGGCCCGGAGTCGGGGTTGAGGAGCCACACGAAGAGGACCGAGGTGGCGACGGCGGGCAGGATCGACGGCAGGTAGACCACCGCGCGGGCGAGGCCGACGCCGCGCACGGAGTGGTTCAGGAGCAGCGCCGCGCCGAGCGCCACGAGGGTCGAGAGGGGCACGAACATCGCGGCGTAGCGCAGGGTGACGCCGAGGGAGTGGACGAAGAGGGGGTCGTTGCCAAGGAGCGCGCGGTAGTTCGCGCCGCCGACCCACTTCGGGGGCGTGAGGAGGTTGTAGCGCGTGAAGGAGAGACCGACGCTGGCGAGGAACGGCCCGAGCTTGAAGAGGAGGAACCCGACGATCCAAGGCGAGACGAAGAGCCAGCCGGTGAGCTCGCGGCGGCGGGTCATCGTCTTTCTCCCACGTCGAAGGATTTCACAAGAGCCAGCAGCGGGCAGAGGGCGTCACCACCCCCTCCCCCACGGTTCCCCCTTGCGCTCGCGGTGGGAGTTTGGCGTTCCTTGAAAGGATGGCGCCGCGGCTCCAAGGGGAACCATCTCGAAAAGGGGAACCCTCTCGGAGTCATGGCGTCTCTCCGAGATCGCGTCGGCGGGCGCGCTCACGGTCGATCTGCCGCTGGGCCTCGCGCAGGGCGTCGGCGGGCGACTTGTCGCCGGCGACGGCGCTGGTCTCGGCCTTGTCGAGGGCGTCGTAGACGTAGGCCTGGTCGGGCACGGGTGGGTGGGTCTGAAGGCCGGGGCGGGCGATGGTGCGCATGAAGGCGTCGTACTGCGGGTGGCTCCGCACGTAGTCGCGGTAGGCGGGCGCGGCGGCCATCTCGGGACTCATGGCAGCCAGCCGCCGAGCACGTTCATCTCCGCCGCGACCTTCGGGTCGGCGAGGCCGCCCCAGAAGCGCACGAAGGCCCACGCGCCCGCGCGGTGGCGCGCGCCCGAGGGGATCGTGAGGAGCGTGGCGGTGGCAAAGCCCGTGCCTTCCGGCCCGGCGGCGCGGGGCGGCAGGGGCGCGGTGCGGTACTCGCGGGCGAACTCCGGCGCGGCCTTCGCCGCCTCGTCGACGCGCCACTGCCCCTCAACGGCCATGCCGTAGCGGCCCGACATGAAGGGCCAGCTCGCTTCGGCGCTCTTGCTCGCCACGTCGATGCCGATGCCGAGCTGGAACCGCTGGACCGCCTTGAAGCCCGCGCGGCGGCGACCGGCGACGATCCAGCCCAGGGCGGCGACGTTCGCGGGGGTGTCGACGCGGCCCGCGCCGTCGGCCAGGTCGCCGAAGAGCGGGGCGAGGTCGCGCAGGTAGCCGGGGTCGAGGCCCCAGCGCTTGAGGTCGCCCTTGGCGTCGCGGCGGTCGAGGCGGGCGCCCCAGTCGGCCATCTCCTCCAGGGTGCGGGGCGGCCGGTCGGGCAGGCCGGCCGCGCGCAGGAGGGCGGGGCGGTAGAAGACGCCGGGCACGTTCAGGCCGACGGCGACGCCGTAGACGTGGTTCCGGTACTCGCCCGCGCGGCGCGCGACGGCGTACTCGCGATCGTAGGCGGCGCGGTCGGCGGGCGACATGAGCCCTTCCATCGGCTGCACGACGCCGTCGCGGGCGTAGAGGGGCAGCACGGGCTCCCAGGTGGCGAGGAGGTCGGGCGGGTCGCCGCCGGACACGGCGAGCATGAACTTCGTCTTCGCCTCCTCGGTGCCGGGCACGCTCAGGGGCATCGCCTCGTAGCGGCTCTGGGAGGCGTTGAAGCGATCGGCGATGCGCTGGACGATGGCCGCGCCGTCGGCGGTCCAGGGGTGCCAGAGGCGGACGGCCTCGCGCTCGGGGAAGCGCCGGTCGGTGGGCGCGGCGACGCAGCCCGCGACGAGGGCGAGGCATGGCAAAATGGCAACCCGGACCGCCCTCGCCCTGATCTTTTCAAAAGGGAAGAGGCCGGTCCTTGTGTCGTCTAGCAAGGCTGGGGGACTCCCATCGATCGGAACCCCCACCCTACCTTCCCCCAAAGGGGAGGAACCCGGACTCCCTATCGGCCGTCGCCCTCGCGGTACCTGCAGAGGTCGGGCGCGCCGGTGAAGCTCTGACGCCAGGGCGTCGGGGTGACGGT
The DNA here is from genome assembly GCA_964245875.1 of uncultured Fimbriimonas sp. Lineage (GTDB taxonomy): Bacteria > Armatimonadota > Fimbriimonadia > Fimbriimonadales > Fimbriimonadaceae > Fimbriimonas. The sequence goes on along the minus strand of CAXTOO010000040.1, from coordinate 830 downwards.
GTTGCCCGCCGAGTCCTTGGTGTCCGCGCCGAGGCGCTGCCACGTCTGCATCCAGGCGAGGCTCTTGGCGTGGCCGTCGCCGAAGCCGTAGTTGGCCTTGCCCTGGGCGCGCTGCGCCTTGGTCGGGATCTTGGAGACGCGACCGTTGCGGTCGTAGTCCACGACGTCAACGTTGTCCACGCACACGGCGACGGGAGGATAGCCGGCGTCGGCGGTGGTGACCTCCTCGTCGTTGTTGGGTGCGCCCTGGGGGCCGGCGCTGCCGGGCACGAGCAGGATGAGGCTGGAGAGCTGGTCGATGCCGCTCTCGTTGGCGGCGAAGCGGAAGTGGGAGATCGGGTCGGCCGCGACGTAGCCCGGCTGGTTGCTGGAGTTCAGGCGGAAGCTCGCGGCGAAGTCGTCCTCAGCGGCGCGGGCCTTGCTCATGGGTCCGAGGTCGGGATAGTCGTCGCAGAGGCCCACCGAGTTGAAGCCGGTGCATCCGTACTCGTGGTCGCCTTCGCGGCTGCCCTCGCCGGTGCCCCGGACGGGGATGCCGGGGTCGAGGGGCGACTTGAAGATCTCCTTGTTCTTGATGTAGGGCTGCAGGGCGCAGTCCCAGCCCCAGAAGGGATAGTTCAGGCCCGTCATCTGGCCGCCGCTCTCCTCGTTGCCGTACGCCTTCACGAGGTAGCCCTCGTGGTCGGCCTTCCACATCTCGCCCGCGAGCGAGAGCTGCTTGAGGTTGGAGAGGTCCACCGCCTTCTTGGCGGCGAGCTTCGCCTGCGCGAAGACCGGGAACAGGATGGCGGCGAGGATCGCGATGATCGCGATGACGACGAGGAGCTCGA
>CAXTOO010000039.1:4506-21512 GCA_964245875.1 uncultured Fimbriimonas sp. | reverse complement strand
CCCGGGATCACGCCCTGGGCAGGTCGACCTCGAAGCGGGCGCCCTTCCCGCTCGGGACGACGCCGATCGTCCCGCCCCGCGCCTCGGCGATGCGGCGGCAGAGCGAGAGGCCGATGCCGAAGCCCCCCGTGGAGCGGTTGCGGCTCTCCTCGCCCCGCACGAACCGGTCGAAGATCCGCCCCCGGAGCTCTTCAGGGACGCCGGGGCCGGCGTCTTGGACCGCCAGGCGGACGCGCCCGCCGACCCCGCTCAGGTCGATGCGGCACGCCGAGCCGGCCGGCGAGGCGCGCAGGGCGTTGGCGAGGAGGTTGTCCAGGATCGAACCGATCTCGCTGGGCGTCACGGCGGCGGCCAGACGCTGGGCGGTCGCCTTCAGTTCCACGCCCGCCTCGGCGTACCGGTCGAGCCAGCGCGCCTGGGCGCGCTCGACCTCGGCCTCCAGGTCCAGCGGCGGCACGGTGGTGGCGTAGGCGGCGGTGGCGGAGCCGAGCAGCGCCTCGACCAGCGCGGAGAGGCGTTCGGCCTCCTCCAGCACGACGCCGAGCGCCTTGCGGTATTCGGCGGGCTTGCGCTCGCGCAGGAGGGTGGTCTCGACGCGCCCTCGCAGGGCGGTGAGGGGGGTCCGAAGCTCGTGGGCGGCGTCGGCGACGAACTGCTCCTCGTTCTTCACGAGCGCCTCCAGGTTGTCGAGGAAGCCGTTCAGGCTCGTCGCGAACGCGCCGTACTCGTCGTCGCTCTCGACGTGCAGGCGGGCTTCGAGGCCACCCTCGCGGGCGGCGTCGGCCTGGCGGCGCAGCTCATCGAGCGGTCCGAAGGTCGCGCGCGACGCGAGGGCGGCCGCCCCCGCAACGAGGCCGACGAGCGGGAACCATAGCAGGGAGAGCGTGAGGTTGAGGCGTCGCAGGGCTTCTTCGCGGCGTCTCCAGGCGAGGGCCGCGACGACGTGGTACGGGCCGCGGTCGAGGCTGTGGTACGTGAGTTCCATGCCGCGAACGGTCGCGCGTCCCCGTCCGTTCAGTCCGCTCACGTCCTGCGGCCCGTCCTGGGCGAGGGTGCGGCCCTTCCAGACGATGGCGAGGGCGGCGTTGGGCTCGGGCTTGCAGACGGCGGCGACCTCGTCCCGGGCGTCCTCGGGGTTGCCCGCGAGCATCGCCTGCACCGCCTGCACCGCCTGGCGCACGGTGAGGTCGACGCTGTCGGCGTCCTCCTTGGTCTCGATGCCGCGATAGAGGGCGCTCGCCGAGATGAACAGCGCGGCGAGGATCAGGCCCGACACGGACGAGGCGGCGAGGACGAGGCGGCGACGGTGGGAGAGGCGCATGGCGACGAGTGGAGGGTGGCGGGTGGGTGAACGGCTTCGCACCCGTCACCCTTCAGCCCTCACCCCTCGCTTCCCTCCCGAAGCGCGTAGCCCCGGCTGCGGACGGTCTGGACGAGGCGGGGCAGGTCGTCGCGATCGAGCTTGGTGCGCAGGTAGCTGACGTAGACCTCGACGACGTTGGGGTCGCGCCCCGCGTTGCCCCACACCTCGCGCAGGATGTCGGCCTTGCTCACGGACCCGCCGTCCGCGCGGGCGAGGAGCTCCAGGAGGCGATACTCCGTTTCCGAGAGGAACACGAGGCGCCCGCCTCGGTGGACGCGGCGGGTGGCGGTGTCGATCTCCAGGTCGCCTATGCGGTGCACGGTGGAGCTCGCCCCGCCGCGCCGCAGGAGCGCGCGCACCCGGGCGAGCAGCTCTTCGAGCTTGAAGGGCTTGGCGAGGTAGTCGTCCGCGCCCGCGTCGAGGCCCTTCACGCGGTCGTCGGTGGCGTCGCGGGCGGTCAGCATGAGGACGGGCACGGACGAATCCTTGCGAATGCGCCGGAGCACGGAGAAGCCGTCCTCGTCAGGCAGCATGACGTCGAGGACGACGAGGTCGGGGGCGCTGGAAGCGAACGAGTCGAGCGCGGCGGCGGAGGTGGCGGCGACGGTGGGGGCGTAGCCGGACTCATGGAGGGCCTCCTCCAGGAAGCCGGAGACGGCGGGCTCGTCTTCGACGATCAGAACTCTGAGATTGCTCATGGTCGGGTCTCGTGGAGGAGAACGGGCCGAAACCTTAAAGCGTTCCGCATCGACGCGAGGCTTGTAGGAATCTTACGAAAAGGGCCGTTCCGCCCGTCGCCGAGGATCAGCGCCTGCCGGGGCGGGGAAGGGCGGGGTACATCTCGCGGCTGATGCCGGTGGCGTCGACCCTCCAGTCGCCCTCGACCTTGTGGAGCGGCAGGCCGTAGTTCTCGTCGTACGAGCCGGGGCCGTAGTTCTTCTGGACGGCGAGCCGGACGACGGCGTCCGTGTCGTTCGTCTGGCTGGAGGACGTGACCTTCCAGTAGAACATGTAGTGCTTGGCCACGGACTTCGTGGCGAACTCCCAGTCCTTTCGGAGCTCGTCCTGCGACTTGCCGGGGGCGTAGGACGTGGCGACGAGCCCGTCGACGTCCCCGCGGGCGAGGGCGTCCATGAAGCGCGAGCCGGTCTCGGCGGGTCCCTTCTGGCCCAGGAAGAGGATGACCACGAGGGCGACGATGGCGACCACGACCCCAAGCAACAGCGGGCTCACTCGGCCGGCGCGTCTCATTCACGCTATTGTATCCCGCGCGGGGCTAGGCGGCGCGGACGAGGTCGAAAGCGGCATGGGCGTCGATGAGCGTCGTGCGCGTTCCTTCGAGCGAGAACGTCTCGCGCAGGGGGTAGTCCGCCTGCGTTCGCCGCTCCTTCAAGGCTCTTCCCCGCGTTGCGATCTCAGGTTCAGGACCCTCTTCGACGTACCACCAATCCCAAAGACCGCCGTGGGAGCCGTACTCGGGCGGAGCCTGCGCGCACCCCTCTCGACGGGCGCGGGCAAGAGCCTCGTGGTAGACAGCGTAGTAGGCGCGACTGGTCGCGGTTCGCAGGAGCGCCTCTCGTTCGGGGATATTGGGCAGGGCCTCCGCCTGACCAAACAAGCGATCGGACTGATCCAGTAGGTCGCGGGGGACGATCGCCATCAGACGTAGTGGACCGAGAAGCCGACCCGACGCCGTTCCTCGCGGCTGTGGCGAGGCGTCCATCCTTTGCTGAACTCGACCAAGCGCGGCATCATCGACTCGCCCGCAGGGGCCATGACCGTGACGTACACCTGAACGAAGGTGGAGTCCTCGTCGGAGAATGCGTCGATCTCGAAGGGCAGGCCGCCCATGAACTCGGAGTAGTCCCGCGCGGAGGAGTCCACCAACTCGCGCAGGGCTGGGTCGAGGGTGCGGGCGAAGAACGCCTGGGCCTCCTCGGTGATCGTGATCGTCGGCGTCATGCCTGTATGCTACTACAAAGTTGCGAAAAACCGCTATAATCCAGGCATGGCGTGGTTCAAGACTCGGCCATCCGGACCCGATCCAGTCGCCCACTGGAGTCAGTTGGTCGAGTTAGATCCGACAAGAAACGACCCCCTACGCTTGGCCGATGCGGTGTTCGAGACTGCGCCAATCATCGCAGACGTGGGTGCTCGATGCCACAACCTTCGCACCGACTTCAAAGGCGGCAGGGCACCTTACCTCGCTGTCGACGACGGAATCTTCAGGATCGCTGGCGACAAGTCAAACGGGAGCGATCCAGGCGACAGCGTCGAATTCTGGACATGGATGGACTACAGGGGCGTACGTGTTCTCGACGCAAGGCGCACGCTGCACTACTCGCTTGCGAGGGGAGGTGGTGGCTACGTTCAGTCAGGCACTCGATTTCACGTCAATACTTTCCTGGCTGGCCCTTGGATCGATCCATTACCGTCAATTGCGCGAAGCCAACAAGCAGAGTTCGACGGGCTGAAAGAGGCGCGAGTCCGCATGGCGTCCGACAAAGCACTCGCCAAAGCGGTCAACGAGGCCTCGTTGAGGCGGCGCGTGTTGGAAGACCGGCTATAAGGCTTGTCGAGTGCCTTCGTCTGACGTGCCAAAATAACGCCTAACCATGGCCGGGCATTCCAAGTGGAAGAACATCAAGATCCGCAAGGGGCGGCAGGACGCGATCCGGGGGCGGCAGTTCACGAAGCTCTCCCGCGAGATCATCGTCGCCGCGAAGGCGGGGGGCGGCGATCCCGGGATGAACCCGCGCCTGCGCGTCGCCGTGCAGAAGGCGCGCGATGCGAGCGTGCCCGTCGAGAACATCAAGCGCGCGATCGACCGCGGCACGGGCGCCATCGAAGGCGCAGCCTACGAGGAGATCCTGTACGAGGGCAAGGGGCCGGGCGGCAGCGCCGTCCTCCTCCAGTGCTACAGCGAGAACCGCAACCGCACCGTCGCCGAGATCCGCCACGCCTTCGCCAAGAACGGCGGCGCGCTGGGCGAGAACGGCTCCGTCATGTGGCAGTTCAAGCACGTGGGCCAGATCGTGGTCGAGCGCACGGGCCAGGACGAGGAGGAGTTCACCCTCCAGGCCCTCGACGCGGGCGCGGAGGACGTGGAGGCCGACGAGGAGACGTTCACCGTGACCACCGACGTGGCCGACCTCCACCGCGTGAACGGCGAGCTTGAGAAGGCGGGCGTGAAGACCGCCGACGTCGCCCTCACCTACCTTGCCACGAACAAGGCCGAGCCCACCAAGGACGATGCGCTGAGACTCCTCACCCTCCTCGACGCCCTCGACGACCTGGACGATGTCCAAGAGACCTACGTGAACGTGGACATCGGCGAGGACGTCCTCGCGGAGGCGTGACGGAAGGTGACCGGTGTCTGGTGATGGGTGACCGGCGGGGAGAGGTTTCGCCACTTGCCACTCGGCCTGAGGTTCGCATGACCGCACGAACCCCCGTTCTGACCCTGCTCCTGATCGGGGCGAACCTCGCGGCGGCCTTCGCGGTCGTCGCCCTGCCCGGGGTGGTGTCCGAGCTCGGCTTCCGGGCCGACCGGCCTTCCGTTCTCGGCGCCTTCGCGGGCCCGTTCCTCCACGCGAACCTTTTCCATCTCCTGGGCAATCTGGTGTTCCTCGCCGCGGTCGGCGCGGCGGTGGAGCTGGCGACGGGCGCGCCGCGCTTCGCGCTGGTCTACTTCGCGTCGATGCTGGCGGGCGTCGGGCTGCACTGGCTTTTTCTCCACCGCGCGATGGGGAGCGCCCCGCTCATCGGCGCGAGCGGCGCGGTGGCGGGCTGCGCCGCCTACTATGGGGTGCGCTACCGCGCGCTCCGGGTGGCGGTCGGCCCGAACCTCGGGGTGCCGGTCCTCGCGATCGTGGGCTTCTGGGCGGGGGTGCAGCTCGTCGGCGCGGTGGTGCGGATCGGCGACGCCGCCGTGGGAACCGCCTACTGGGCCCACCTGGGCGGACTCGCGATGGGCGCGGCCCTCGCCCTCGCGTTTCGCGCGCCGGACCTCGGGCAGGCGCGGATCGGCCACGAGGTGCTCGACCGCATGAACGCCCGCGGCCCCGCCGCCGCCGAGGCCGCCGCGCGGGCGCACCTCAAGCGACACCCGGACGATCCGAGGGCGCTACGCGACCTCGCCGCCGCCTGCCACGACCTCGGCGAGGTGCCAGGCGAGGCCGACGCGATCCTCGCGCTCCTGCGCGTCGAGCCGGAGGCGGAGCAGCCCGCCCTCCTGGGTCGCCTCACCGAGATCGGCATGGCGGCGCGCCTGCCCGCCGCGCGGCGCGTGGCCCTCGCCGAGAAGCTCAAGGACGTCCACCCGGCGGTCGCGCGCGCCCTGCTCCTGAGCGTCGCCGATGCAGGCGCGGACGATGTTTCCCGCCCCGAGGCCCTGCTCGCGCTCGCGGGCCTGGAGCGCCATCGGGAGCCCGAACGAGCGGCGACCCTGCTGAGGGAGCTGATCCGCCGCTACCCCCTCCACCCTTGCAGCGACCTCGCGAGGAAGCGTGGCTGGTGCGACTGAAGGACCACTGGCGCGAGCGGCGCCCGGAGATCATCTCCGGGCTGTGCTACCGCTTCGTGTCGCTCATGGGCCGCACCCTCCGCCCGCAGACGCGAGGCTTCGAAAACATTCCTCCGCGCACGATCTACTGCGGCTGGCACAGCCAGACCTTCCCCTTCTCGACCCACTTCCGCGACCGAGGCTGGTGGGTCATCATCAGCCAGTCGCGCGACGGCGACATCCAGAACCTCATCTTCGAGCGCCTGGGCTACCGGGTGGCGCGGGGTTCGACGGGGCGCGGCGGCGAGCGGGCGGCGGTGCGCTCGATCAAGGCGATCCGCGAGGGCGGCGTGATGGCGATGACCCCCGACGGGCCGCGCGGCCCGGCGCGCGTGGTGCAGCCGGGCGTGCTGCTCATCGCCCAGCGGGCGGGGGCGACGCTCGTGCCGGTGGGCGTCGCGATCCGTCCCGGCTGGCGGATCGAGCGATCGTGGGACCGCTACGTCGTGCCCAGGCCGTTCTCTCGGTCGTTGATGGTCGCGGGCGAGGGCATGACCGTGCCGAAGGACGCGCCCCCCGAGGAGTTCGAGGCGATCCGTCTGCGCCTGGAGAGCGCGATCTCGGAGATGCAGGCCCTGGTCGAACGCGAGATCGACGGATAGCGTCACCCCTCCTCTTGCCGCCGCGGCGACAAGCCTGCGATGTTTGAGAGTTTCTGTCGCGGGCGGGAGGAGGAGGGGTCGGGGGTGGTGGTCAGTCCCGCCTTCGGCAACGTGCCCGGCAAGCCGCCTCGACCCGCCCGAACGCCGCCTGCGCGGCAAGGCCGTCGCCTTCGAAAAGCAAGAGACTCGGTATCCGGATCGTGAGGATGCCAAGCCTCTCCAGCGCGAGATCGCGCGCCTCGTCCTCGCGACTGCGCAGAACGTGCTGCCCGCCATCGATCTCGACGCAGACCTTCGCTTCCGCGCAGTAGAAGTCGAGGGCGTAGGGACCGACGGGATGCTGGCGGCGGAAGAGGAAGCCGCCGAGCCGCCGCTTGCGGAGAAGCTCCCAAGCCACCTTTTCCGATGCCGACGCGTCGGTTCGGAATCGGCGGACGCGCGCGATGTTTTCGTCGTCCAAGTTGCGCGAGCCGTTGCGAAGCATCGACGTGAGCATAGCGCACCCGGAGACCACCACCCCAACCCCTCCTACCTCCCGCTCGCGATCAAACCTTGCGCTATCCGAAACCTTCGTCCCGCGGCGGCAAGAGGAGGGGCTTTCCGGAGGTGACGCGTTCGACGAACCCCCGCAGCGCCTCATGGTACTCCTCGGCGCGCTCCCAACGGCCCTCCGCGTGGCCCATGCCCGGCTGCCACACCACCATCGGATCGGTCAGCGCCTCGATGTTGCGTCGCGCCTGCGCCGGGTGGGCGATCGAGTCGAGCTCGCCGTGGAAGATCAGCACGGGCTTCGGGCCCATCGCCCGAAGCGACGCCGCGACGTCCTTGCCGTAGGGCGAGAAGCCCAGGAATAGGCCGGTGAGCGGCACGCCCGGCGCGAAGAGGCGCCCGTAGCGGCGGGTGAACAGGAAATCGAGGAAGCCCCGGATCGCCTGGTCCATCTGGCCGTAGGCGCCGTCGAGCACGAGCGCGTCGGCGAGCGCCGGGTCCTCGCCGACCGCGTACGCCGCCGCCGCCGCCCCTTGCGACGAGCCGACGACGATGAGCGGCACGCCCGGCACCCGCGCCCGCAACCACCGCGCGCCCTCCATCACGTCGAGCCGCTCGATCCAGCCGAAGCCGCCCCGACCGCCACCGCTCCGGCCGTGCGAACGCGTCTCCAGCAGCAGCACCGACAGCCCCTCGCGGTGCAGCACCGCCGCTTCGGGCACGAACTCCGAGCGGTTCATCGCGTAGCCGTGGACCATCATCGCCGACCCGCGCGGCGACGGATGGGGGCACCACCAGCCGTGCAGCTCGCCGATCCGCACCGACTCGGTAGGCACCCCGAGCGACGCGGGCGAGATCCAGGGCGGGATGCGAGGGGGGCGGCGGGCCACCAGCGCGAGGACCACGAGGACGGCGAGGTACAGCGCGGGAAGGAGCAACAGCCAGGCCATCATGGCTCCATACCGCCCCGGCGGGCCGAAAGTTCGCGCGGTAGGGGACAATAGGGACCCTTCTCGCCACCATGTACGCCCTGAACTTCTACACCGACCTCTACGGCGACGTCCTGCGCAACAACCGCAAGACCGTCACGATCCGTCTCGGCAACAAGGCCGCCAAGTACGACACCGGCATGGTGGTCTGGATCACCGTCGGACCGCGCTTCGGCCGCCGGCAGAAGCTGTACTCCGCGATCCTCGACCGCGTGGAGGTCAAGACCATCGCCGAGCTCTCGCCCCGCGACATCGAGCGCGAGAGCCCCGAGTTCCGCTCTCAGGACGACGTGATCGCCATGCTCTCGCGCATCTACGGCGACCTCATCACCCCCGGCCACACCGTGACCGTGGTCTACTTCAGCCGCATCGACGAGTAGGAAGGCTTACGATGGCGGACGATTGCTCAGGCCATCGTAAGCCATCGTCCGCAATGGTGAGCGCACCGCCGCGCGCCTCCCTCAAGCATTTTGTGAGGTTTCGGGCCCTCCACCTGCGGAACCATCCGCCGACATTAAGCTCGGGATGAACCGAGGCACGTACACCGCCGCGAACGGCATGATCGCCCAGCAACAGCGTCTGGACGTTCTCGCGAACAACCTCGCCAACGTCAACACGCGCGGCTTCAAGGGCGACCGGCTCACGTTCAACGACATGATGCTCCGGACCGTCGCGGACGACGCGGGGTACGGCGAGCCGATCGCCCTGCTCTCCAGCGGTCCCGAGGCCGACTCGAAGGCCCAGGTCACCGACTTCTCCCCCGGCGGCGCCGACGTCACCGGCAACCCCCTCGACCTCCGCCTGGGAGGCCGCACGCCCGCGATGTTCGCCGTGCGGCACGAAGGCCAGGTCCGCTACACCCGCGACGGCGCGTTCAAGCTGAACGCGAGCGGCGACCTCGTCACCCAGGGGGGCGACGCCGTCCTCGACGCCTCGAACCAGCCCATCAAGGGCCTCGCCGGACTCGTGAAGATCGACGAACGGGGCCGCATCGCGGGCACGCCCGTCGAGATCGGTCGGAGCGTCGGCCGGTTCCGCAAGGACGAGGACGGCGGAGGCCTCTACACCGGAACCGGCGTCCGTCCCGTGTCGGACGCCGACGACGCCCCCGTCGCCGCCGGAGAGCTGGAGACGTCGAACGTCGACGCCGTGCTCGCGATGGTCGACATGATCTCCCTCCAGCGATCGTACGAGATCGCCCAGAAGATGGTCCAGAGCCAGGACGAATCCACGTCGAAGCTCGCCGAGGCCATGAGCTAAGCCATGTTACGCGCACTCTACACCGCCGGCACCGGAATGGTCGCCCAGCAGCACAACCTCGACGTGATCTCCAACAACCTCGCGAACGTCAACACGACGGGCTTCCGGGGCCAGACCGCGGAGTTCCAGGACCTCATGTACCAGACCATGAAGTCCGGTTCCGTCGGCCAGAACGGCGGCGGCTCCCCGCAAGGCATCGAGATCGGCCTCGGCACGAAGGTCGCCGCCACCGCGACCACCTTCACCACCGGCAGCCTGCAGGAGACGGACAACCCCCTCAACGTCGCCATCACGGGCTCGGGCCAGGGCTTCTTCAGGGTCATCCGACCCGACGGCTCCCCCGCCTACACCCGCGACGGCACCTTCAAGCTGGACTCCGCCAACAAGGTGGTGACCTCCGACGGAATGCCGCTCGATCCGGACCTCACGATCCCGCCGGGCTCGACCGCCGTGACCGTCTCGCCGAACGGCGACGTCTTCGCCACGAACGTCGGCGCGGCCAGCTCCACCTACCAGGGCAAGATCCAGCTCGCGAACGTCGCGAACCCCGGCGGCATGGCCCGCCTGGGCGGCAACCTCTTCGCCGCCACCGCCGCCAGCGGCGAGCCCGTGCTCGGCGCGCCGGGCGAGAACGGCACCGGCACCCTCCAGGGCGGCTACGTCGAGGGCTCGAACGTGGAGGTCGTCTCCGAGATGACCCACATGATCACCGCCCAGCGCGCCTACGAGATCAACTCCAAGGCCATCCAGACCGCCGACGACATGCTCGGCATCGTGAACGGACTCAAGCGATGAACCATCTTTTGACAAGTTGTTGGTTGTTGGTTGTTGGGGGCTCTCCGAACCAACAACCAATTGCGAACAACCACCCACCCCTCCGCGTGGGCGTTCTCGGCGAGGGGCGGCTCCGCTTCGCGGCGGGCCGCGCGCTCTCGCTCCAGGCTTCGACGACGCTGGTGCGCAGCGCGGCCGGCCTCGTCGCCGACGCGGCCGGTCGGCCGGTCCTCCCGCAGGTGCGGGTCTCGGGCCCGTTCGCGGTCGCGATGAACGGCACGGTCAGCATCGCCGGTCGCACCGTCGGCCGCCTCGTCCTCCAGCGCCCTGACGGCGAGCTCGGCTTCCCCGGCGAGGGCACGTTCGGGGTGCTCCAGGTGACGGGGGGCAAGGGACAGGGGACAGGAACCTCTGCTTCCTCTCCCCTGTCCCCTGTCCCCTCGCCCCCTGCCCTCATCGAGGTTCGCGCCCGGACGGAGGTGGACGGCGACCGGGTCCTCCTGCGCGACATCGCGGACGTGGACGGCAGCCCGCGCCTGGGCCGCATCGACCTTGGCGCGACCCCCGCCCTCGGCTCGCGCCGGACCCTCACCAAGTGGGGAATCCAGGCGATCCTGCGCGACGCGGGCTTCGCCGGCGGCTCCTACCAGCTGATCCTTCCGCCCGACGCGACCGTCGCCCGCAAGGGCCAGACGGTGGACGCGAAGACGATCGTCGACGCCGCGACCGAGAAGGCGCGCGAGACGTTCGGCGACGCCGACCTCAGCATGGGCCAGGGTCCCGCGCCGATCATCGCCCCGACGGGCGCGATGATCCTCGACGTCACGGCCTCGCGGGAAGCCGACAAGATGGCCGTCACCGTCCGGGTGCGGGTCGACGGCCGCTCGGTGGGCGAGCGGACCCTGAACTTCAGGGCCCAGATCGTGGGCGTGAAGACGGGCGAGGCCGTGCGGGTCGTCGTGGCGCGCAACGGCGCGGTCCTCGAGACCGACGGCAGGGCGAAGACCGGCGGCGGCGTGGGCGACGCGATCCAGATCGTGACCCCCGAGGGCACCGTCCTCACCGCCACGGTGCTCGGCAGCGGCCGTGTGGAGGTGAAGCTGTGAAAGGGCTGTTGGCGGCGGGTTGTTGGCTGTTGGCGGTCGGTGCCTCGGCGCAAGCCCCGACCACCCTCGGCGCGAGCTCGCTGATGAACGCCGACGCGGCGCGCGGCCTGATCGGACGGCGGACGGCGGCGAGGAAGGGCGACACCCTCCAGGTGGTCGTGAACGAGGTGATGAAGGGCCAGTACTCCGCCAACACCTCCGTCAGCCGCACCGAGGCGTCCAGCGTGGACAAGGTGAGCGCGCCCCTGGTCGATGCGTTCTCCGGCACGGTGCTGGGCAAGATCCTCGGCCCCAGCGCGCTCCTGCCCCAGAAGCTCCTCAACGGCGTCCTCGGCGGCGGCACCACCGGCGGCAAGTACAGCTCGAGCGGCGGCGGCGTCGCGACCACCGACAACAGCTTCACCGGCAACCTGAGCGTCACCGTCGTCGACGTGGACGCGAACGGCAACCTTCACGTCCAGGGCACGCGCTACATCCGGGTGAACAAGGAGGTCCAGAAGATGACCCTCACCGGCATCGTCCGGGCCGACGACGTGACCCCCGAGAACACCGTGACGAGCGACAAGATCGCCAACGCGAACATCGAGGCCGACGGCAAGGGCGCCGTCGCCTCCAAGACCCGCCGAAGCCTGATCGGCAAGATCCTGGACTGGCTTTTCTGATGGACACCCTCACCTTCTTCTTTCGGACGCCGGCACGAACCATCCGGCGGCTACGGGCTACGACCGCGCTCGTCGCGCTTGCCGCCGCGGGCTTCGGGCAGGTCTCCGCCGGCGACCGCGCCGCGTTCGACCGGGCCGAGGTCCAGGGCGTCTCGGTCCAGCTCCGCACCATCGCCACGTTCCAGGGCATCGCCCCGAACCAGCTCGTGGGCGTCGCCCTCGTCACCGGCCTTGCGGGCACGGGCGACACGAAGAAGTTCCTCAGCACCCAGCGCGCCACGATCAACCTCCTGCGCAAGTGGGGCATCGAGGTCGACCCGCTCCAGAGCGAGTCGAAGAACGTCGCCCTCGTGACGCTCACGGCCGAGCTTCCGCCCTTCTCCACCCCCGGCGGACGCATCGACGTGACCGCCAGCGCGATCGGCGACTGCACGAGCCTGCGCGGCGGCACCCTGATGTTCGCCCCCCTGGTCTTTCCCAACGGCCAGAAGGCCTACGCCACGGTGGCCGGCGCGATCTCCGTGGGTGGCTTCTCCGAGGGCGCGGGCGGCAACCAGAGCGGGCGCGGCTTCACGACCGTGGGCAAGCTGCCGAGCGCGGGCGTGATCATGGAGAGCGTGCCGACCGAGACGGTCTTCAAGGGCAAGATGTACCTGAACCTCCTCGACGCCGACGCCACCAACGCCCTGCGCGTGGAGGAGGCGATCCGCAAGGCCTACCCCGAGTTCAATCCCACCGCCCTCGGCGCGGGCTCGATCGAGCTGACGCTTCCCGCCGGGATGAACCCCAACACCGCCCAGGCCCGCATCGGCGCGCTCACCGTGATGGCGGACACCGAGGCGAAGGTCGTGATCGACGAGAAGACGGGCACCGTCGTGATCGGCGGCAACGTGCGGGTCGCCCCCTGCGCCTTCGCCAAGGGCAGCCTCTCCATCCGCATCACCGACGAGCCGTTCGTGAGCCAGCCCCTGCCGCTGGGCAAGGGCAAGACCGCGGTCCTCTCCCAGAAGACCCTCACCACCAGGGAGCAGACCGCGCAGATCGCCGTCCTGCGGCCCAACACGACGGTGGCCGACCTCGCCGCGATCTTCCAGGCGCTCCACCTCAAGGCCGACGACGTGATGAACATCCTCAAGTCGCTCCACGAGGAAGGCGCCCTGAAGGCCCGCCTGGAGGTCCGCTGATGATCCCCGGCGTGATGGCGGCGGCGAAGATCGAGGCCGCCGCGCCGAAGCTCCGCGAGCTGAAGAAGGCCTGCGACGGCATCGAGAGCAACTTCCTCAAGCAGATGCTCACCGCCATGCACCGCACCGTCGACGCCGCCAGGCCGGAAGGCGACGACACGGGAATGGACAGCTACAAGGACATGCTCGACAGCGCCCTCGCCGACCGCCTCGCCTCGCGCGGCACCCTCGGCATCTCCAGGCTGACCCTCCACGCCACCGCGGGGCGGGTCCTGGCCGAGGCCGCGGAAAAGTAGGGGCATCGCCTTGTGCCTTCGCGAGAGGCTCTCGCGAAGGCGCCAAGAAGAGACGAAAGGAAACCAGCAAGACATGAAGACGAGAGAACTCCAAGCGAGGTGGAACGACTGGCTCAAGGCCAGCGACGCGCTCCTCATCACCCTCCACGAACAGACCGCCGCCGTCACCCTGCGCGACGTCGGCCGGGTCGAGCGGCTCCAGCCGACCCTCGAAGCGCACCTCGCGAACGTGTCGGAGATCGACGCGCAGGCGGTGGACCAAGCCCGGCGGCTCGCGGAGTCGCTCGGCACGGAGCCGAACCTGCGGTCGATGCTGGACGGCCTTGACAAGGCCGAGGGCCAGGCCCTCCACCAGCTCGCCAACCGCGTGACCATGGCCGCCCGCAAGGTCCAGGCCACGATGGAGAAGAACCGCACCCTCATCGCGAACGAGATGACCTACGTGAACGGCACCCTCACCCTCATCGCCAAGGCCGCCGGCTCGCCCCCGACCCCCTATCGCCGCCGCAATCCCGGCCCCGTGCTGATGGACGCCGCCGCGTAGGGGGCGACGGGTGGATAGTGGATGGCGGAGGTGAGAAAGCCTCCTTCGCCTTCCGACAATATTCCTTACCACTCACCACCCGTCACCCCTCACTAACCACTCCTCAGTCATCCACCCCCATGCCCTACTCCTTCCAGGGAATCTCGACCATGTCGTCCGCCCTGCGGGCGTACCAGACCCAGCTCGACGTCACCGGCGAGAACATCGCGAACTTGGAGACCGTCGGCTTCCACCGCCGCACCGCCACCCTCACCCAGAACCCCAGCACGACCGTCACCGTGGGCCACACGGTCACCGTCGGCAATGGCGTGAACGTCATGGCCGTGACGCGCGTGCGCGACATGTTCCTCCAGGGGAGGCGCACGGAGGCCGAGTCGAAGCTCGGCCGGCAGCAGACGGCCCTCGCCGGACTCACCAACGTCCAGTCTGCGATGATGGAGCCGGGCGACGAGGGCGTCAGCGCCGCCTACGACGCCTTCAACAACGCCTGGTCCGCCCTCTCCGCGAGTCCCGGAAGCGCCGCCGCGAAGGCCGATGTCCAGGCGGCTGGGCAGAAGCTCGCCGGAAAGGTCTCCGGCTTCGCGGGCGACCTTTGCGCCCAGCGGTCCGACAACGTCGCGGACACCAAGGACATCCTCGGCAAGATCGACGCGGCGACCTCCAAGATCGCCAAGCTCAACACCGACATCGCCACCGCCGTCGCGCGGGGCGGCGCGCCCAACGACCTTCTGGACCGGCGCGACGCCGCCGTGCAGGAGCTCTCGGGCTACGCCGACGTGACCGTGAGCAAGGGCGACGGCAACGTGAGCGTCTCGCTCAACGGCTTCCAGCTCGTCACTCCCTCGGGCGCGCAGACCGTCTCCGACAAGTACGACATGGCGTCGGGCAAGATCTTGCAGGGCACGTCGTCCTTCGGCGTGAACGGCGGCAGCCTCGCCGGCGCGCACGACACTCTCACCACGATCAACGCGACCTCCGCGAAGCTCGACACCTTCGCCGACAACCTGCGCCGCGGCGTCAACGCCCTCTTCACCACCGGCACGACCGCCAATGGGACCACCGGCGCGGCGTTCTTCGCCGAGCCCGTGCCGCCTTCGACCGCCGTTGGCGCGCTCGACCTGCGGCTCTCCGACGCCCTCGCCGCCGACTCCGGCGCCATCCCCTCGGGCACGAGCGGCCTTTCGGGCGATGGCAAGCTCGCGGCCCAGATCTCCGCCCTGCGCGACCAGAAGGTCACCGCCCTGGGCGACCAGACCCTGAGCGGCTACTACGCGGGCGTGGTGAGCGACCTCGGCCGCCAGGTCTCGTCCACCCAGGACGCCGTCGACACCCAGGAGTCGGTGACCCAGCAGATCGACGCCCAGATCTCCAGCACGAGCGGCGTGTCGATGGACGATGAGATGGCGAACATGCTCCGCTTCCAGCGCTCCTACCAGGCCGCCGCGAAGGCCCTCTCGACCTTCGACAGCATGACCGAGACCCTGATCGGGATGCTGAACCGGTAGCGTGGTGCCGCCATCCTGGCGGCATCTCCGGCCCCTCGTCGCCCCGGCTTCCAGCCGGGGAGGGATACACTCTTCCCCCATGCCCCTCCTCATCCTCAGCGGCCCCAGCGGCGTGGGCAAGGACACCGTGATCGACGCCTGGAAGGCCCGCGACCCCCGCGTCACCCGCGTCGTCGCCTACACCACCCGCGCCCCCCGCGCGGGCGAGGCCGACGGCGTGGACTACCACTTCGTCACCGTCGCCCGGTTCCTGGAGCGCGCCGAGGCGGGCGACTTCCTCGAGGCGAAGGAGGTCCACGGCCACCACTACGCGACCCCCCTGAAGGACCTGGAGAGGCTCCTCGAAGCGGGCAAGGTCGCCGTCCTGAAGATCGACGTGCAGGGCGCGCTGAGCGTCATGCCCCTGCGCCCCGACGCCGTCTCCGTGTTCCTCCTGCCGCCCGACCCCGACGAGCTCGCCCGCCGCCTGCGCGACCGCGGCACCGAGGACGAGGCCAAGATCGCCACCCGCCTGGAGAACGCCCGCGGCGAGATGGCCCTCGCCGAGCGCTACACCCACCGCATCGTGAACGACGACGTTGACGCGGTGGTGTCGAAGCTGGTCGAGCTGACGTAGTGCCGCCTTCCAGGCGGCATCTCCGGCCCCTCGTCCCCCCGGCTTCCAGCCGGGGCCTCTCTCAGAACCCGATCCTCGCATCCCCGCCGACCCAGGCCCAGTCCCTCAGTCCTGACTTCTCCGGGTTCTTCCTGAGGTAGCTCGCGAAACGGCAAAGGTCGTGGTCCGACCGTACGATGTGGTCGAAATACTCCCGCTGCCAGAAGGGGCCGCTCCTGCCCAGCAGGCGGTTCGCCTTCGTCGCGGTGTACGACTTCCACGAGTGCATGATGTCCTCCAGTTCGTGCCCCTCGAAGGGCCGAACGAGCACGTGGACGTGGTTCGGGAGCAGCACCCAGCCCAAAAGCTCGTACCGCTCTCCTTCGAAGAACCTCAAGGCGCCCGAGACGAGGGTGGCGGTCGCAGGTTGTCGAAGGTAGCACCCGCCGAGCCCGACGTCGAGGCAGGCATCGATCCGACGACAGTAGAGGCGGACCATCTCGCGCTCGAGCGCGAACCGCTCGTCGTCGGCCCGCGCGAGGGCGAGTTGCCGTTCGAGGAGATCGACCTCCTCGCGGTAGGCGCGGCGAACGTCGTCGGGAAGCGCGCACGCGAGCCGGAAGGTGACGAAGTAGATGGCGTCGGGCATCTCCCAATGCGGGAGACTACGGGAGCGCTTCGTGACCTGGCTTCGGTCGAAGTCGCGCACGAACTGGCTCATCGCTCCCAATATATCCCAGCCCCGGCTGGAAGCCGGGGCGACGAGAAGCCGGAGATGCCGCCTGGAAGGCGGCACCACGGGCGGCGCCACGGTACCCTCTTCCCGTGCTCTTCCCCCTCCCGCCCGCCACGATCGAGATCCGTGAGGCCCTCGCGATCTCCGGCGTGTCGCGCTCTGGGCGAGGTCCCGTCCCGCTCGACGCCGTCCTCGACCGCCTCGCCGCCGGAACCCTCGACCCCAAAGAGGGCGAAACCCTCGCGGGCGGCAAATGGAAGCGGGTCGCCGCCGACAAGGACGGAAGGCTCGAGGCCAACAGCTACCTCTGGGCCACGGTCGACCTGCCCGCGCCCGC
>CAXTOO010000039.1:0-4496 GCA_964245875.1 uncultured Fimbriimonas sp. | reverse complement strand
GCCACCATGAGCCTCCAGGCGCGCGGCGACTCCCTCGTCTACGTCAACGGCGTCCCCCGCGCGGGCGACGTGTACGACACCGGATACGTCCACCTTCCCGTGAGGCTCGGCGCGGGCCGCAACACCCTGCTCTTCGTCGCCCAGCGTGGCCCCATGCAGGCGAGCCTGGTTCCCATCGAGAAGACCCTCGCCCTCGATCTCGCCGACACCACCCTTCCCGACGCCGTCGAGGGCGACCACGACCTGCTCGGCGGCGTGGTCGTCGAGAACGCGGGCGACGAGCGGCGAGGGCTGAGGATGCGCGTCGTGCTCCCCGACGGACGCAGCCGCGAGTCGGCCCTCCCAACCGTCCCCGCCCTCTCCGTCCGCAAGCTCCCCTTCGCCATCCCGCTCCCCTACACGCTGACCGGAACCACCCTCCCGCTGACCCTCGAGCTCAGGGACGGCGCAAGGCTCCTGGACACGGCGCAGGTCCAACTGAGGGTCCGCCAGCCGAACGAGATCACCCGCCGCACCTTCGTCAGCGACGTCGATGGCAGCGTCCAGTACTACGTCGTCAACCCCGCCCAGCGCCCCGGCCCCGACAACGTCCTCGCCCTCACCCTCCACGGCGCGTCCGTCGAGGCCCAGAACCAGGCCCAGGCGTACCGGAGCAAGGACGACGTGAGCCTCGTCGCCCCCACCAACCGACGCCCCTACGGCTTCGACTGGGAGGAGATCGGGCGCCTCGACGCCCTGGAGGTCCTCGCCATCGCCGAGCGCACCCTCCCCCACGACCCCCAGCGCGTCGTGCTCACCGGCCACTCCATGGGTGGCCACGGCACCTGGAGCGTCGGCACCCTCTACCCCGACCGCTTTGCCGCCATCGCCCCCAGCGCGGGCTGGATCTCCTGGTGGAGCTACGGCGGCGGATGGAACCCCGACCCCAGCCGCCCCGCCGACCTTCTCGTCCGTCGCGCGATGGCGCCTCTGGACACCCTCGCCCGCGCCTCCAACACCCTCGCCCAGGGCGTCTACATCCTCCACGGAGACAAGGACGACAACGTGCCCGTGACCGAGGCCCGCACCATGAAGGCGACCCTCACGGCGCTGAACCATCCCGACCTCGGCTACCACGAGGAGCCCGGCGCAGGCCACTGGTGGGGCGACCCGTGCGTCGACTACCCCGACCTCTTCGCCATGCTCCGCAAGCGCCGCCTCGACCCCAACCCGGCGACCGTCGACTTCACCACCCCCGCCCCCTACGTCTCGTCGAACGCTTGGTGGGCGAGCGTCCAGGCCGTCACGGAGCAGGGCCTCTCCGCTCGCATCAAGCTCCAGAAGAAGGACGTTTCCGTCGAGGGCACGACCGAGAACGTCGCGCGACTGAGCCTCAGGCGCCCCGTCCGCACCGTGATCCTCGACGGCCAGCGAGTCCCCGTGACCGCCGGAAAGGGCGACCTCACCCTCGTCCGTGAGAACGGAACGTGGCGCGAGGCCACCACGCCGAAGAGCGCGAAGACCCCCGCCGCGATGGGTCCCTTCAAGGCCGTGTTTGGCCACAAGGTCGTGTTCGTCGTGCCTACTGGCGGCACCCCCGAGGAGAACGACGCCTGCGCCAGCGAGGCCCGCTACGACGCCGAGACCCTTTACGTACGCGGCAACGGCGGCGTCGACGTGGTCACCGACGCCGACCTCCTAAAGGGCGGCTACGAGCGGCGCAACGTCCTGCTCTATGGCAACGCGGATACCAACCGCGCCTGGGTACGCCTCATGAAGAACTCCCCTGTGGTCGTGCGCCGCGGCACCGTCACCGTCGGCGCTCGGGTCACCTCGGGAGACGATCTCGGCGTCCTCCTCGTCCGCCCCAAGCCGGGCATCCCCGACTGCCTCGTCGCCGCCCTCGCCTCCACCGGCCTTCCCGGCACCATCCGCCTCGCCCGCACCGGTGCCCTCGCCCCCGCCGCCGCCTACCCCGACTGGACCATCGTCGGCCCCAAGGGCATCGTCGGCGCGGGCTTCTTCGGCAACGACTGGTCCCTCGCCACCGGCGTAGGGGCCTGGAACCCATAAGCCCCCTCCTCGTTGCCTCGGCGCGCAGCTTCCATACTCTGCCTGCTTTCGTCGGGCAATGAGGAGGGGGTTGGGGGTGGAGACTCCGGAAGTATTCCCGCCGTAGTGCCTCCTTCCATGAGGCACTACGGCTCGTTGTCACCCCGGCTTCCAGCCGGGCCTAGCCTAGTTCCAAATCCACCACCACCGCCCAGTGGTCGCTGTACTCGCCCCGCTCCACCCACGCCCGTCGACATGCCCACGGCCCTCGCGCGAGGACGTAATCAATCCGGATCTCCGGCTCTTTCCCGAAGCCGTGGAACGTCGGCCCCGTTCCTTCCGCGGGATCGACGAACCCCGCCGCGCGGGCGAGTTCGAGGGGCGGCTCGCCCGGCGTGGCGTTGAGGTCGCCCACGATGAGGCAAGGCTTGCCCAGCGCATCCGCGCGCCGAATCACTTGCGCCATGCCCTTCGCCCGTGCCCCAAGGCCGACGTGGTCGAGGTGCGTGTTGAGGATCGCCCACTCGCCGAAGTCGACCCAACTCACGATACGTGGGCACTTCGCGTCCCAGCCCAAGGCTCCCTTTGCCTCCGGCGTCTCCGAAAGCCACTCGGTTCCCTTGTGGCGACCGTGCGGCAGGCTCTTGCGCCAGAGGACCGGACACATCTCGCCCTTCGTCAGGCCGTCATCGCGCCCCGTGGCATATCCGCGGTGGAATACCGAACCTTCCACGATCTCGAAGAAGGCTTCTTGCTCTACCTCCTGAAGGCACAGCACATCCGGGTCGAGCCGCCGCAGCGTCTCGAAGAACTCAGCGCGCCGGTGCGGCCAAGCGTGCTCGCCGTCGTTGAACGACGGATTGCGGACGTTCAGGGTGACGACTCTCATACTCCTGGTGGCGAGACCGTCTCGGTCTCGTGGATCACAATCTCCTCTAATTCTCGTTGCCAAGCAGACTTCGAGAAGCATGAGACCGGGACGATCTCGCCACTACTTCGGCGCCTCGAACTCCTCCGGCGCCTCCGGATGCACACCCCCGCCCATCGCGTCCAACTTCCCCTGGAACGTCTCCAGCGGCCGCCCCTCAAGACCGTGCTCCTCGCCCCGCAAAAGCCTCGCCAAGGCCGCTCCTTCCGAGCGCGAGAACGCCACCGACCCCAGGATGTGCTCCTCGAACGCCTCGTACGCCAAGGGCGCGACCGCCTGCGCGCACTGCGCCATCGCCTCCGCGTAAACCCGGATCTCGTATTGCGCGTGCGGGTCCATGCGCAGGCGCAGGAAGTGGAAGAGGTTGTGCAGGTCGATCTGCCAGTACCACTCGGTGTACAAGGACAGGGGCAGGTTGATCCGCGCGATCTCCCGCGCCACGTCGAGGTCCAGCATCTCGCCGTACTCGCGGTACGCCTGGGCCTGCCCCGTGCGGAACCGCTCCACCAGCGAGGCCTCCACCTCCGCGTCGTACCGCTCCCCCGCGCGCCCCTGCTTGTTGTTCGCGCTCTGCGGCAGGACGTGCTCCGGCGACGGCACGTAGAACTCGTCCTTCATCACCGAGTAGCGGCCGGATATCTCGTTCAGGCGGGCGGTGCGGTGGCGCACCCACTGGCGGGCGACGAAGACGGGCATCTTCGTGTGGAAGGTGAGTTGGACCTGCTCGAACGGGCTGGTGTGCCAGTTCCGCATGAGGTAGTGGATGAGTCCCCGGTCCTGCCGCACGGTCTTTGTGCCCGCCCCATAGCTCACCCGCGCCGACGACACGATCCGCTCGTCCCCGCCCATGTAGTCCACGAGCCGCACGAACCCCTTGTCGAGCACGGGAATGGGCTGGTCGATGAGGGTTTCGGCGGTGTCGACGGTCGTGCGGGCCATACAGGAGGCGAGGTTACCCGGCGTATAGTAGAGCCATGGCCCAGTTGGTGATCGAATTGACTGACGAGCAGATGGAGCGTCTTCGTGCGGACGCCGAGAGGCAGAATACGTCCGTCCTGAACCTCGCGCGGGAACGCCTCGTGCCTCGTCCGAGGAAGTACAACCCGGACGGCACCCTCTCGGCCGCGTCGCTCTATGGGGCGGGCGGGCGCGGACCCGGGACCCACGGCTCGGTCGAAGCCGTCGACGCGTACCTCCGGGAGCTTCGCGACGGGTGGGAGTGAGCCTTCTCGGACGATGCGTCTATCTCGACGCCAGCGCGACGATCCACACGATCGAGGATTACGCCGTCTACCCAAATTTGGTCACAGGTCTGCTGAAGCCGATCGATGAGGGAAAGCTCGTCGCGGTGACGAGCGAACTGACCCTGCTCGAAGTGCTTGTGAAACCTCGCAAGATGAACGATCTCCCCTTGGAACAGGCGTTCCGCGACTTTCTAGGCCCTTCTAAAGTCCGAGCCCTTCCCATCGATCTCCCCGTCCTCGAACGCGCGGTCGACCTGCGCCTCCTCGGCCTCAAGACCCCCGACGCCATCCAC
>CAXTOO010000038.1:0-21648 GCA_964245875.1 uncultured Fimbriimonas sp. | reverse complement strand
GGGGCCACATGCCCAGGATGTTCGGGTAGGGGAAGAGCCAGGTGATCGCGACCCAAGGCCGACCGGTGTGCAGGAGCGGGAACATGCCCGCGCACATGACCGCGAAGATCGTCATCGCCTCGGCGAAGCGGTTGATCGAGTTGCGCCAGCTCTGCCGGAGCAGCAGGAGGATCGCCGAGATCAGCGTGCCCGCGTGGCCGATGCCGATCCACCACACGAAGTTGACGATGTCGAAGGCCCACGCGACCGGGACGTTGTTGCCCCAGATGCCCACGCCCTGGTAGAGCAGCCACGTGATTGCGATGGTGAGCAGGCCCGTGCCCGCGGCACCGATGCCGAAGAGGATGAACCAGGCCTTCTTGTGGCGGCGCTGGTTCAGGATGAGCGAGCCGACGGAGTCGTCGATCGACCCGTAGGTGTTCGGCCCCGTGATGAGGACGTCGTTGATGGGGGCGTTCTT
Source organism: uncultured Fimbriimonas sp. (assembly GCA_964245875.1). Lineage (GTDB taxonomy): Bacteria > Armatimonadota > Fimbriimonadia > Fimbriimonadales > Fimbriimonadaceae > Fimbriimonas. The sequence goes on along the minus strand of CAXTOO010000038.1, from coordinate 21,188 downwards.
GGCCATTTTAGGCGGTCACCTCGATCTCGGGGTTGGGGTTGCGGAGCTTGGCGAGGTGCGAGGTCCTCGGCCGGGTCTGGAGCTCCTCCAGGAGGAGGTAGGCCCGGGGGTCTTCGCGCAGGCGGCTCACGGCGGACTTGGGATCCGCCACGTTGCCGAACACGATGGTCTGCGTGGGGCAGGCCTGCTGGCAGGCGGTGACGATCTCGCCGTCCTTGATCGGACGGCCCGCCTTCTTCGCCTCGATGCGCGCGTTGTCGATGCGCTGCACGCAGTAGGTGCACTTCTCCATCACGCCGCGCCCGCGGACGGTGACATCCGGGTTGTTCACGAGGCGCAACAGCTCGATCCCTTGGCGCTTGGGCGTATTGCCCGGTCCGGGGATCTCCTTGCCGAAGAGGGTCGTGTGGGTCTGCTCGCTGAACTGCGGCTGGTTGTCCGAGTAGTTCAGGTAGTTGAACCGGCGGACCTTGTAGGGGCAGTTGTTCGAGCAGTAGCGGGTGCCGACGCAGCGGTTGTACACCATCTGGTTCAGTCCCTCGTGCGAGTGGACGGTGGCCGCGACCGGGCAGACCGGCTCGCAGGGCGCCTTCTCGCAGTGGACGCACATGATGGGCTGCCACGTCGCCTGAGGGTTCTCGCTGTCGCCGCTGTAGTACCGGTCGATGCGCAGCCAGTGCATCTCGCGGTGGCGCGAGACCTGTCGCTTGCCCACCACGGAGATGTTGTTCTCCGCCTGGCAGGCCACCACGCAGGCGTTGCAGCCGATGCACGTGTTCATGTCGATCGTCATGCCCCACTGATTGCCCTCGACGGGAAACACGTCGTCGGGGAACAGGTTCTGGGCGGCGTTCTCCTTGCGCTCTTCCTCGTCCGGCGCGAAGCCCGGGCGGGCGGCGTCGCTGTTCTTCAGGAACTCCGCGAGGGTCGTCTCCCGGACCACGTCCCGCTCGTCCACGATCCGATCCGACTGGATGGGCTGGTGGCCCTGGGTCGTGGCGAGCGAGAGCTGGCCACCGAGCGTCTTGAGGGTCGCGCCGGAGGCGATCGCGCCCGCGCTCGTCATCAGGGAGTACCCGCTGAAGCCGCCGCCGTCGTCGCCCGTCACCGTGGCGAGGGTGCCGCCCGCCGTCCGACCGTAGCCCAGGCTCACGAGCACGCAGTCGTCGGGCTGGCCCGGCTGGATGAACAGTGCGCCCTCGACCGTGCGGCCGTTGACCTCCAGGCTGATCCGCTCGTCGTCGTCGATGTCCGCGCGGAGCGCCTTGGCGGTCTTCGCGCTGACGACGACCGCGTTGTCCCACGTGAGCTTGCTCACGGGCTTCGGGAGCTCCTGGAGCCAGCCATTGTTCGCGAACCGACCGTCGTGGATCGACGGGTCGGGCCGGAACACGACCTCGATGCCGTTCGACACGGGCGCGGGCGGAAGCGCCGCCGGGGTCGGCACGGGGACGATCGCCGGGAAGGCGCTGCCCTTGATCACGCCGTCGTGGACCGACTCGCGCCAGAGTTTCTCGAACTCCGCGTCCTTCGCGACCGAGTTGCCGTCCAAGATGTGCGCCTGTGGCATCGGGCGCCCGTTCCATTGCGCCCGAACGAGGTCATAGCCGTTGCGCGGCGCGCCCAGGAGGGTCGAAAGGAGCTCCGTGTGCGACTTTCCGTCGAACAGGGGCGCCATCAGGGGCTGCACGAGCGACGCGGTGCCGTCGTAGGCCCGCGCGTCGCCCCACTCCTCCATCGGGTGGGTCGCCGGGACGTGCCAGTCGCAGAGCGCGCTGGTCTCATCCATCACCATGCTGTGGTGGACCTTCAGCTTCGCCTTCTTCAGCGCCTCGCCGAAGTTCAGGTCGGCGGGCGCGCTGTACACGGGGTTCGCGCCGAGGATCAGCACGGTGCTCACCGCGCCCGCGTCGAGATCCTTCACGAGGTCCGCGAGGGTGCCGACGCGGTCGGCGGCGGTCGCCTCGACGGGCGCGGTGTAGCGCACGGTCGAGCCGATCGCGCCGCTGGCCGAGTTGAGCGCGTGCGCCAGCGCGTGGACGGCGGGCGGTTGGTGCGGCCCGGCGACGAACACCGCCGCGCCGGGGTTCGCCTGGACGTCGCGCACGATCTTGTCGATGGGAAGGCCGCTCGTGGACGCGCCGGACTGCATCGCCTCGGCGATGGCGCGGATCTCGGACGCCTTCACCGGCCAGCGGTGGTCGGCCGTCATGCCGGTGACCGTCGGCGTGCTCTCGAAGACGTAGAGCCGGCTCATCGTGCCGGTCTTGCCCTGGACGCGCCGGCCGTTCGCGAAGTCGCGGGCGTAGCGCAGGGAGCCGTTGAACTCGGCGGGGTTGAGGAAGTCGCCGTCGAGCGACACGATGACGTTCGCCTTGGAGAAGTCGTACACCGGGTTCAGCGGCCGTCCGAAGGCGAGCGCCGTCCCGGCGTGGACGTTGCCCTGGCCGCACGGCTCGTGGGCGATCCACCGCGCGCCGGGGTAGCGGGCGAGGAAGCGGTCCATCAGGCCGACGAACGTGGGCGAGGTGACCGCGCCGGTCACGATGCGGATGCCCGCGCCGTCGCGCGCGCCGCGCAGGGCGGCGGTCATGGCGCCGAAGAAGCCTTCCCAGCTCGAGAGGTCTCCGTACTGCGTGGGCGAGTCGGCGCGATCCGGGTCGTACAGCGACAGCACGGAGGCCTGGCCGAACGGATGCATCGAGCCGAGCGATTCGGGGTGCGAGGGGTTGCCCTCGACCTTCGTGGGACGACCCTCGTGCTGCTCGACGAGGATGCCCGTCGCGTAGCCGCCCAGCGTGAAGGTCGTGGCGTAGTAGAGCGGCGTGCCGGGGACCAGTTCCTCGGGTTGCCGCACGTACGGCACGAGCTTGTCCTCGGGCAGGAACACGCTTCGGCATCCGGAGAGGCCCGCGAGCGCGAACGACGCGCCCATGAACTTCAGGAGCGAGCGGCGGTCGATCTGCATGAGCGACGAGCGGTTGGGGAACTCGTCCTCGAGGAACCGCTCGAACTCGGCGGTGCCGGACATCTCGTCGAGCGTGCGCCAGTAGGCGCGTCCGGTCTTGCCTGCGAGCGCCTCCTTCATCTTCTCCAGGCCCGCGGCCTTCGGGGCGGAAACGTCTTGCATGGGGGTGGGATCGTTCATCAGTAGTGGCACACCGAGCAGTCGGCGAGCTGCTGAACCTTCACGCCGTACTCGTTCACGAGCTTCTTGCCTTCCGCGATCTGCTTGGAGTCGAGGGTCCCGTCGTAGTCTCCGGCGATAAGGTCCTGCTCGGTGTGCGAGAGGCCCTTGGAGCCGTACTCCTGGTACTTCCAGTAGAGGTTGAACACCTGCTCGCTGGGCGAGAGCTGGGGGTTCGACTTGTCGCGGTAGAGGTACTTCTCCGGGGCGCGGTGGCACTGGAGGCACCACTGCATCTGGAACGCGCGCCCCTTCCAGGTGATGTGCATGTTGTTCACCGGGCCGTGGCAGGTGTTGCAGTTGATGCCGCGGGCGATGTGGATCGAGTGGTTGATGTGGGCGAACTCCGGCAGCTTGTTCACCTGGTTCCACTTGATCGGCTGGTTCGTCTCGTAGCTCTCGCGGACGGGCTCCAGGAGGGGCGAGTTCGTCCAGATCTGCGAGTGGCAGCTCATGCACGTCTCCGTCGCCGGCAGGCCGGGGAACCACGATTTCTCGACGCTCGTGTGGCAGTAGCGGCAGTCGATCCCCAGCTCGTACGAGTGGTGCTGGTGGGAGAACGGGATCGGCTGGTTCTTGGGGACGTTCACCTTGGTGTTCGCGGGCGAGCGCGACAGGGCGGCGACGCCCACCCCCAGGGTGAGCGGCACGATGGCGACCCCGATGAGGGTCACCTTCGCGACGGAGTTCGCGCTCGGCTTGAAGATCTGTGCCATCTAGGGTCGCTCCGGGAGGGAGAGGTTTGGAAGCTCACGCTCGCCCGGTGCCCTGAAGGATACCGAACGGGTTTTCGGGTCCGCTGACCCGCGCCGCACCACGACCCGGTCCACGGCGAGGCCGAGGAACAAAAGGGCGAGGTACAGCATGGAATAGTGGAACAGACCGCTCGCGCGAGGCCGGTCCACGGTCTTGAAGAGTCGCACGCAGAAGCGGATCAGCAGCGCATTCAGCACCACCGCCGCCCCGGCGTAGATGTAGCCCACCCGCGGGAAGAGGTAGGGGACGAAGGTCGTGACCACCGTGACGACGGTGTACAGGGCGATCTGGACCACGGTGAACCGCTCGCTCCGCACGACGGGAAGCATCGGGACGCCTGCCGCCGCGTAGTCGTCCTTGAGCAGGATCGCGAGGGCCCAGAAGTGGACCGGGGTCCAGACGAGGACGATGGCGAAGAGGTAGAGCGCGAGGGGCGGGAGGTCGCCCGTCACCGACGCCCAGCCGACGAGCGGCGGGAAGGCACCGGCGGCGCCGCCGATCACGATGTTGTGCCACGTCCGTCGCTTGAGCAGCATCGTGTACACCACGACGTAGAAGACCAGGCCCGAGAAGGCGAGGACGGCGGTGAGGAGGTTCGCGGCGAGGGTCAGGAGGGCGAACGAGCCCGCCGCGAGGGCCATCGCGAACGTCAGGGCGTGGGTGCTGGTGATCGACTGCGTGACCGTCGGGCGCGTGGCGGTGCGCTTCATCGAGAGATCGATGTCGCGGTCGATCACCATGTTGATCGCGTTCGCCGCGCCCGCGGCCGCATAGCCACCGAGCGCCACCGCGAGGAACAGGCCGAGGCCCGGCCACTCGCCCCGCGCGGCGATCATGCTCGCGAGCGTCGTGAAGAGGAGGAGCGAGATGACGCGCGGCTTGGTGAGCGCGACGTAGGCCTTGACCAGCTCGCGGCCGTGGAGCGGGCCGACGTGCTCGGCCTCCTCGGGCGCAGGCCGATTCTCGACGTGCTCCACACCCTCGGCGAGACAGAACGCCGCGAGGCACACGAGGGCGATCCAGTTGACGTCCGCCATCGCGAGGTGCGCCATCTGCATCGGGATCGGGGCCTTAAGCCAGATGTTGGCGAGGCCGAGCAGGAGCTGGCCCGCGTAGAGGCCGATGGTCCAGCGCGCGGCGACGAGGACGCGGCGATCCGGTCGCAGGTGCGGCAGCAAACCCGACGTGAGCAGAAGGTACAGCCCGATGGAGGCCGCGATGTAAGGGTGCCACGGCTGGAGCCGCACCATCCAGTGGGTCAGCGGGTTCTTGGCCGCCTGGAGGACGTTGTCGACGGGGTGGAGCTGGTGGCCCAGCGCGGAGATCGCGCCGGAGATTCCGAGGATGACGATGCTCCCTGCGCCCATCGCCAGCATCCAGCCGACGGCTCCCTGCCCCCGCAGCCTCAGCCGCGCGAGGCCGCACGAGGCCAGCAGGGCGATCGTTAAGCCTCCGAGCAGGAAGAAGGTAGCGACGGCGTGAAAGGCCATGACTCCCGCCCGCGCCGCCGAATCGTCGTTGACGACCAACGCCTTCTTGACAAGGACGGCTCCAATTCCACCTTCGAGGAGAGTGAAGACTAGGGTAGCCACGGACGCCTTGCGAGCGAGATGGCCTGCGGGGAACGCACGTCTCGACCAGACCACCATCACGATTGCGAGAAGGCCGACCAGCTCGGTTGAGACCCGGTGCGAGAGCTCGATGTATCGGCTGACACCACCCTGGAGCGGAACACTCGCACCGTCACACAGCGGCCAGTGAGAGCCGCAGCCGTCGCCGTACTTCCCCGCCCGCACGAACACGCCCCAGGCGACGGCCGCCAGATTGTAGAGCAGCACGAGCCAGACGTATTTGGCGAATCGGTTGGGAAGCACCCTGTCTTATATTCAACCCCGTATTTCGTCGGTTTGGGCGTGTTTTTCTTACTTTCAGAAAAAATTAAAACTTCAATTTTTCCCGTCATTTTCGGCAAACGGCACTTTTAAGGCCCAAGGCGGAGCTTTTCGCAAGATTCCGTTACGGGTCGCCCTCCTTATCCGGGTGGTTGACGAAAAAGGATCTTGAGAACTTAGAGGATGTGTCGCGACTCGTATCGGCACGGTCCCGTTGTGGGATCGACGCCTGCGCCACCCCTTCCTTTCATTCCGATGAGAGGAAGGGGATGGGAGGGGAGTTAGAGAGTCCGGAAGGAACCCTTGCGTATTTGCGGCACACGCTGTTGGAGCGACAGGTAGGGCTAAACCCGGTCGGGCGTTCCATCCGCTTACCGTGGGGGAAAGCTCGTCAACCACCCTCTCCCGAAAAGGGGTCCAAAGGCCCAACCGATTGGGTACCAAAACGAAATGGAAAAAACGCGCAGGCCCTCGGACCCAGCGGGTCCGAGGGCCTGCGCCATCGAGCAGCAACCGCCTCTACTCGTCGGCGAACGGGTCGTACTCGTCCGCCGCCGGGGCCGACGCGGGCTTGGCGGGCTGTGTCGCCGGGCGCGAGTTGCTGTAGCCTCCCCCGCCCTGGCCTCCCGCGCCCCCCTGGCTGCCGCCGCCCTCGCCGCCCTCGGCGTCGCGGGGGCGGTCAAGCAGGTTGACGTTGTCCGCGACGACCTCGATCGCCTCGCGGTTGTTGCCGTCCTTGTCGACGTACTTGCGGGACTGGAGTCGGCCGTCGACGGCGGTGAGCCGGCCCTTGCCGCCGTAGTTGCTCACGTAGTCGGCGGTCTGGTTCCAGGCGGTGACCCGGAAGAAGTCTGCGGTGGGCTGGTTCGGATCGGTCGGCTTGATGCGCTTGTCGACGGCGATCGAGAACTCGACGACGTTCTTGCCCGTGTTGGTGGTGCGCAGCTCGGGGTCGCGCACCATGCGGCCGATGAGGGTCACGCGGTTGAGGCTCATGGGGTTCCTGTTTTACTCCGAAGCGGCGCCCGCGGGCACCGGCTCTTCGATGTGGTCGCGGATGTAGATGCGGTGGCGGACGATGTCGTCGCTGATACCCAACAGGCGGCTGAGCTCGGCGGGCACCTTCGGCCCGGCCTCGAAGAACATGATGATGTAGTTGCCTTCCTTCAGGCCGTCGATCTCGTAGGCGAGCTTCCGCTTGTCCCACTTGGCAGCGGACTCCACGGTCCCGCCGTTCGTCTCGACGACGCCCTTGTAGCGGTCGGCGATCTTCTGCACATCGGCGTCGGTCAGGTCCGGGCGGACGATGTAGAGGGCTTCGTACTTCTTGGTGGCCATGCGGTCTGGGGGGTTCGGGCCGTCCTTTGGACTTGCGGCTCCCTCCGGGAGCAGGCGGCCTAGTCGGGACATTGTACCTCGCTGAAGGTTGTTGGTTATTGGTTTCGATAGTCCAACAACCAATTACCAACAACCAGTTACAAATACAGCTCGCCGCTGAGGGCGCGCGCGGCGTCGGGCGGCGGCATCTTGACCGGGCGGATGGCGCAGGTCTCGCTGCCGTGCCAGCGGGGGTTCAGGGCCAGCTTGCCCTCGCGGGCGAGCGCCTTCTGCTCGTCGCCCGCGAGGCCGTGGACGTTCGCGAGGAACGCGACCGCCTCGGGGCGCGTGCGGAAGGCGGCCTCCAGGTGGGCGTCGCCGCGGCGCGGGCCGCTGCGGCAGACGTACAGTTCAAGCGCCGTGGAGGGGCGCGGCGAGGGCTTCTTCGCGGGAGTCGTGGCGCGTCTCATAGTCGTCGTACGTCTACTATTCTGACGTGTGCCGAGGTAGGAATCAAGGGTGTCGGAAACTGTGCGCGACCTTCCGTTACCGCAGGCGCTTCCCCATGCGCGGCAGCGCCTCGCGTAGCGTCGTGGCGTCGAGAAGCGGCGAATCGCCGCCCAGGCCGTGGCGGGCGTGGAGGACGTCGAATCCCGCGGCGAAGCGGTCGTTCGGGTGGGGCGAGTAGGCGAAGGCGAGCGTCGGCTCCTCCCCCCCGACCCGCGCCTCGAACGCCCACAGCTCGGCGAGCCCTCGCCGCCGCGCCTCGGCGGCGAGGTCGGCGGCGAGCGCCGGGATGAGCAGCTGAGACAGCGCCCCGAAGCGGACGCGCGCGTTTCCGGTCGCCTCGCGCTCGAAGATGGGGGGCCAGACGGGTTCCGCGCCCCAGGAGCGCATCCGAACGTCCCGAACGAGCAGGCCCGCCTCGAAGGCGGGGTCCGGGTGGGGATGGGTCGCGACCGCCGGGCCTTGGGCCAGCCAGACCTTCTCGACCGCCGAGGCCTCGGCGGCGGCGCGGATCGTCTCGACCAACGCGGACGACGGATCGGTCCAGGAGACGAGCGTGGGGGCGACGGGCGGCTCCGGGGGGCGCAACGGCGCGTGCAGGCGCGCGACCGCGTCGCCCTCCACGAACCGCTGGTGCGTTCCGGGGTTGAGCACGAAGCCGTCAAGGCCGACCGCCTTGGCGTACTCGGCGGCCTGTCGCGCGGTCGCCTCGACCGCCTCCAGCCCCGGCGGCAGGCCCGCGACGGCGTGGAACTCCGGATGGGTGAAGAGCACGAGATGGCCCTCCAGGGTCGTCGCCCCGAAGCCCTGCGATCCGACCTCGCCCGTGAGGCCGAAGACCGCCGCGGACATCGAACGAACGACGCTTTCGTCGTCCGAGCCTGCGGCGAGGTGGGAGAGAAGAAGGGAATTGGGGTTCATAGGACCTATAAGCCCTATAAGTCTGATAGGTCCTATAGGAGGGATCGGAGTGTGTCGATTGTGCCCCGCTTTGCCAGCGTCTCGTTCATCGCCTCGCAACGGGCGGAGAGCAGGCAGGCGGGGCAGCCATCCTCACACTCGCAAGAGGTAAGAAGCTCAAGCGCGGCGCGGAGCCACGCCGCCCGCGACTCATAGAGCCGTTCGCTCAGGCCGACGCCACCGGGCGTCTTGTCGAACACGAACACCGCAGGGCGCAGGGTGTCGGGGAAGGCGGCGTACCACGCCGAGCCGAGATCGCCCCGGTCGCAGCCCGCCAGGAGCGGCGCGACGGCGAGCAGGGCGTGCTCCAGGCCGTGGACGGCGCCGATTTGCGACAACACGTCGCCTTCGAGATCCAGCGCGGGCAGGTCGACGCGGACGCCGACCGTGTCGTAGCTCTGCGGAGGCATCTCCAACTCCTCGACGGAGAGGACGGTGTCACCGTCGAGCGAGCGCTTCCGGTACCCCTCGATCACGTCCGTCACGCTCAGGCCACCCAAGGCGAACGCTTCGTCGCGGGCGAAGGCGGGCGCGGCGTCGAGCACGGAGCGAACGATGGCCTGGGTGTAGTAGCCGACCTCGCCCGGCTCCATGCGCGCGATCGCCGCCTCCAGATCCAACTGGCGCACGAGGAACGACGCGCCGCGGTGAAGGTAGACCGCGCCCTCGTGCGCGCTCGTCATCGCGCGCCACCGCTCCATCGTGCCGATCTCGTCGCCGCCCACCATCAGGCGCACGCCCGGTCCGCCGCCCCCGCGGATCGAGACCTTGGGCGCGGGCGGATCGACCGAGGGGTAGAAGAACAGCCCCGCGCGAAACTCCAGCTCGCCGGAGCGGTCCATCGCCTCCGCCGCCTCGACCGCACCCTCCCCAAAGAGGTGCATCTCGCTCGGTGCGAGGGGACGCTCGTGGGCGGCGCAACGCAGGTGGGCGCTTAGAATCTGCGGGTTTTGCGGGTTGAGGCCGACGCGCTCGTTGCGCGCCTCCATAAGCAGGCGCGGCTGGCGGACGAGAAACTGGTCGAGCGGGTCCTCGTGGGCGACGAACACGGCGAGGCCTTCGCGGGTGCCGCGCCCGGCGCGGCCCGCCTGCTGCCAGAACGAGGAGCCGGTGCCGGGATAGCCATTGATGACCACGGCGTCGAGTCCGCCGACGTCCACGCCGAGCTCCATCGCGTTCGTCGCGCTGAGGCCGAGCAGCTTCCCATTGAAGAGCTGCTGCTCGATGGTGCGGCGCTCCTTGGGGGTGTAGCCCGCACGGTAGCTCTCGATCGCCTCGGGCCGGATCGCGCCCTCGGCGGCGCGGCGGCGGGCGTAGCGCAGAACGAGCTCCGCCGACACGCGGGCGCGGGAGAAGGCGAGGGTGCGCTGGCCCGTCTCCGCGAGCATGGTGAGGATCTCGCTCGTGACGACGTTCGCGGAGAGGCGACGCCCGTCGCCGATCTCCGGCGGGTTCCAGAACACGAACGTCCGCCGACCGTGGGGCGAGCCATCCTCGTCGACGAGGACGGCCTCACGGCCGGTCAGCTGCTTGAACACTTCGCGCGGGTTGCCGATGGTGGCGCTGCAGGCGATGATCCGGGGCTTGGCGCGGTGCCACTCGCAGAGGCGCAGGAGGCGGCGCAGGACGTTGCCCACGTTCGAGCCGAACACGCCGCGGTAGACGTGCATCTCGTCGAGCACGATCAGGCGCAGGGAGCGCAGGAACTTGCCCCAGTGCTCATGGCCGGGCAGGATGCCCAGGTGGAGCATGTCCGGGTTCGTAAGCAGGATGTGCGACAGTCGGCGGACGGCGGCGCGCTGACCGACGGGGGTGTCGCCGTCGTAGGTCGCGGCCTTGACGCCGATCTCCGGAAGGAGCGACTGGAGGCGACCGAGTTGGTCCTGGGCCAGCGCCTTGGTCGGAAAGAGGTAGAGCGCGCGGGCTGCAGGCTCGGTCAGGCAGGTCTGCAGCGCGGGCAGGTTGTAGCAGAGGGTCTTGCCGCTGTTCGTGCCAGTGGTGACGACCACGTCGTGGCCCGCCTGGTGGAGGTCGTAGGCGCGGGCTTGGTGCGCGTAGAGGCGCGTCGTGCCGTGGGCCTCCAAGCGCTCCCGGAGGAGCGGGTGCATCGGCGCGGCAACCTCGCCGTACTCCGCCTCGGTGGCGGGGAGCTCCTCGACGTGGGCGATCTGGGCCTGGAGGAGGGGGTCGGCGAAGGCGTCGAGAGTCATTGTGGCGAAGGTCTCCCGACCCTCGGGCGTGGCGAGACTCTCCCAAGTCTCGCGCCCCAGCTATCCAGACGTCCGGTTCTGCTCGTCGGTGCCGTCCTGCGGCTCCAGGGGGAAGCGTTCGAGCGGATCGACGCCGTTCTGCTCGACGATCGGCTCGACCCGGTCGAGGACGGCCATCGGCGGCTCCTTGATGGCGTTCGCCTTGTCGCGCTTCTTCTCCATGAACTTCACCGCGTAGACGCTGCCGATGAAGAGTCCGGTGAGCGGGACCGCCATCATGAGCATCGAGAACGGATCGTTGCTCGGGGTGATCACGGCGGAGATGAAGAAGATCGCCGTCGCGCCGTGGCGCCAGTACTTGAGGAGCGCCTCGGCGGTGAGGATGCCCGCCACGCCAAGGCCGTAGACGATGAGCGGAAGCTGGAACGCCACGCCGAACGCGAGCATCATCTTCGCGACGAGGAAGAGCTGGGTGCCCGCCTCCTGCTGGATGTTGATCCCGGGAAAGTCCTCGGCGTAGCTCGCGAACCAGGCGAACATCGCGGGCACGACGGCGTAGGCAAAGCTCGCGCCGACGATGAACAGCAGCGCGGAAGCGGGAGCGAGCCGCTTGAACGGCTTCTGCTCGCTCGGTTTGAGCGCCGGGGCCACGAAGCCCCAGATGTTCAGGATGATGATGGGAAGGACGAGGACGAGAGCGATATAGAACGAAAGCTTAAGCTTGAGCAGGAACAGATCGGGCGCGCTATGGACAACCGTGATGTAGCTCGTGTGAACCGGCGAGTGCGAGAGCTTGTCGATCACGGATCGATCAATCCGCGTCTCCATCTTGTCGTAGAGCCACGGCTGGATCTGCCATGCAACGATAAGGGCCACGACCAAGGCAACGAGCACGCGCACGATGCGGGTGCGCAACTCCTCAAGATGCTCGACGAGGGTCAGCCTAAACTCGTCCGGGTCGCCGGTGAAGGCGACCCGGTCCTTGGGTAGGAAGCGATTGAACAGGACGCTAGGTTACCCCTCAGCCTTCGAGCACGAAGATCTGCTGGAAGCGGATGCGGATGTAGATCGCCTCGGCCGCCGCGCCGCTGCCATATCCTCCGCCCTGGCCGGGGAAGCCGCTCGGCCGACCACCAGAGCCGCCCGCGCCTCGACCGGGGAAGCCGGGCCGCTGCAGCATGAGTCCGTCCGGCGGGAGCGCCGGGCCGGTGACGTCCCCACGGCCTCCACCACCCCCGGGCATCGTTCCGCCGCGCCCTCCACTGCCGGGGTAGCCGCCCGGAGACCCTCCGGGATAGCCGCCGCCGCCTCCATAGGCGCCGCCGCCCGCGCCCTCCTGCTTGGTCTCGAGAGTGGTGTCGCGAACCACCTTGATGACCTGGCGCGTGTCCATCGCGAACCACACCGTCTCGTCGATCTTGACCTTGTCGCCCGCGATCTGGGCGCCCTTCTTCGCGAGCTTCTTGTCCTCGTCAGTCATCTGCGCCTCGGAGATGGAGTTGTGGATCTTCGCGCAGGGATGGCCCATCTCCCACTCGACGCCTAGGAACTCGCCGCGCGCGGGTCCGACGCCTCGGACGACGCTCGTCTGCCGGAACAGCTTCTGGAGGTCGACCTTCTTGTCCTGGAAGCGCGTCTGCCAGGAGTCGCCGGGGCGGACGGACTTCTCCGGGAGGCTCGGCAGCGGATAGTCCGCGATGAGGTACTTGAGGGTGCCTCCGTTTCGCACGACGCCTTCGATGGGCCACGCGGCGGGGATCGAGCCGAAGATCTCCTTGCCGGTGGAGCTCAGTCTCATGTAGATGGCGAGGACGTCCGAGTCGTAGAACTTCGTCGGCGTCGCGTCGTTGCCGTTCGTGATGACGACGTAGTTCTTGTCCTTCGGGAGCACGGGCTGCATCCGCACGAGGCCGCTGCCGTCGGGATACGCGTTGTCCACGGAGTACTTCATCCTGATCGTCTCCGTGTCCAGGGGCAGTTCGGCGGGTCGGCCACCCAGCTTGTTCTGGGACTCGCTGATGGTGTCCTGGGCGACCCTCTGGGTCAGGCGGTAGACGAGCTCGGTGCCGGGCTGGAAGCGGTAGCGGAGCTTGAAGCCCGCGTTGGGGACCCGGATGCTGGCGACGTTCGCGATGTTCAGGTCGACGGAGGAGGTGCGCACGATGCGCGGCTGGTCGTTGTAGTTGACGTAGAGCTTGGCCTCGAGGCGGTCGGGCTTGCCCGCCGGGGTGTCGGCGAGGCCACGGCCCTTGGTGTCGAGGATGTACTCCTGGTACTTGCCTTTGACGGGCGGCACGACGGCGTCGATGAGCTGGCCGTTGAGGAAGATGCCGACGTAGGCGCCCGCGGGGATGCTGCCCTTGGGGAAGAGGATCTTCACCTTCTCGCGCACCCGGGAGTTCTCGACCGGGCGGACGATGGTGAAATTCGCCTGGGCGAACGCGCCGACGGCGAGGGCCGTGAGGGCGAGGCTGGTGATCGGTCGCTTCATCTTTGGAGTCCTCCGCGCCCTTCGGCGTCGGCAAGGCCTGATGCCACTATAGACGCGCGTTTTCGCCCTTACGTCACGCCTTGGAATCCATTAGGGTCATGCGCGATCGGTCTTCGGGACCGCGCATTTTTTCCATTTCGTTTTGGTCCCTTTTCGGTTGGGGCTTTGGACCCCTTTTCGGGTCGGGGTGGTTGACGCGTTTTCCCCATGTCCCAGCGACCTGCCGTTCCCGACGACCCCGTTCGCTACGCCTTCGGGAGGCCGAAAAGTCAACCAATCTCGGGGAGGCACCGCGGCGCATTTGGGGTTCAGCTTCCCAGCAATCGAGAAAGTCGCACGGAGAAGGTCCTACAGGCCTGAATTCTTCCCGTATCCTACGAAGGCGATCCGCCATGCCCAACGGGCCATTCTTCGTCTCCGGGGGCACGATGCCCCTCTCCGCCTCCTCCTAAGTGGAGCGCGCCGCCGACCGGGCGCTTCTCGACGCCCCGGAGAGCGGCCGCCACGCCTACGTGCCCAATGCCCGGCAGATGGGCAAGAGCAGCCTTTGCGTGCGGACCGTCGCGCGGCTCGAGGCGCAGGGCGCGCACGGCCTTCGCCCTCGAATAACCCCCTCCCCCCCGAAGGGAGAGGGGGTTATTCGAGGTAGGTGCCGTTGACGCTGAGGGCGAACTTGTAGCCGAGGACGGCGGCGGAGGCACGGCACATGACCATGCGGGAGAGGAATATCTCGAAGTACTGCATGACGGTGGCCTGCGCGGTGTCGATCTCCAGGTCGAGCTCGATGCGGCGAGACTCGGGGTCCATCTCGACGCGAGAGCGGCGGACGGCGGAGTTCACGCGGTCGTGGATGTCGTAGCTCTCGGGGATGGGGTTCTGGACGCGGGAGAAGTGGACGTCGCTCTTGTCCGCGATGATGAGCGCGGCGGACATGGCGGAGACGGGGCCGCCGGTGAGCTCCTCGTGGTTGCCGATGGCGCCCAGGATCGGCGCGATCTCGGCGCAGTCCATGCCCATCTCGTTCAGGAGGGTGAAGGCGATGGCGCCGCCGTGCATGGGGTGGTTCAGGCGGGTGATCACGTTGCCGATGTCGTGGAGGTGGGCGGCGATGCCGGCGAGCTCGACCTCGCGGGAGGTGGTCTCCATGCGCTCGAGGATGTAGCGGGTGATGGAGGCGACGATGCCGACGTGACGGTGGCCGTGCTCGGTGTAGCCGAGCGCCTTCATGACCTCGTTCGCGCCATCGATGAGCTTGCGGACCTTGGGGCTGGCCTTGACGTCCTTGAGGGTGACCAAGCGGGACGCGACCGGTTCTGGGGGAATTTGCAGGATTTCCAAGTTTCTCTTATAGGACCTATAAGACTTATACGTCCTATTGGACAAAATTGGGCTGAAAGGGAAAGTTCGGCGGCCTTGAGCCGTACAATAGCCTCTAGTCGATGAGGACCCACGGCATGACGACGGTAAGGACGACAGCGCTGGCGCTCGCCGCCGGGACGATGGCGCTGGCGACGCTGCGCTCGGTGCAGGCCGCGCCCCAGAAGGCCGTGCGGCCGGTGGCCGCGGCCTCGTTCAACCGCGACGTGAAGGCGATGTTCGCCGCGCAGTGCGTCTCCTGCCACGGCAAGGACTCGCCCTCGGCGGGGCTGAACCTCACCAAGTTCACCACCGAGGCGGCGGCGCGGGGCGACCTCGGCACCATTGAGAAGGCCATGGGCCGCGTGATGTCGGGCGAGATGCCGCCTGGACGCCCGTTGCCGATGGCGCAGCGCAAGGCGCTCCAGCGGTGGACGGAGGACGCGCTCGCCGCGCAGTGCCGCCTCGCCGACCCCGGCCGCGTGACCCTGCGGCGTCTGAACCGCGAGGAGTACGACAACACCGTCGGCGACCTGCTGGGCACGAAGGCCCGGCCCGCGGACGACTTCCCCGGCGACGACGTCGGCAACGGCTTCGACAACATGGGCGACGTGCTCTCGACCTCGCCCCTGCTGATGGAGAAGATTCTCGACAGCGCGGAAAAGCTCGCAAGGGCGGCGGTCGCGGTGCCCCGCGTCTTCACGCGCCACTACGAGGGCTCGGGCTTCAGCGGCGCGGGCGGCAGCGAGGGCGGCACCCTGGCCCTGATGAGCGGCGGCCTCGCGACGGAGGAGGTCAAGGTGGCGACCTCCGGCGACTACAAGCTGCGGCTCCAGGCCTACGGCCAGCAGGCGGGCCCGGAGCCGGCCAAGATGCGGGTTAGCGTGGACGGCACGGCGCTGAACACGTTCGAGGTCCCGAACACGAAGGGGCGGCTGTTCGAACTGCCCATCAAGCTTTCCGACGGAACCCACAAGATCGGCGTCGAGTTCACGAACGACTACTACGAGAAGGCGACGAAGGCCGACCGGAACCTCTTCGTGGAGTTCGCCGAGGTCACGGGGCCGACCGGCGTGATCGAGTACCCCGCGGCGCACAAGCGGATCGTGCCCTACGAGCCGGAGAAGGGCCAAGAGGAGCCGACCGCGCGCAAGTTCCTCTACGCATTCGCCTCGAAGGCCTTCCGCCGCCCCGCCTCCGAGGCGGACATGGACCGCCTGATGGAGGTCTACCGCGTGGGGGCGAAGGGCGGCTCGTTCGACGAGGGGATGCGCCTCGGCGTCGAGGCGTGCCTCGCCTCGCCCCGGTTCCTCTTCCGGCTGGAGCAGGACCCGGCGACCACCAAGGGCGCGACGCGATCGCTCGACGGCTACGAGATCGCCTCACGCCTGAGCTACTTCCTCTGGTCCACGATGCCCGACGACACCCTCCTGGACCTCGCGGCGAAGGGGCGGCTCGTCCGTCCGGCGATCATACGCCAGCAGGTGGTGCGCATGATCCAGGACCCCAAAGCGCAGGCGTTCGCGGACAACTTCGCCGCCCAGTGGCTCAACCTCCGCAAGCTCTCGATCGTCGAGTTCGACCCCAAGCAGTACACCGTGACGCCCGAGCTCCGGCGCGACATGGCGACCGAGACCAAGGACTTCTTCCTCGGCGTCCTGCGCAACGGACGGCCCATCTCCGACTTCATCGACGGCAAGTACACCTACCTCAACGCCCGGATGGCCGAGCACTACGGCATCCCCGGCGTCACCGGCGACGAGTTCCGCAAGGTCCCCCTCACCGGCGACCGGGGCGGCGTCCTCACCCAGGCGAGCGTCCTCACCGTCACCAGCAACCCCACCCGCACCAGCCCCACCAAGCGCGGCAAGTGGGTCCTGGAGAACATCTTCGGCACGCCCCCGCCACCCCCGCCGCCCGGCGTGAGCGACATCCCCGACGAGGCCCACAAGATCGAGGGCATGACCCTGCGGCAGCTCATGGAGATGCACCGCAAGAACCCCGCCTGCGCCGTCTGCCACCAGAAGATGGACCCCATCGGCTTCGGCATGGAGCACTTCGACCCCATCGGCCGCTGGCGCACGATGGAGGGCAAGTTCCCCGTCGTCGCCACCGGCACCCTGCCCGGTGGCCAGTCGTTCGACGGCTCCGGCCAGCTCGCGAAGATCCTCTCCGCGCAAAAGCCCCAGTTCGCGCGCGCACTTTCCGAAAAACTGCTGACCTACGCCCTCGGAAGGGCCGTAGACTACAAGGACAAGTGTGCGCTCGACGCGGCCGTCGGGGCCGCGACCTCGGGCGGCTACCGACTCGACGCCCTCGTCGCCGCCGTCGCCACGAGCGACCCGTTCCTCAAGAAGAAGTCCCAATGATGCAACTCGACCGAAAGACCTTCCTGCGCGGCATGGGCGCGATGATGGCGCTGCCCGCGCTGGAGCGGATGTCGTTCGCCGCCACTGCCACCGCCGCGCCCGTGCGGATGGCGTTCCTCTTCGTGCCGAACGGCATCAACATGGCGGAGTGGACCCCCGCCGCCGACGGCGCGCTCGTCGGGGCGCTGCCGAACACGCTCCAGCCGCTGGAGGGCGTGCGCAAGTCGCTGAACGTCCTCAGCGGCCTCGCCCAGCACAACGCGTTCGCCCTCGGCGACGGCCCCGGCGACCACGCCCGCTCGACCGCCTGCTGGCTTACCGGCACCCACCCGACCAAGACCTCCGGCGCGAACATCCACAATGGCCCCTCGGTCGATCAGGTCGCGGCCATGCGCATGGGCGACAAGACCCGCTTCGCCAGCCTCGAGATCGGCTGCGAGCGCAGCGGCCTCGCGGGCGACTGCGACAGCGGCTACTCCTGCGCCTACTCGTCCAACGTTTCCTGGAAGAGCGCGACCCAGCCCGTCGCCAAGGAGACCAACCCGCGCCTCGTGTTCGAGCGGCTCTTCGGCAACGGCGACGCGGCGGAGCAGGGCGAGAGCCTGGGCCGACGCCGCCTCCTGAAGCAGTCGATCCTCGACTTCGTGAGCGAGGACGCGGGTCGCCTCAAGGCCTCCCTCGGCGGACGCGACGCGCGCAAGCTCGACGAGTACTTCACCGCCGTGCGCGAGATCGAGACCCGCCTGGAGAAGTTCGAGAGCGCCCAGACCGCCCGGCTCGCGTCGGGCATCAAGGAGCCGCACGGCATCCCGCAGGCGTACAACGACCATATCCGGCTCATGGGCGACATGATGGTCCTCGCCTTCCAGGCCGACCTCACCCGCGTCTGCACCTTCATGTTCGCGAACGATGGCTCGAACCGCTCCTACGCCCAGGCCGGCGTCCCCGAGGGGCACCACGACATGAGCCACCACGGCGGCGATCCCACGAAGCTCGCGAAAAAGGCGAAGATCGACCGCTTCCACGTCGAGCAGCTGGCCTACGTCCTGAACAAGATGCACTCCATCC
This sequence comes from uncultured Fimbriimonas sp., assembly GCA_964245875.1. Lineage (GTDB taxonomy): Bacteria > Armatimonadota > Fimbriimonadia > Fimbriimonadales > Fimbriimonadaceae > Fimbriimonas. The sequence continues at coordinate 3,075 of CAXTOO010000038.1, read as the reverse complement.
GGGAGGGCAACGGCACGATGCTCGACAACACGATGCTCCTCTACGGCGCGGGCATCTCCGACGGCAACCGCCACAACCACGACGACCTCCCCCTCCTCATGGCGGGCGGAGGCGGCGGGCGCATCAAGGGCGGACGCCACATGACCTTCCCCTCCAACACGCCCCTCACGAACCTCTTCCTCTCAATGCTCGACTCGATGGGCGTCCCCGCCGAAACCCTGGGCGACTCGACGGGCAAGCTCCAAGGCGTCTTCTGACTCCGGAGATGGTTCCCCTTGAAGCCGCGACAGGGGTCTCGCGATCGACGAGGAGTTCCACCGCGGGCGGAAGGGGGAACCGTGGGGGAGGGGGTGCTCTCGCCTTCCGCTCGCTCCCATTAACGCTCTCCCATTCCCGGCTTTACTTGCCGCCTGCCGCCCACGATGCCCGAGACCCGTATCGCCAATTGGAGGAGGCGTCCCGAAGATCCGAAAGGCTCCTGGGGATGGATCGTGTGGGGCGATCGCCATCTCTCGGCGCCACGGCGACGTCTGCTGCGGAATTTAACCTTGGCGGCGGCGGCGATCGCCCTTGCGATCGGTCTGGCTTGGAGCTTCGAGTGGCTCTTCGTTTTCATCCCCGTCGCATGGTTCGCGCTGGCGCTGCTCGCCAGGCCGGGCGCAAGGGAACACGCCGCGCTTCCGGTCCTTGGAGGGGCAGAGGCGTTCCCGGTGATGATCGAGATCTGGCATGGAAGGCGGCGTACCGGGCGGGAAAGCGGTTGGATCGCTTTCGTAGATGGGTGGCTTGTCTACGAAGGACTTCGAACCGCCTTCTCGTTCCGACCCTGCGACGTGCGCTTTGGAGGAAAGGGGCAGTGGCGCCAAGGCCTGTGGTTCCCCGACGGTAGGATGATGACGGTCGCGATCCTGAATGATTTCATGCAGACAAACCGCCCAGGCGGGTGGAACAAGCGGTCGCTCCTCAACGATGCCTTGAATGAATGGCACAACGCGCCTTCCCCCGAGGGTGACCCGGTCCTGCCACCGCAGGAGCTCAGTCTGCGGCTCCGAGGCGAGCGCGTCGCCGAGCTCTCGGCCGGGTCGACCGTACTCGTGGCGTTGGCCGTGCTATTCGCACTATCGGAATTCTTTCTCGGCGCGCTCCTAGCCCTCGCCGGAGCGTCGTTATGCGCCTTACTCGCCGTCCGTGGGTGGCTGAGTCTCCGAGAGGCGCTCGCCCGCGGGAGCGAGTTCACCGACGCCTTTGCCATCGAGTCGGGCGAAATCACAACGGTCTCGCACCAGCGAGATTAGGAGTCCGTCGACCCCAGCCCCGTGCCGGTACGACCCTCTCCGGGCTCGCCCCCCGCCTCGCTGCCCTCCGACGCGCCATGCACCTGACTACCGTGCTTCTTAGGGTTGGCGAAGGCATCCTTCGCCTTCTGCGAAGGCTCCTTCTCCTCGGCAGGCTCGCTTGCTTTGGTCGGGTTTACGGCGTCTTCACTCATGATTGCGCCTTGGACGAAGAAGGCGCGCCCACGGTTGCCAACATCGCTCACGATCTCCAAACAAAGCTTCGGGCATCGCCAGCTCTTCCCGCTGAACCGCTTCAGCGTCTCAGATGTTCGTTTCACAATCTCTCCGTGTGCCTCCCCTTTGTGTCTTCGTGCCTTCGTGAGAACATGAAAGGAGTGACCTCGCCGCAAGGCGTATGTTGTGAAAAGACCTCTAACTGCCCAATCGAGGCCGTGTGGTCAAATAGATGGCCTCCTTCCCACATCGGCGAAAAGGGAAACCCTTCTCCGTGACCTCCGTGTCCTCTGCGCCCTCCGTGTTGAACTCCGAGAGGCACTCAAAAACAAAGCCGCTTGGCATTTGCGCCGTACCTGATGTATAGTGGTGAACGGGTTCAGCAATGAAGCGGACGACGATCGAGGACGTGGCCAAGAAGGCGGGCGTCGGGAAGGTGACGGTGAGCTACGTGCTCAACGGCCATTCCAAGGTCGCGCGCATCTCCGAGGGGACCCAGCAGCGGGTCCGCGAGGCCGCCGACGCCCTGAGCTACCGCCCGAACGCCCTCGCGCGGATGCTCTCCAACGGCCGCACCGACCTCCTCGCCGTCGTGTTCCAGCGCGGCAACTTCTTCGCCGGTTGGTCCGGCTTCACCGCCGAGGTGATGCGCGGCGTCTCCACCGGCGCGGTCGAGATGGGCTACGACCTCATGCTCCACACCCGCGACCTCGAAAGGGGTGCCGAAGCCGACGCCCTCGCGGACGGACGCATCGATGGCGCGCTCGTCCTGCGCGACGAAGGCGACCCCCTCGTGCTCGACCTCGCCCACCGGAGCCTTCCCTGCGTCCGCTTCTTCTCGCGCGGCGAGGGCGACGCCCCGTTCGTCGACGCGGACAACTACTCCGGCGGCCGGATGGCGACCCGCCACCTCCTGGAGCTGGGCCACCGCCGCATCGGCATGGTGCGCGGGCCGCAGCGCTCGAACTCCTCCAACGACCGCTACGTGGGCTACCGCGACGCGCTGGAGGGCGCGGGCGTCGGCGTCGGGCCGGAGCGCGTGGTCTCGATTCCGTCCGCCCTTTCCGATTTCGAGCCCCTGCGCCGGCTGATGCTCGCGCCCGACCGGCCCACCGCGCTCTTCTGCTGGTCCGACGAGGTCGCCCTCGCCACCCTGCCGATGCTGCGCGAGATGGGCCTGCGGGTCCCGGAGGACGTGTCGCTCGTGGGCTTCGACTCGCTCGCCGCCGGTGAGCGCTCCGTCCCCGCCCTCACGAGCGTCCGCCAGCCCATCTTCGAGATGGCCTGCCAGGCGACCCGCCTGCTCGCCGCTCTCGTGCGCGCGGAGCCCGTCGCCCAGCGCCAGATCCTCGTCCCGCTTTCCCTCGATGTGCGCCGCTCTACGGCGCCGCCCTCGTCCCCGCCTCCCTCGACCCACACCGAAGTGAACCCATGAATCGTAGATCGAAAATCGTCAATCGCCAATCCCGCCGGGCCTTCACCCTCATCGAGCTGCTGGTGGTCATCGCGATCATCGCGATCCTCGCCGCCATCCTCTTCCCCGTGTTCGCCCAGGCCAAGGCCG
>CAXTOO010000037.1:0-21695 GCA_964245875.1 uncultured Fimbriimonas sp. | reverse complement strand
CGTGCCGGAGTCGACGGTGGGCTTCTTCGCGGAGACCGACGAGACGGTCAACCTGAAGATCAAGGCGCTCCTGCGCCACGGGATCGTGCCGATCCTCTGCGTGGGCGAGACCCTGGAGGAACGAGAGGGCGAGCGCACGGACGCGGTGATCCAGGCCCAGCTGCGCGGCGCGCTTGAGGAGGTTTCCGAGTTCTCGAGCGGCGTCGTGGCCTACGAGCCGGTTTGGGCGATCGGCACGGGCAAGACCTGCGACTCGGCGGAGGCGTCGCGCATCTGCGGCATGGTCCGGGACGAGCTGCGGGCGATCCTGGGTCCGCAGGCCGAGGGCATCCGGGTTCTGTACGGCGGCAGCGTAAGCGCTTCCAACGCCAAGGAACTCTTCACCCAGCCCGACATCGATGGTGGCCTCGTGGGCGGCGCGTCGCTCAAGGCGGACGAGTTCGCCCGGATCGTGGCGGCGGCGTAAGGGGGGCTTACGATGGCGGATGGTGGCTGACATTGCTTACGGCGGCCTATCGTGGCGCGGGGCAATCGTAGGCCATCGTTCGCCATGGCACGCGCCTTTCCGCGTATCCTGGTCTCATGCTTCTTGCGCTGGCGACGTTGGCGATGCAGGGCTCCTGGCGGCTGGTGTGGCGGGACGAGTTCAACCGCGACGGACGACCCGACCCCCTCAAGTGGGGCTACGAGAAAGGGTTCGTCCGGAACGACGAGGTCCAGTTCTACACGGACGACCGGCGGGAGAACGCGCGGATCGAGAACGGGCGACTCGTCATCGAGGCGCGCAAGGACGGCTTCGGGGGCCATCCCGTCTCCTCGGCGAGCCTGACGACGAAGGGTCTCGCGAGCTGGACCTACGGGAGGATCGAGGCGCGGGCGAAGATCCCGGTCGGCAAGGGCACTTGGCCCGCGATCTGGACCCTCGGCGATGGCGGGCAATGGCCGCAGGACGGCGAGATCGACATTATGGAGAACGTCGGCATGGAGCCGGACAAGGCGGTCTTCACCGTCCACGCGACGAAGCGCGACGGCACCGGCCACGGCGGATGGGGCGAGTCGACGACGGTGCCGAAGCTCGCCGCGGACTACCACGTCTATGCGATCGAGTGGGGTCCGGGCGCGATCGAGTGGAAGCTGGACGACAAGACGGTCCACGTCTTCACCAAGGCCGACACGTCGCACGACGTGGCGTGGGTGTTCGACAAGCCGCAGTATCTTCTGCTAAACCTTGCTATCGGCGGGGCATGGGGCGGGCAGCAGGGCGTTGACGACGCGATCTATCCCGTGCGGTACGAGATCGACTACGTGCGGGTGTACCAGCGGAGGTAGTTGGTTTTTGGAGGCGATCCAATAACCAACAACCCTCAACGCACTACAAGATTTCCTTCCCCAGCACCTCGCCCGTCTCGCCCAGGTCGTAGACGACGGGAACGGCGGTGCCGAGGTTGAGTTCCAGCACCTGCGCCTCCGTAAGCTTGTCGAGGCTCATCACGATGGAGCGGTTCGAGTTGCCGTGGGCCACAACGAGCACGTTCTTGCCCTGCGCGATGTCGCCCATGATGCAGCGCTCGAAGAACGGCAGGGTGCGCGCGGCGGTCATCTTCAGCGACTCGCCGCCCTTGCCGGGAGGCGGGACGTCGTAGCTTCGCCGCCAGATTTTGACCTGATCCGCACCGTACTTCTCCGCCGTTCGGGCCTTGTTCAGGCCTTGGAGGTCGCCGTAGTGTCGCTCGTTCAGCGCGCCGTCGCGAATGACGGGGAGATCAAGGCCGATGGTCTCCAGGATAAGGGCGAGGGTGCTCTGGGCGCGGGCGAGGTCGCTGGTGTAGGCGACGTCGATCTGCGTCGCGGCGAGCTTCTTGCCGGCGTTCCGGGCCTCCTCCTTGCCGAGGTCGGTCAGGGGCACGTCGACCCAGCCGGTGAAACGGTCCTCCAGGTTCCAGAGCGACTGACCGTGACGTACGAGGATGAGCTTCGGCATTGCCGGGAGCGTACCCGTGGCGTCGGTTGGGCATGACGCAGGCGGGACGCCTACGCCACGAAGCTCAGCCTCTCCCCCCTCGGCCCTCCGACCCGCATCCCGCTTTCCAGCGCCATCTGCCCGCCGACGACCACCATCTCCGGTGCGGCGGCGAGGGTCTCGCCCTCGTAGGGGCTCCAGCCGCACTTCGATTGGACCATGCGGCGCTCGAAGACGACGGTGCGGTCGAGGTCCCACAGCGCGAGGTCGGCGTCCATCCCGACCGCCAGCCTTCCCTTGCCCTCGATGCCGTAGAGCGAGGCGGGGTGTTCGCAGGCCATTCGGACGACGGTCTCCAAGGGCAGACGGCCTTGCTGGACGAAGCGCAGGAGCGCCATCATCAGCGTCTGGACGCCGGGCATTCCGCTCGGGCTGGCGGGATAGGGCTGGGCCTTCTCCTCCAGCGTGTGCGGCGCGTGGTCGGAGCCGAACACGTCGAACACGCCCGTCTCCAGGGCGCGCCAGAGTCCATCGCGGTGCTCTTTCGACCGGATCGGCGGGTTCATCTGGAGCAGGGTTCCGAGCCGTTCATAGTCGTCCGACGAGAACCAGAGGTGCTGCGGCGTCACCTCGGCGGTCGTGCCGAGGCCATGCCGCTTCGCCTCGGCGATCAGGGGCGGCTCGTCGGCGGTGGAGACGTGGAGGACGTGGACGGGCCTTCCGGTCTCCGCGCTGAGGCGCAGGATGCGCTCGGTCGCAAGGCGGGCGCTCTCCGCGTCGCGGAGGAAGGGATGCTCCCGCGGGTGGGGCGCGTCGCTGAGGAGCGCCTTACGTTCCCGGTTGCGCGGCTCGTCCTCCGCATGGATCGGGACGCGCTTGCGTCCGTTTCGCAAGACTTGGCGTAGCGCGTCGTCGTCGCCGACGAGCAGCGAGCCGGTCGAGCTTCCCATGAAGACCTTGATGCCGGGGACGCCGGGCAGGCGTTCGTAGTCTGCGAGGTGATCGGCGTTTTCCGTCGTCGCGCCCACGAAGAAGCCGTAGTGGGTCCAACACCGTTTGGCGGCGCGGTCGAGCTTGTCCCGCAGGGTCGCCTCGTCGGTCGTCGTCGGGCTGGTGTTCGGCATTTCCAAGAACGAGGTCACGCCGCCGAAGAGGGCGGCGCGGCTGCCGCTCTCCAGGTTTTCCTTGTGGGTCAGCCCCGGCTCGCGGAAGTGGACCTGGGTGTCGATCGCCCCGGGAAGGATCGTCAGCCCATGGGCGTCGACGGTCCGCTCGGCCTCGCGTTCGACCTTGCCGACGGCGCTGATCTTGCCGTCCATGATCCCGAGGTCGCCTTCGAACACGCCGTCGCCGGTTGCGAGTCTCGCGTTGCGGATGAGGAGGTCGTGGCGCACCTCAGGATTTTGGCACCGACAGGATGCCGCCTGGAAGGCGGCACCACGGTAGGCTCAGGCCATGACCATCGCCACCTACAACGCCGCCGGGATTCGGGCGCGGCTCGACGGCCTGCTGGACTGGATGGCGACGAACGAGCCGGACGTGCTGGCGGTGCAGGAGACCAAGGTGGAGGACGGGAAGTTCCCCTTCGAGCCCTTTGCGGAGCTGGGCTATCACGCTGCGATCAACGGTCAGAAGGCGTGGAACGGGGTCGCGACGTTCGCCCGTTCCGTGCCGCAGAACGTGCGGAAGGGATTCGAGGACCCCGGGATGCCGGAGGACGCGCGCCTGATCGCGTGCGAGATCGACGGGATCACCGTCGTCAACACCTACGTTCCCAATGGCTCGTCGGTCGGCTCCGACAAGTTCGCGTACAAGCTGCGATGGATGGAGCGGTTTCGGCGCTATCTCGATGAGAGCTACCGTCCGGACGCGCCGCTGATCTGGCTTGGGGACGTAAACGTCGCCCCCAGGCCGCAGGACGTGTACGATTCGCCCCGGTTCCTGGGCAACGTCGGCCACAATCCGGAGGAGTTCGCCCGCTTGGAGGCGATCTTGGAGTTCGGCCTCACCGACCTCTTCCGCCTGCACCATCCGGGTCCCGGCCTTTACAGCTTCTTCGACTTCACGATCCCGAACGCCGCGAAGCGGAATCTTGGCTGGCGGATCGACCACATCTACGCGACCGCGCCGCTCGTCGGCAAGTGCTCCGCCTGCACGATCGACCGCGACGCGCGACTCGGCGAGAAGCCCAGCGACCACACGTTCGTGGTGGCGACGCTGGAGGCGTGAGGGGACAGGGAGGATCGGCGCTTGGTCTTTCCTGCTCCCTCTCGTCTTTCCGGCGGAAGGCTCCGCGTCGGCACGAGGGCATTCGACGCCAAAAGGGGCCGGATGCGTCTCGCAAGTGCACAAATGGGACCGATAAGGGGATGGGACACCTCTTAGCTGTTTCCGGTCGCCTTTTTGCCCTAAAGTCTTTCCACATCCTTCCGAAAGATTCCTTAGAGGAAATTCGCCGGTTTTTCCGGCGGGCCCAGGGATTGGAGCGATGAGCCTTAAGATCAACACCAACGTTACCGCGATCAACGCGCTGAGGAACCTGGACATGACCAACACAGGCATGGCGGGGAGCATCACGCGGCTGAGCACGGGCCTGCGCATCGTCTCGGCGTCGGACGATCCGGCGGGCATGGTCATCTCGGAGAACATGAGGGCCCAGATCAAGGGCATGAGCCAGGCGAGCAGCAACACGCAGAACGCCATCAACATGACGAAGACCGCGGAGGGCGCGATGAACGAGGTGCAAACCATGCTCAGCGACATGCGCGCCCTTGCGGTCCAATCGGCCAACGCCGCGGTCGTCGACTCGGCCCAACTCGCCGCGAACCAGGACGAGATCACGTCCTCCATCTCCTCGATCAACCGGATCGCCACGACGACCCAATGGGGCAGCAAGAAGCTGCTCGACGGCACGGCGGGCGTCTCCAGCAGCATCACCGACACCGACGACGTCGCCTCCGCCTACCTTGGATCGACCTTCAACAGCCTCACCATCGCCAGCGGCCCGCTCACCATCCAGCTCACGACCCGCGCCCTCCAGGCGAGCCTCACCACGAATAAGACGTTCGCGAGCGCGGGCACCATCCCCACCGCGGGCTCGTTCGTCATCAACGGCACGACCTTCACCGCGAACGGCACGAGCGACACCCTCTCCGACCTGGCCACGAGGATCAACGCGCAGACGGGCAACACCGGCGTGAACGCCTCGCTCGTCAGCGTCGCGGGCAGCACCCAGCTCAAGCTCACCTCGACCCAGTACGGCGCGGACTACAAGGTCGACCTCTTCGACACGAGCGGCGTCCTCAGCACCGTCCCCAACCCTCCGAACACGGTGGCGGGCGTGGACGCGGTCGCCACCGTCAGCGCGACCGTCCTCGACCGGGCGGGCACGCCGATGGTCACCACGGCGACCTTCACCGGCGGCAAGGGCGACAAGACCAGCGGCCTGCAGCTCACCGACGCCGACGGCAACAAGATCGTCCTCAATCCGGCGGGCAACAACGGCAACGCGCTCTTCTCCTCCGCCGCCACCGTGGGTGCGGTGAACACCGGCGACGTGCAGTTCCAGATTGGCGCGAACGCGGGCCAGTCGGTCACCTTCGCGATGCCGAACATCCAGGCGAGGAACCTGGGCACGAACGCGGTGGCGGGCTACAGCCTCGCGGACCTCGACGTGACGACCACCGTGGGCGCGAACCGCGCGATCGAGATCCTGGACGACGCCATTGCCCAGCTCTCGTCGACCCGAGGCAATCTCGGCTCGTTCCAGAAGAACGTTCTGCAGACGAACGCCAGCACGCTCACGGTGGCGAACGAGAACGTCACCGCCGCCGAGAGCACCATCCGCGACGCCGACCTCGCCGCCGAGATGACGCAGTATACGAAGTACCAGATCCTGCAGCAGAGCGGCACCGCGATGCTCGCGCAGGCGAACCAGATGCCGAACCAGATTTTGAAGCTGCTGCAGGGATAGTAGCTTCGAAGGATGGCGCTCGCAGGCTCGCTAAGGAAAGCGGTGGCAGGCCACCGCACTCTATAATCGCTTGTGCCGATCTGGGGTGTCGTGAACCAAAAGGGCGGGGTCGGGAAGACCACGACCGCCGTGAACCTCTCCGCAGGCCTGGCCCTGCGCGGGCAGAGGGTGCTCCTCGTCGACTGCGACCCCCAGGGCAACGCCACCACCGGCCTGGGCGTGGACAAGAGCCAGGCCGAGACGACGCTCTACGAGGTGTTCGTGGACGCGGTCGACAGCCCCGACGCGCCGACCGCGATCCGCAAGGCCATCGTCCACATCTCGCCCGGCCTCGACCTCGTCCCCGCGACGCTCGACCTTGCGGGGGCCGAGCCGATCCTTCTCAGCGCGGTCGGCAAGGAGCTTATCCTGCGCGACGCGCTGGAGCCGGTGAAGGACGACTACGACTGGATCGTGTTCGACGCGCCGCCCTCGCTCGGGCTGTTGACGATCAACATCCTCTCCGCCAGCGACGGTGTGCTCGTGCCCATGCAGTGCGAGTTCTTCGCCCTGGAAGGGCTGAGCCAGCTCCTGAAGACGGTCGACGTGGTGCGCCGCCGCATCAACCCGCGACTTCACGTCGCCAAGGTGCTGCTCACGATGGTGGACAACCGAAACAAGCTCACCGGGCAGGTCGCGCAGGAGGTGAAGGACTACTTCGGGGAGAAGGTCGCGACGGCGACGATCCCGCGCAACGTGCGCCTGAGCGAGTCGCCCTCATTCGGCGAGGCGGCGGTGCTCCGGTACCCCACGAGCAAGGGGGCGGAGGCGTACTTCGCCTTCGTGGACGAGGTGCTGCGGTGAGGCGTTCGCTCGGAAAGGGCCTGACCCAGCTTTTGGGCGAGCAGTTCGAGGGCGGGGCGCCCTCGGAAGTCGCGGTCGACGCCATCGTCCCGAACCCGCGCCAGCCACGGACGAACTTCGAGGACGCCGCCCTTCGCGAGCTTGCGACGAGCGTGAAGGAGTACGGGGTGATGAACCCGCTCACCGTGAGGCCGCTGAGCGAGGGGCGCTACGAGCTGATCGCGGGCGAGCGGCGCCTGCGGGCGGCGCGGATCGCGGGGCTGAAGAACGTGCCGGTGGTCATCCGCGCGGCGGGGGACCAGGGTTCGCTGGAGCTCGCGATGATCGAGAACGTCCAGCGCGAGGACATCAACGCGATGGAGGCGGCGCGCGCCTACCGCCGGCTGATGGACGAGTTCGGGCTGACGCAGGACGCGGTCGCGGACAAGGTCGGCAAGGCTCGCCCGACGATCGCCAACGCGCTCCGGCTGCTGAAGCTTCCGCCGAAGGTTCAGGAGGGGGTCCACGAGGGCCGCATCTCCGAGGGCCACGCGCGCGCGCTGCTCGCCTTTCCCCAGCCGGACCAGCAGATGGCGATGTACGGCGCGATCGTCGAGAAGGGGCTTTCGGTGCGGGAGGTCGAGCGGGCGGCGCAGCCGATCCAGCCGAAGAGGCGTCCTCGGAAGGGTTCGGGCGACCCGAACCTCACCGCCGTCGAGCGCCGCCTTTCGGAGCGGCTCGGCGCGCCGGTGAAGATCGCGAGCGGCCGGGTCGAGATCGCGTTCTACGGCGACGAGGACTTGGAGCGGATCATCGAGGCGCTGGGAGGATAGAGGTAAATTGCGGATCTTGGATTGGAAGTGGGCAAGTCGAGCGCGATCGGTACGAGTTCTTCCGGACGCTCTCGGGAGTTGGGATACCCGACCCGCGATCCTCGATCCGGAATCCAGAAGCGTGTGCCGTGAATGGCGATAGGCCCTTTCCGGACTCTCTATCCCCCTGCCCCCTTCCTCTCGCCGGAGCGAAAGGAAGGGGTGACGCGGGCGTCGCACCCCCGACGAGACCGTACCGAGACGAGTTACGACACACCCTCTGAGATGTCTTTCACTATCCGACCCATGACGCTCGCCGATGTCGAGGCGGTGCTCGCGTTGCAGCCCCTCGCCTTTCCGCCACCCTTTTCCGCGGACTACCATTGGGACGCCTGGAGTATCCAGTCGCACCTGGAGCACTTTCCCGACGGGCAGTTCGTGGCGGAAATCGGGGGGCGGGTCGTCGGCTCCTGCGCGAACACGATCGTCACCGAGGAGCGGTGGCATGCCCACGGCTCGTGGAGCGCGACCGTGGGCGACTACGCGCTGCGCGGCTTCTCCAGCGAGGGCAACACCCTGTACGGCATGGACATCGCCGTGCATCCCGACGCGCGGCGCAAGGGGGTGGGTCGCGCGTTCTACGAGACTCGGTTCGAGTTCTGTCGCGCGAGGGGTCTCGCGCGCTACGGCACGGGCTGCCGGATGCCGGACTTCCGCGCCTCCGGCGTGGCGACCGTCGAGCAGTACGCCGAGGAGGTCGTGCGGGGCGAACGGACCGACCGCACGATGACGCCCCTGCTGCGCTACGGATTGACGTTCGTCGCCGTAGTACGCGCCTATATGAAGGACCACGAGTCGGACGACGCGGGGGCGTTGCTGGAGCGGGTGATTTGAGCCTGCGGATCGCGAGCGTCGCCTGGAAGATGCGGCGCAACCGGGGCGACGGCGGCTACTTCGCCCATTGGCACGACCTCGTCTCCGAGGCCCACGACGAGGGCGCGCAGGTCGTGGTGTTCCCCGAGCTCCACCTGCTGGAGCTTCTGCCGCTCGCGAAGGAGGTCAAGCCGCACGACTCGGCGGAGTACCTCGTCCAGTACGCCGAGGCGATGGAGGCGTGGATCGCGCGGATCGCCGAGTCGTCGGGGATGATCATCGTCGGCGGCTCCCACTTCCGGCGGGCGGAGGACGAGCGGATCCAGAACGTCTGCGCGGTGGGGATTCCCGGCAAGGGCGTCGTCCTCCAGCCGAAGAACAACCTCACCGTCTACGAGCGCGAGGCGTGGAACCTCCTGCCGGGTCGGGGTCTGGTGGCGTTGCCTGAAGGTTTAGGGGTGAACGTCTGCTACGACTCCGAGTTTCCGGGGGCGGCGCGGGCGTTGGCGGAGGCAGGGATGAGGACGCTTTGCGTTCCGAGTTGGACCGAGACGCAGCGGGGCTTCCAAAGGGTCAGATGGTCGGTGCTCGCCCGCGCGGTCGAGCTCGGGGTTTTCGTGGTCCAATCGTCGCTCGTGGGCGACCTCGACCGCGAGCCGGTGCCCTGGACGTTCGGGAGCAGCATGATCGCCGCGCCGAGCGTGGACCCCTTCCCCGTCGAGGCGATTTTGCGGGAGACGCCCTTGGGAGAGGAGGGCGTCATCGTCGCGGACCTGGACTACACGAAGCTGGAGGTCGCGCGGGCGTACGGCGAGGTTCGGAACTGGGACGACCGGGACAAGGGACACTGGGAGCTGACCGACGCGGACGATAGCTGACGATGGCGGACCATTGCGCCAGACAATCGTTCGTCACCGTTAGCCAAGTCTGCCATCGTTAGCCTCCCTTGACCATCCACACCGTCCCCTGCGGCGTGTCGGTCAGGACGATCCCCTCGGCGTCCAGCTCCGAGCGGATCGCGTCGGCGCGTGCGAAGTCCTTCGCGCGCTTCGCCGCCGCCCGCTCTTCGATCCTTGCCTCGATGCGCGCCACGTCGACCTTTGGCTCCTCCTTGACGGCGACCGGCAAGTCGTAGGACGAGCGCACGATCCCGAGCAAGGCGTTGGTGCGATCGAGGAACGCCACCGCGGAACGGGCCGAGGCGCCGCTCAGGGCATCGCCCTCGCGGGCGATCGCCCGCGCCCCTTCCAGGGCCTTCGCGAGGGCGATCGACGCGTTGAGATCGTTCGCCATTGCGTCCAGCTGCGCTTCATAGAGCCCTTCCAGTAGCGGGCCGAGCGTGTCCTCGCCGGGTTTGTCGGCCTCTGTCGCCGCACGGGCGGCCTCGTCGGCCCGGCGCATCCGGTCGATGTTCCTCGCCGCGTCGGAGAGGCCTTGGTCGGTGAAGTTCAGGGGGGAGCCGAAGTGGCCGGAGACCAGCGCCCAGCGGATCGCGAGGGGGTCGATCCCCTTCTCGTCCACGAGGCCGCGCACGGTGTAGAAGTTGCCTGCGCTCTTGGACATCTTCGCCCCGTTCACTTGGAGGAACCGCGTGTGGACCCAGTGGTTCGAGAACGGCTTGCCGGTGAGCGACTCGCTCTGCGCGATCTCGCACTCGTGGTGGGGGAAGATGTTGTCCTCCCCGCCGGAGTGGAGGTCGAGGGTGTCGCCGAGGTAGGCGCGGGCCATGACGGAGCACTCGATGTGCCAGCCGGGGAAGCCCCAGCCGTAGGGCGAGTACCACTGCATGAGGTGCCGGTCGTCGGTCTTCCAGATCGCGAAATCGGCCTGGTCGCGCTTGTTCTCGTCCATCACGACCTCGCGCGAGGCGTCGCGCAGGGAGTCTCGGGTGTTGCCGCTGAGCTTGCCGTAGTCGGGGAACGACGCGACGTTGAAGTACACGCCGGTGGGGGTCTCGTAGGCGTGGCCCTTGGCGATCAGCTCCTCCGAGGCGAGGATCTGCTCCCGGACGTGCTGGGTGGCCTTGGGCCGGACGTCCGGCTCGACGAGGTTGAGGCGTCGCCAGTCGACCTTGTACGCCTCGGTGTAGAACTCCGCGAGCTCGTACACGTTGTGGAACGCCTCGCCCTCCTTGCTGCGGAGCGCCTTCTCCATCTTGTCCTCGCCCTCCGCATCGGCCATGTCGTCCTGGGTGAGATGGCCGACATCGGTGATGTTGCTCACCCAGGTGACGCGCCATCCGAGGGCGCGGGCGGTGCGGACCACGAGGTCGGCGGTGAGGAACGATCTGAAGTTGCCGATGTGGGCGTACGAGTAGACCGTCGGGCCGCACGAGTAGAAGCGCAGGTGCCGGGGCTCCTGGGTTTCCAGGGTCTTGGTCCCCTTCGTCAGCGTGTCGGAAAGTCGAAACGTTCGCTCGGCCACGATAGAGTTTGGCAGACCTCCGAGTCCCCTCCTCGTTTTCCGCGGCATGAGGGCTCCGAAGAGTGCCGAATCTCACCGCGAGAACATGAGGAGGGGGTTTGGGGGTGGAGAAGCTTTCTATAATCTTCTCGTGCAGCCCGACTTCGGAGGCTATCGGCTCCCTCAATCCTTTGACAACCGATTTATCGCGGGCCGTACGTTGACCTTCTTGCCTCTGTTCGGCACCGTCGCCTTAGCCGTGGCGAGGCATCGAACCGCCTGGTCTCTGCCCATCGTCGTCCAACGCATTGCGGGCTTGCTGTTCATCTCATGGTTGGCTTGGCGGCGCGCGAAGATCGAACGCCCTGAGCTCGAGCGCTACGCGAACGAAAATGCGGCGTGGCTACGCGGTCTGAACATCGGTAAGGCCAAGACCGACTTTCTTCCCGCTTGCGTCGGCGCACTGCTGGCGGGCGGAATCATGGCCGCTGTGAAGCACGACGTTCGGTGGCTCGTCCTGGGTCTCCTCTCGACCGCGCTCATCGCTTTCGGCCTCCTCCTGCGCTGGCTCGTCTACGATCGTTGGCTTGACCGCTTGTTGTCAGAGTGGCGTTCTGATTGACGGTGCTGGCGCACGCCCATGTCTCGACGCATAGTGGAGATCCGTCGTAGAATAACTGCCATGAGCGTCGAAGACGCCCCGCCACCCACCGAAGCCAACGCATCTGCGACCATGCCGACGCCAACCGCCTCCGAGAGCGAGATCGTCGCGCTTCTTCGGGAGCAGAACGCGCTCTTGCGTGAACTCGTCGCATCGACTCGGCCGTCTCGAAACTCAAGGTTCACCGATGCGGACTGGAACAAGGCCAAAGCCATCGCCGCCCAGGTCGCGCCCAGCGAAGAGGCTCGTCACGTCGTCGTCGACGTGACGACGGGAGCTTACGCGACGGGACGCACGATCTTCGCCGCCGCGCAGTCCCTCGGTGCTCCCGCTGACTGCACGGTGGCCGTTCCCGCAGGCGGAGTCACGCTCCGCCTGCGGGCTCCGGGAAGACGGGCTTGATCCAAGACAGGGTCAACGACGCGTTAGAAGCCGAATTGGAGATCCACGTTCTTGGAACGAACAGCCTCGTTCTGCCAATCACCGTCACCATCGACACCGGATTCACCGACTACATCACACTTCCGAAGGAAATCGTCCAGCGGCTCGGCTTAGCTTGGCAGTCGACCAAGGAGGTCTTGCTCACGGGCGACCAGAAGACGGAGTTCGAATCTTTCTACGGCATGGTCGAACTCGATGGCGAGCGGTTCGCAGGTGGATATCTACCAGTTGGATGGTCCGCCTCTTGTCGGCATGGCCCTGCTCACGGGCTTTCGTCTGACCGTCGAGGTCACGAATGGGGGCACGGTCACGGTCGAGCGCTTACTTTAGCAGGTCGTGCCAAGCCCGCGCGATCGCCGTCGCGCCCGCGAGGTTCGGTTCGATGTGCATCACGATCCAGGGATCGTCCGACCAGCAGCCGTGACCGAAGAAGAGTGCTTCCAGGTCGCAGAGCAGGAATCCGCGCTCGGCGGCGATCCGCCTGATCGCCGCGTTCGTCGCGGTCAGGCCGAGGCGGGCCGACGGGGGAAGGTCGATCTCGGCGGCATGGGCGTCGTCCCCGTCGGTCGGGTCGTAGATCGTGTTCAGCACGACGGGGCACCGCATCCGGGCGAGCTGGTCTCCGATCGCCTCCAGGTTTTCGAAGAGGCGAACGAGGGTCGTTCCGTCGACCGAGTTTCGATCACCCGCCGTGCGCCGGAAGTAGCCCGCGAGCAGATCGTTGCCCCCGATCGTCACCGTCATACAGTCGGGTCGCGGCAGATCATCTCGATCCAGATCGGTCAGCAGTCCCTGCGTCGTTCTGCCGTCGCGGGTCAGGTCGACGAAGGCTTCGGCCTGGAGAAGGTGGGCGAGCTGACTCGCCGCGCCGCCACCCTCGACTTCCGTACAGTCGTCGATGCTGATCGAGTCGCCCAGCGCCAGGTAGGTCATCGCAGAAGCATAGCCCTGTCCGTCCGTTCCTGGTTCTCGCAAAGGCACGAAGACGCAAAGTCGGAGCTCGGCGGTACGATCACCGCCGAGTACACGCTCCGCGTTCCCGGATTCGGGGCCTTTCAGGCGTCAGACCATCTCGGCCCGGAACTGCTCCAGGAAGCGCAGGTCGTTCTCCAGGAAGAGCCGGAGGTCGTCCACGCCGTACGCCATCATCGGGATGCGCTCGACCCCGAGGCCGAACGCGAAGCCGCTGTAGCGCTCGGGGTCGATGCCGTGCGCCTCGAGGATGTTCGGGTGGATCAGGCCCGCGCCGCCCAGCTCGACCCACTTGCCGCCGAACAGCTTGGGGGAGGAGATCGCGTAGTCCACGCCCGGCTCGACGAACGGGAAGAAGTCTGGGCGGAATCGCTCCGTCACCTCCGGCCCGAACATCGCCCGCGCGAAGAGGCCGAGCGTGCCCTTGAGGTTCGCCATGGACACGCCCTCGTCGATCATGAAGGCGTCGACCTGGTGGAACGTGTGGTTGTGCGTCCGGTCGACCGCCTCGTTCCGGTAGGTCCGCGCGATCGTGAAGACGCGCAGCGGCGGCTTCCGCGACTCGAAGATCCGGCCCTGCAGGGCCGTGCCCTGGGTCCGGAGCACCGTCTCGTCGTCGATGTAGAACGTGTCCTGGTCGTCCATCGCCGGGTGGTCCGGCGGGTAGTTCAGGGCGGAGAAGTTGTAGCGGAACGCTTCGGCCTCCGGGCCTTCCTGGTACTCGAAGCCCAGCCCGCCGAGCACCCGCTTGATCTTGTTCGCCGTCTGCTGGAGCACGTGCTCCAGGCCCATGCGCGCGGGCTTGCCGGGCATCGTCGGGTCGATCCGCTCCGCCTCGAAGCGCGCCGCGAACTCTCCGCTCTTCAGTTGTTGGCTTTTGGACTCGAAGGCGGCCTCGACCTCCGCCTTCGCACCATTGACGGCCTGTCCGTAGGCCCGCTTCTCGTATGGCTCGCGGATCGTCGCCAGGTTCCGCATGAGCGCGGGGATCGTGCCGTTCTTGCCCAGCGCCCGGCCCTGCGCCTCCTTCAGCTCTGCCGTCGTGGTCGCGGCGTCGGCCTCCGCCAGGGCGACCGCCTTCGCGGCCTCGACTTCGTTCATGCAGAAGAGTATGGGACGTGTGGGACCCAGACGTGGAATAGACCCCGTACGCCATGTCAGAAGCCGCCGCGACCGAAGCCCCGAAGAAGAAAGGCAAGCTGCCGATCATCCTCGCCCTCGCCCTCGTCCTCGGCGGCGGAGGGTTCTTCATGATGAAGGGCAAGGGCAAGAAGGAAGGGCCGAAGCCCGCCCTCGTCCTCGCCGAGAAGGAGTGCGAGCTGGAGGAGTTCCTGACGAACACGAGCAACCCGGCGAACTACGTGCGAGCGAAGATCTCCGTCAAGACCACGAAGGAGTACACCGAGGAGAAGCTCAAGAACAACATGGGCGACGTGCGCGACGCGGTGATCGGGGTCCTCAACGCGACCTCGCCCAACGACATCACCGACGCCGCCAAGCGTCCGGCGCTGAAGCGGAAGCTCGCTGAGGCGATGAACACCGCGCTCGAAGGCCCCCTTGAGGAGAAGAAGTCGGACGCGAAGGACGAGGTTCCCAAGCGCAAGGGCAAGCAGACCGAGAAGCCGACCGAGGAGGCGAGCGAGGATTGGGACTCCAAGACCGGCCCCATCCTCCAGGTTCGCTTCGGCGCGCTGGCGATGCAGTAAAGACCTAACGAGCCGACGAGCTCCTTCCGACAATCCACCCTGGCGGACCCGAGTCCGCCGGTGAACCCTTGTCGGAGATCCTTTCCCAGAACGAGATCGAGGCCCTACTGAGCTCCCTTTCGGGGGGCGCGGAGGCGGACGCCGGCGCCACGCCGGCGCACACGGTGCCCGCCCCCCGCGGTTCGTCGGCGGCGGCGATGTCGACCTTCCTGCCGCCCGTCAAGTCGGGAGGGCGCACGGTCGCGTACGAGGTGTACGACTTCCGACGTCCGGACAAGCTGAGCAAGGACCAGCTCCGGACCCTGCAGCAGGTCAACGAGACCTTTGCGCGTCTCGTGTCCTCCGGCCTCTCCGCCTACCTGCGCACCCCGGTCCAGATCGACCTCGTCGCCTTGGAGCAGGTGCCCTACGAGGACTACCTCCGCGGCATCAACCACTCGGTGTTCACCATCATGTCGCTTCCACCGCTCGCGGGGCAGGCGGTGCTGGAGATGGAGTTCGGCCTGGTCTTCACGATGATCGACCGGATGCTGGGCGGCCCCGGAAAGCCGATCAAGCGCACGAACCTCACCGACATCGAGCGGCCCCTGCTCCGGCAGACGATCGAGCGGATGTTCGCCGCGCTCAAGACCGCATGGGAAGGCGTCGTGATGATCAATCCGACAGTCGAGGGCACCGAGTCGAGCGCCCAGTTCGTGCAGGTCGCGCCGCCCACGGACGTCGCGGTCACGATCCTCTTCGAGGTTCGCATGGGCGGCGCGCGCCACGCTATGTCGATCTGCATCCCGTACCAGGTGCTCAAGCCCATCACGGGCAAGCTGTGCGCCCAGAAGTGGTTTTCCGGCGGCACACGGAAGGCGACGCCCACCACCCGAATCCATCTATCGAACCAGGTCTCGGACACCGAGGTCGAGCTCAGCGTGTCGTTGGGGTCGACCGTCGTCACGATGGGGCAGTTCGTCGCCTTCCGTCCCGGCGACACCATCCTGCTCTCCCAGCCCGTCGCCGAGCCGCTCGTCCTGAGCGTCGGCGGCCGGCCAAAGTTCCAAGGCCGCCCCGCCATGCAGGGCAAGAAGATCGTGTTCGCCGTCACCGGCCGGTCCAAGGATTCCTTCTCGTGAACCACCCCGAACTGCTCTCGAAGCTCACCGCCATCCAGGCCTCTCTGTGGCCCGCCGTCACGAACCAGGTCGGCGAGACGACGGGCCACATCGTCCAGCTGAACAGCCCGCTCGTGCTGGAGAGCTCGGTCGACGAGGCGGTCCAGGAGTTCGCCGTCCCGGCAGTGCTGGTCCAGTTCTCGTTCGCGGGCCAGAAGGACTCCTCGCAGCACCTGATGCTTCCGCTCGACACCGCGACGGCGCTCTACTCGGCGCTGGTCGAGGAGGACGGTGAGCTGGACGAGGAGACGGTGGAAGCGCTGTCGGTCCCGCTTGGCGCGGTCGTGCACGGCATCTGCGTCGGCCTCGGGAACGTCCACAACGAGGTCGTCGTCGCGTCCGACATCGCGGTTCGCATCGGTCGGTTCGCCCGGCCCTCGAACCTCCAGCCGACCGATCCGCTCATCCGCATCCAGCTCGCGGTGGGGGTCGAGTCGACGATCGGGTCGTTGACCTGGCTTTTCGATCTGCCCACCGCGCACTTCGTCGCCGGGCTCGCCCAGCCGCCCGAGCTGCAGAGCGCCTCGTTCAGCTCGCTCCCGCCCTTCGGCGCCTCGCGCGGCGTCCACGAAGTGTCGCACGGACTGGACATCCTGATGGACGTGCCGCTCGACATCACCGTCGAGCTCGGTCGAACCCGCCTCGTGGTGAAGGAGGTGGTCGACCTCGGCGTGGGCTCGATCGTCGAGATCGAGAAGGCGGCGGGTGAGCCGGTCGACATCCTCGTGAACGGGCGGATCGTCGCCCGCGGCGAGGTGGTGGTCATCGAGGACAACTTCGGGGTGCGCATCACGGAGATCCTCAACCCGCGCGAGCGGCTCGCCCGCCTGAGCGAGGCGGCCTGACCGAGGGAAGAGGACCGAGGAGAGGGGGGAAAGGCATGTCGACCCTTTTCTCCCTTCTTTTCGCCCCTTCCCTTTAGATTTCTCCGTTTGTCGCCGACGATCCTATGCAGGACCCATGCGCGGCGCACTCTTCCTCCTCACCACCGCCCTCGCGGTCGCCGCCGCGGCAGACCCGCTGGGAACGCGGGCGAGTCCCGCGAGCTTCGACGCCTCCCCGGTTGGCATCGGTCCTGTCGTCCAGCTCGTCGTCGCGCTGGCGCTTGTCGGCGCTGGCGTCAAGTTCGCGCTTCCGGCCATCGTCAAGCGGTTCGGAGGGCGGCTGTCCGCCGAGATCGGCGGCACGATCCGGATCGAGGAGTCGGCCGCCTTCCCCGGCGGGAGGCTCTACGTCGTCGAGGCGCGCGGACGGACCCTGCTCCTCGGCACCACCGCGCAGAGCGTCTCGCTACTCGCGGACCTCACGGTGGCCGACTTCGACGAAGCGCTCGCGAAGGCGGAGAGGCCGGAGTCGGCCTTCGACCAGCTCGCGCGGCTCGAGAGGCTCGCCAAGTGAGGCGCGCGACGTTCGTCCTGCTGCTGCTGGCCCTCGCGGCGGTCGCCTTTCCGCAGATTCCAGCGGTCCCGAAGATCGGGATCTCGCTCGGCGGCGCGGCGGCGAAGGGCAGCGAGGTCGCGACCTCGCTCCAGATCCTCGCCCTGCTGACCGTCCTCAGCCTCGTGCCCGCGATCCTGATGCTGACGACCTGCTTCACCCGCATCGTGATCATCCTGGGGTTCGTCCGCACTGCCCTGGGCACGCCTACCC
Source organism: uncultured Fimbriimonas sp. (assembly GCA_964245875.1). Taxonomy (GTDB): domain Bacteria; phylum Armatimonadota; class Fimbriimonadia; order Fimbriimonadales; family Fimbriimonadaceae; genus Fimbriimonas. Next base: position 4,262 of record CAXTOO010000037.1, on the reverse strand, counting down.
TGCCGCCGAACCAGGTTCTCGTCGGGCTGTCGCTATTCCTCACGCTTTTTGTGATGAAGCCGACCTGGGAGCAGGTCGACGCGCGCGCGATCAAGCCGCTCACGAACGGCCAGATCACGATGTCGCAGGCGGTGAAGGCGGCCACGCCGCCGGTGCGCGACTTCATGCTCCGCAGCACCTACACGAGCGACCTCCAACTCTTCGTCAACCTGCGGGGCGGCCCGAAGCCGCGCAACCGCGAAGAGCTGGACCTCTCCGCCCTCGTGCCCGCCTTCATGATCTCCGAGCTGAAGACGGCCTTCCTCATCGGCTTCTACGTCTTCATCCCGTTCCTGATCGTGGACCTCATCGTCTCCAGCGCGCTCATGGGCATGGGCATGATGATGATGCCGCCCACCGTCATCTCCCTTCCCGCCAAGATCCTCGTGTTCGTCCTCGCGGACGGCTGGAGCACGATCATCCAGGCGATCCTCGCGGGGTACCGCTAGGTGCAGGGCTACGCGCTGGACGCCGTTCGGCAGGGGATGCAGGTCGGCCTGATGGTCCTGCTCCCGATCCTCGCGGTCGCGCTGTTCGTGGGCCTCATCGTCTCGATCCTCCAGGCGCTCACGCAGATCCAGGAGCAAACCCTGACGTTCGTTCCGAAACTCCTCGGCGTCGCGCTGGTGGTCGCGCTGATGGGCCATTGGATGCTGGGCGAGATCGTCGGCTACACGCGCTTCTGCTTCAACCGCATCGCGGTCGTGGGCCGGGGAGTGGAGTGATGGGTGACGAGTGGGAAGTGACGAGTGGGAAGCCACACTTGTCACTTGTCACTTGTCACCTGTCACTCGGAGGCCTCTGTTGACCGAAACCGCCCTCCTTGCCTTCCTCCTCGTCTTCGTGCGGGCGTCGGCGACCCTCATGGTCGCGCCGATGTTCGGAGCGCAGAACACGCCGCTTCCCATTCGCATCTTGACGACCCTCTCCATCGCCGGGGCGCTCACCGTCGCGATCCGGCCGCGCCTCGGCCCGCTTCCCGCGACGGTGCACGACCTTGTGATGGCCGTGCTCGTCGAGGCCGGGGCCGGGCTGCTGCTGGGCGGGATGGTGAGTCTCGCCCTCCAGGCGCTGTCGATCGCGGGGTCGCTCGCTGACCTCCAGTCGGGCCTTTCGATGAGCCAGGTGATGAACCCGATGTCGGGCATCTCGTCGAGCGTGCTGAGCCAGCTCCAGACGATGCTCGGCCTCGTCGTCTTCCTCGCCGCGGACGCCCACCACCTGCTGCTCGCGGCGTTCGTGAAGAGCTACGACACCGTGCCGACCTTCGCCAGCGCCCACACCGCGCTGGTCCCCCTCGTCGCCTCCACCTTCCTGCTCGGCGTGCAGATCGCCGCGCCCGTGGTGGCGGTCGGATTCTTGGTGGACGCCTCGCTGGGCCTCATCAACCGCGCGGTCCCCACGATCCAGCCCACGCAGGTGGGGATACCCGCCAAGCTCGTCGCAGGCCTGCTCGCGGTCTCCATCGGCCTTCCCGCCGCCGTCGCGGCGGTGTCGACGGCGACGCGGATGGGCATCGACGCCGCGGGGGTGGCGTTCCACCGTGCCTGAGACCTCCGGCGAGAAGACCGAACAGGCCACGCCCAAGCGCCGCCAGGAGGCGCGCGACAAGGGTACGGTCGTTCGGTCGCAGGACCTTGTCGGGGCGGTTGGCACGATCGCGCTGCTGATGACCCTGCCCGCCGCCGCGACCCTCATCGGCCAGGGCGCGATCGCCGCCTTTCGGAGCTCGATGCACTCCATGCCGGCGGTTCCCGCCCCGGCGGACCTTGACGGCTTGGCGGCGCGATCCGCGAATCCGATGCTCGGCGGGCTGTTCCTCCTGCTGGCCGTTGCCGTCGGCACGGCGTTCCTCTCCAACGTCGGGCAGGTCGGCCTGAAGTTCAGCCCCGAGGCGCTCACGCCGAACCTCTCGAAGCTCAACCCCATGACCGGCCTCCAGCGCCTGCTCTCGAAGCAGGGTCTGGTCGAGACGGCGAAGGGCACGACGAAGACGCTGCTGTTCGGCTACTTGGCCTACGGCGTCCTCCGCGACGCTTGGCCGCAGCTCATGACCCTCGGGCAGACCTCGCCGGGCATGGCGTTCGGCATCGTCGGAGGGGCGCTCCGCGGCGTCGGGATGCGGGTGGTGCCCGTGTGGGTCGTTCTCGCCGCGGTCGACTACGGGATGCAGTCGAAGCGGGTCGCGGACCAGCTCAAGATGACCAAGGACGAGGTGAAGCGCGAGGCGAAGGAGGGACAGATCTCCCCCGAGGTCCTCAAGGAGCGCGCCAAGCGGCAGCGGAAAGCGTCGCAGGGCAACATGATGAAGGCGGTGGCGACCGCCGACGTGATCGTGACCAACCCGACCCACTACGCGGTGGCGATCAAGTACGAGCACAGCAAGCACGCCGCGCCGTTGGTCGTGGCGAAGGGCGTCGATCTCCTCGCCGCGAAGATCCGCGAGGAGGCGAAGCTGCACCGGGTGCCGCTTGTGCCCAACCCTCCGCTCGCGCGAGCGCTGTACAAGCAGTGCGAGGTCGGCGACCCGGTGCCGCACGACCTTTTCCGTGGCGTCGCCGAGGTCTTGGCGTACGTGTACCGGACGCTGCGGAAGGTGCAGGCCTAATGTGGCGATGGTCTCCAAACCATCGAACGTGGCGAGACTCTCCAGAGTCTCGCGCGGGGTGTCACGACGAACGCGACGGCATCGGCTGGAGGAGCATCTCCTTCGTGTACACGAAGTCCTCGCGCTTGTAGTTCGCGAGCTCGAAGTCGTTGCGGAGCACGATGGCGCCCGTCGGACACGCCTCCTGGCAGAAGCCGCAGAAGATGCACCGGATCATGTTGATCTCGTACCGCACCGCGTACCGCTCGCCGGGCGAGAACCGCGCCTCGTCGGTGTTCTCCGCCGCCTCGACGTAGATGCACCGCGCGGGGCACGCGCCCGCGCAGAGCGAGCAGCCGATGCAACGCTCCAGCCCGCTCTCGTAGCGCGTGAGGACGTGCCGCCAACGGGTCCGGGCGAACTGCTCGCGCCGCTGCTCAGGGTACGAGATCGTCACCTTGTCCTGGAACGTCCGCTTGCGCGTGATGCCGAAGCCCGCAATGAGCGGCTTGGCGACTTCCCTGAGGAGGCCCACTAGGCGGTCACCGTCTCCTGCTCGTGCCCAGAGTCGCCGACGAGCCGAAGCTCCTTCCAGGTCTTCGCGTTGCTGCCGCGCTTGATCTTCTCCTGGAGCTTCATGATCCCGTAGATCAGGGCGTCGGGGGAGGGTGGGCATCCGGGGACGTAGACGTCGACCGGCACGATCTGGTCGGCGCCCTGGACGATCGCGTAGTTGTTGTACACGCCGCCCGACGAGGCGCAGGCGCCCATCGAGATCACCCATTTGGGCTCCGGCATCTGGTCGTAGATCTGCCGCATGACCGGCGCCATCTTCTTGCTCACACGACCAGCGATGATCATCACGTCGGCCTGCCGGGGCGTCGCGCGGAAAGCCTCGGAGCCGAACCGGGCGAGGTCGAACCGCGCGGCGGCGGTCGACATCATCTCGATCGCGCAACAGGCGAGACCGAAGGTAAGGGGCCAGAGCGAGTTCGCCCGAGCCTGGCTGATCAGCGTGTCGACCGAGGTCAGCACGATGTTGCCGCCCTTCTGGACGTCGCCCATCACGGGGGTGCTGCTGTCGTGCAGCACCAGGGTTTCCACGCGCTTCGGCATCGATCTCAGTATACCGACGACCTTTGAGTCCGAAAGGTCCCGTACGCGGCACCCGGTACGAGAGACTTTTTTCGGCCGTCCGCGTGACAGCGGCGTGACAGGATTTGGAAACGAGGAAATCGGGCGCTAAGCTGACTCCGGTTCCGAAAGGACGTGCTATGGAAACCCTCCTCACCCGCCGCCAGACCCTTCAATCTCTCGCGTTCTCCGCCGTGTTCGGCGGCTCCATCCTCAGCCTCGTCGGCTGCGGCGGCGGAGATGACGCAACAGACAATGCTCCCGCTAACGGAGCTGCGGCTTCTAACACAGGTGAATAATTCGCGTTTTTCGCGATGATAGAACGCCCCTTCCTTCGGGAAGCGGGCGTTTTCGCGTGCTTGGGAGTGCTCTTAACAAGGCACTTGTCAGTAAAATCCTTTGAAAGAAGTCCCTTTGGCTAAACTGCCACCGATTTTTTGCGTCTAAGCCAGCTCCGCGCGATGAGGGCGCGGATTTCCATTTCATGAACGCTTCGCCTTTT
>CAXTOO010000036.1:0-21699 GCA_964245875.1 uncultured Fimbriimonas sp. | reverse complement strand
CGCGCTGCGCGAGGCGATCCGGGAGGCTTGAGCGTGACGCGGGCCTGGAAGCCCGTGCCACATCAGAGGGTGGGTCGCAGCTTGTGCGCCCCGATGCTCTTCTGCAGGTCCCAGGCGACGGTACAGAGCACGTCCTCGCGGTAGAGGCGACCGACGAGCGAGACGCTGGACCCGTCGGCTTGCGGAATCACGATCTGAGGGTGGCCGGTGAGATTGACCGACGCGAGGGTGTAGCCCCCGCCCCCTGTGACGAAGAAGTCGAAGTCGCCGAACTCCCGCTCGAAACCCTGCATGAGCCGGGTCCGCTCCCGCTGGGCGTTGAGGTAGTCGACGGCCGACATGAACCGCACGGCGCGGAAGATGTCGGGCCAGAGCGAGTCCTTGAGCTTCGCGATCTCCTCAGGATGGCGGGTGAGGCCGTCGAAGAACGCCACCGACTCGGCCTCCAGCAGGTCGGTCGTTCCGGCGGGCGGCTGGGAGAAGGCGATCGGCAGGAGGCGCGCTCCCCGCTCTTTGAACAACTTGGTGGCCGGGTTCTCGGTCATGGGCCGATCGAGGCGGCTGGCGGGGACGAGGACGCCGACCTTGAGCCTCGCGTAATCGATCCGTTGCGGGTAGGCAAAGGGACGGTCGACCGCGCTGGGGTCGCGCGGATCGCTTCCGGCGATGGCGCCAAGCACGAGGGCGTCGTCCTCGGCGGTGCGGCAGATGGGGCCGACCTTGTCCATCGTCTGGGCGAGAACCATGCCGCCGTGGCGGCTTGTGCGACCGTAGGTCGGGCGCAAGCCGGTCACGCGGCACCGGATCGAGGGCGAGACGATGGAGCCGAGCGTCTCGGTGCCGATGGAGAAGCCGACGAGGCCAGCGGCGGTCGCGGAGGCCGAGCCAGCCGACGAACCGCTGCTTCCCTGCTTAGGGTTCCAGGGGTTCTTCGTCTGGCCGCCGAACCACTTGTCGTCCATCGCGAGCGCGCCGCAGGAGAGCTTCGCGACGAGCACCGCGCCCGCCGCGTGCAGCCGTTCGACGACGGTCGAGTCGAAGTCGAGCACCTGATGTTCATAAGGTCCCGCGCCCCAGGTGGTCGGCGCGCCTTGGGCGGCGAAGAGGTCTTTGACGCCGTAGGGGACGCCGTGGAGTGGGCCGCGATGGTGACCGGCTTCGATTTCGCGGTCGGCGGCATCGGCCTCCTTCAGGGCGCGCTCTTCGGTGAGGTTGACGACGCACAAGAGCTTTGGACCGTGCCGCTTGAGGCGCGCGAGATACAGCTCGGTCAGTTCGCGCGAGCGGACCTGCTTGGTGCGGAGCAACAAGCCCAGCTCGGCGGCGGAGGCGAACGCGAGGTCGTCCTCGGCCATGCCCTTCCGGGCGGGCTTGGAGACGGTCGGCTTCGCCGAAACCTTGCCCGGCGCGGAGCCGCCGCCAAGGGGGACGAACCGCGTCGCGGTCTCCAGGCCGTTGGGCAGGCCCTCGCCACGCAGGGTGTCGGCACCTTTCCGGCTGGCCTGCACCGAAGGCAAAATCGCCTTCAGCTCGGCGTCGGTGAAGCGGACGCCTACGACTTTGGCGGCAGCCCTCAGATCGTCAAGCGTCAACGGCTCGTCGGCCTCGAGAGCCGCCCGTCCGAGGGTTGGAAGGGCGGCGAGGGCGGTGGTGGAGAGGGCCGAGACGAGAAGCTCCTTGCGGCTTGGGCCGGGCATCGGCCTTAGCGTACACCGCCTTCGGTCCAGATTTCCTCGCCCTGCGGCTTTTGAAGCATCCTCGTGGTGAGAACTCAATGGACGCGCGATTCAGGCCGCGCCAAGTGACAAACGTCGTCTGGGGGTCAGTCGAGAAGCGCCGTCTCACCGCGCTTGAACCCCATCGGCGCAGATCGGTCTCGCGCGACGACGAAGGTGTTGAGAACACTCGGTGCGGGCCAGCCGTTGACACGACGCAACGACGCGACACTCGCAGCGTCGAGGGTCGGGCGGCTAGCGCGGCTGCGCTACGATCCGCCATCACCGGTCGGTAAAGGAGACGCCAGACCCGATCGCGCCGGGAGCGCGCCCAAGGAAGCACCCGCTCTCGCGCGCCTGCCGTTCGCGGGTCTCCCAAGAACACACCGACGCCCTCCTTGACGTTCGCGGAGAGCGTCAGCTTCGCCCGGTCGATCGCCTCGATGCTCTCCACCTCGAGCGGGAAGATCGACGGCGCTTTCTTGGGGGCGTCGGGCGGCCGGAACAGCGCGAGCGGCAATCCAAGGATCAACAACGCAGACCCCAGAGCGAAAATCGGCGGACGTGCCCGAGCGACGCCCCAGGAGAGAAGCGCGGCGGCACCCAGGCCCACCGTGCTTAGGGTGCACCAGGGACAGATCCAGCCGAAGCGGTAGAGGATCCACTCGCCTTTGAGCATCGTGCCGGCGGCGGCGGCGAGGAGTGCCGTAGCCGCTCGCCGCTCCAACACGACCGCCACCAGGAGGGCGAGCGGCGCGGTGGCGAGCGGCACCGCCCACAGCGGCACCCCGGCCACCCTATACGCCCGTGAGACGATGGTCATGCTGCACCCTACCCAGGGACCACAAGGCGGCGCGTTACCCATGAGGCGCGAAGAGGCGAGGACCAGCGAACCGGAGGCTGCCACCGCCAGAGCTAGCACAAGAGCGGCGTCACGCGTCCATACGGACCCTGACTTAGCCACGTCTCGCCCTCAACTTCAATAACAGTGCCGCGATGAGCAGGACCGTGCCCGACACGGCTAAACCGCGCCCGATCCACTGGCCCTTGTCCGCCGACCGAACCTTCTCAGTTCGGTCGACGACCGTCCACTTCTTCATCTCCCGCTCGTACACCGGCCATGGATCGGGGTGGTCGATCGTGATCGGGGGCGCGATCCGAACGTTGTTCGCTTGCAGGTTGAGGTCGTACCCTTTCGCCAGGTATGCCTTGGGATCCAGATCGACCTGCGTGGCAGGCGTCCGAGAGACGAGCCGCCACTCGGCTGTGCACATCGGGCCGTTCGCATTGCTCTCTTCGTAGAGGACCGTCTCGGGCATTCCCTCGGCGCTCGAGAATCGGAAGCGGCCCGTCTGGTGACCGCTAGCGAACACCGGTTCTCGCACCTCACGCCCGCCTTCCCACACACTCACGCCGAGCGCCACGTCCGGTTGGTCGAGGATCGCCGATTCGGCGCACCCCGCGGCCCCGTCGCACTTCGTCGAGTCCAAGCGCGTTCCCGGACGGACGGCGGGATAGCAAACGGGAGACGCCTTGACGGGAAGCAGGAACGCGTAGCTGCCCACGTTAAACCCGAAAGGAAGACGGAAAAGCGTGACCCTCGCCCCGCCGTCCTCGATCACGTAGTTCGACTTGGTGCCTTGGACGAAACGCACCGACCGACTGGGGAGTTCGATCAGGATCATCTCCCGGCCGTCGGGCGCCCGCCAGTGGGTGGCGCGCGCCTCGGCCTGCCTGTCACCCAGGGGCACTCCGCCATCCTTTAGGTTGCTGCCCGTCGTGTTCCCCAGAGCCGAGAGCCGAATCGTGCCTGCATAGACCGTGCGCTCGGCGAGAGGCATCAGTTGTTGTTACTCCCGCAGTAGTCGCAGGGTGTGCCGATGTTGCGACCATCGATCCGAATGAAGGAATCGGTTTGTAGGTAGCACTTCTCGAAGAGGGACTGCCCATTGGTGCAGTCGTAACCCATCCCCGTCCCTTGGGGGACACGGTAGGTCGTCGGCTGGATGGCTTCGGCGCACTGGACGGAGTTGGTGCCCGGAGTCTTGCATCCACCCTGCTTAACCGATGGCTCCACCTGGAGGTAGCCCTGCACGACCACTGTGCCAGGTCCAATGCGCCTCGGAACGTAGCATTGTGAGACTGCGCACTGCCCGTCGATGACCTGCGCCGAGAGGGGGTCCGGGCACGGCGTGCCTGCGAAGGCGAGCACCGCGAGGGAGGCCACGCCCAAGGGAGCCAGGAAGCGTCGCATCAGGCGCCGCTCCCGGTCGGATCACTGGGCTCGACCGTGCAGGGCTTTGTCAGGTCCGAGGCAGCATCAGCACGGGCAGACGTCGAGATCATGGCCGCGCCGAAGATAGCGACGGCAGTGACGAAGAAGGCAAGAACTCTGTGCTTCATCGAAGTACCTAGCTTCAATATAAGCCCCCCCAAACGCCAAGTCAAATTAAGTAGATACAACGTAAGGCATCTGGCCCGGACATGCCGAGCCGGATGCGCTTCTCAGAACCGATAGTGCGCGAACGCCTTGTTCGCCTCGGCCATGCGGTGCGTGTCCTCGCGCTTCTTGATCGTGCTCCCCTGGCCGTTGTAGGCGTCGAGGAACTCGCCCGAGAGGCGGTCGATCATCGTCTTGCCGCTGCGCTTGCGCGCGGCGCCGATCATCCATCGGAGCGCCAGGGTTCGGCGGCGGTCCGGGCGGACCTCCATCGGAACCTGGTAGGTCTGGCCGCCGACGCGGCGGGGGCGGACCTCGACGGTCGGCATGGAGTTGGTCATGGCCTTCTCGAAGACCTCCAGCGCGGGCACGCCCGCCTTCTCCTCGCAGATCGCCATCGCGCCGTAGAAGATCTTCTCGGCGGTGACCTTCTTGCCGTCGACCATCATGCGGTTGATGAACCGCGTGACCATCTCCGAGCCGTAGATCGGGTCGGCGAGCGTGACGCGCTTGGTAACGGGACCCTTACGCGGCATTTACTTCTTGCCTCCCTTCGCCGGCGCGCCCTTGCCCGCGGGCGCCGCGCCCGGCTTCGGCCGCTTCGTGCCGTACTTCGAGCGTCCCTGCATCCGCTTGGCGGTGCCCGCCGTCTGCTGGGTGCCGCGAACGATGTGATAGCGGACGCCGGGAAGATCCTTCACCCGACCGCCTCGGACGAGGACGACGGAGTGCTCCTGGAGGTTGTGGCCCTCGCCGGGGATGTAGGCGGTGACCTCGATGCCGTTGGTGAGGCGGACGCGCGCGGTCTTGCGCAGCGCGGAGTTCGGCTTCTTGGGCGTCATGGTGCGCACAATGGTGCACACGCCGCGCTTGAAGGGGTTGCTCTTCAGCGCCGGCGACTTCGACTTGACCTTGGGGACCGCGCGGCCCTTGCGGACCAACTGGTTAACGGTCGGCATTCGTACCTCGGGAGTTCTGCTTCATTTATCTCGCTTCTCGTTGCGGGTCCTGCGGCCAAGCGAAAGGCGACAAAAAACCCGCGCATCCTCAGAGGGGTCGCGGGTCCGTCAGTATCGATGCCTTCCTCGGAAAACCTTCTTCGACCTTGGGGACCCTCGCTCCCTCGCAAAATGATCGGCCTGCCACGCCTTCGCGTCAGAGCCAATGGATTAGTCTAGTCGATGACGACTCCCCGAGTCAACCGCACCCGCGCGAAACGAGCCCCGGCAAAGCGCGTAGGATAATTGGCCGACCGTAGGCCCAAAAAGAGACCATGAAGAAGATCGCGATCTCCCTCACCCTGGCCGCCCTCGGACTTCAGTCCATCGCGCTTGCCCACGTCCGCCAGGAAGGCGACATCGTCGATGTCGCGGTCAAGGCGGGCAAGTTCAAAACGCTGGTCAGCCTCGTCAAGAAGGCAGGCCTCGTCGAGACGCTCAAGGGCGCGGGACCCTTCACGGTGCTCGCACCGACCGACGCCGCCTTCGCCAAGCTTCCCAAGTCGCTCGTCAAGAAGCTCACGGCCGATCCCGCCCTGCTGAAGAAGGTTCTTCTGTACCACGTCATCTCCGGCAAGGTGATGTCGACCGATCTGAAGAAGATGAGCGCGAAGACTGTCGAGGGCGAGTCGATCAAGGTCGGGGTCAGCCCGAAGCCGATGTTCAACAACGCGGGCGTCTTCATGGCGGACGTGAAGGCGAGCAATGGCGTGATCCACGCCATCGACAAGGTCCTTCTTCCGCCCAGCGTTGCGAAGGCGCTGGCGAAGAAGTAGGGCCTACCGGACGCTCTTCGACTGGTGCCGCAGAGGCACCACCGGCACCCCCAGCCCTTCGGCGCTGGACATCGTGACCCGCAGGATGCGGTCGAGGATCACCTTGATCGATCCTGCGAGGGGAAACGCGATAAGCATTCCTGGGAGTCCGAAGAGCGCTCCGCCGCAGAAGATCACGAACATGCTGACCACCGGGCTCAGCCCGACGCTGTTCCCCACCATCTGCGGATAGATCAGGTGGTCGAACGCGAACCCGATGGCGAGATAGATCCCCGTGACCGCCGCCCCGTAGGCCCAGGGATTCGCGAAGGGGTGAATCAGCCATCCCGTGGTGCCGGTCGCGCCGACTACCGTCAGCACCGTCACCGCCGAGATCACGTTCCCCACGTAGGGGATGAGGTACAGCGCGCCGAAAAGCGGGCCGAGGATCACCCAACTCGGGACGCCCGCGACCCAGAGGAAGAACGTCATGGCCGCCGCGTAGAGGATCACCACGGTGGCGACGCCGCGAAGATAGCGCACGAAAACCTGCCCGATCTCTCCCAGAAGCTTGATCGTGTTCTCGCGGATCGAGGGCGGGATGTAGCGAGGGCCGCGGCGCCGGATCGACTCGAAGTCGCTGAGGAAGAGCGGCACGAGGATCGGCACCAAGACGACGAAGAGAAGCTGGCCGAAGAGGTTGGTCAGGAAACCGAAGGCCGAGTTGCTGAATCCCTGGACCGCCTTGGCGATCTGCGGCCGGTTCTTATCGACGTACTGCTCCATGATCTCCCGTCGGGAGGTCGGAAGCCCGATACGAGCAAGGGTCGGGGCGTACTCCGAAAGCAGCTTGTCGACGGTGCTGGGCGACGAAGCACGGGCTTTGACCTCGGGGTTCCAGCGGAGAAAGAACGAATCGTCGCTCGACCTCGAGATGTCCGCCACGAGCTTGGTGGCGCGATCCGTCAGGGACTGGGTCTCCCTGACCAGGCTCGGCGTGACCAAGGCTCCAACGACGATCATCGCGCCGTAGAACACACCGACGACCGTCGCGACGGCCCAGCTTCGCTTCATGCCGCGCAGGCGCAGCCTGCGCACGCCCGGCTCAAGCAAGGCGGCGGCGACGAACGCCACGATGAAGGGCAGAAGGATCCCCCGAACGAGGTAGAGAAACAGAACGGCCGCCAACACGAGGGCGGCCCAAAGGGCGATTCTCCAGCCGGGCATCAAGCGACAGTATAGGTCCCTGCGGACCCACACTGTCGAGGCTCAGACGCCGAGCTCGTCGGCGGCGTTGTTCACCGCCCGCTTGGCGCGCTGCTCGGAGACCCACTCTTCGGTCTTGCCCTTCAGCTCGTTGTACTTGTCGCTGAGGTCGTCACGGGTCTCGGTGCCGCTCTTGGGCGCGAAGAGAAGTCCGGCGGCGGCGCCGATGATGGCACCGAGGCCCACTCCCGCGAGCATGTAGATCAAGGCGTTGCTGTCGTCGTCGTGGCTCAATCCCATCGTTCTCCTGAGGTCGTTCATGGCTGGCTTGCGCGTCGGTCGTGCTAACGGCCCGCCGCATTCGCCATTTCCGACGATAACTTACCCGCGATTGTTCGGTTTGCGATGGTGCCCCCCGCCGCGACCGTCTGACCGACGTAGGCGACCGCGATCTGGCCCGGCGTGACCGCGCGCACCGGTCGGTCGAAGACGAGCCTCGGGCGCGCCCCGCCGTAGAGCGTCGCCGCCTGGAGCGGCATCTGTGAGCGGATCTTGGCCGAGACCCTGCGTTCCGGAAGCTCTGGCAGAGGCCAGTGCGGATCCTCCAGCTCGACCTCGTGGGCGAGGAGGTCGTCCGCCTCCCCCACGATGACCCGGTTGCTGGCGGGTTCGAGTCCGAGGACGAAGAGCGGCTTGTCGCGTCCCCCGCCCAACCCCTTGCGCTGTCCCACGGTGAAGCCCGCGACGCCCTCGTGGGTCCCGACCTGCTCGCCGCCCGCCGTCACCATCGCGCCCGAACCGAACATCTCCGGGCGTCGCTTCCTGAGGAACTCCACGTAGCCGCCGTCCTCGCTCACGAAGCAGATCTCCTGAGAGTCCGGCTTGTCCGCGAGATGAAGCCCGAGCGACCGGGCCAGGTCGCGGGCGTAGGCCTTGCTCGGCATCTCCCCCATCGGGAAGAGCGTTCGCCCGAGTTGCTCCTGACCGAGCATGTAAAGCACGTACGACTGATCCTTGTCCGCCGCCCGCGCACGCAGGAGTCGGTGGCCGGTTGACGATCGGCGGATGCGGGCGTAGTGGCCCGTCGCCAGCAGCCCGATGCCCATCTCCCGAGCCTTGTCCGACAGGACCTCGAACTTGACCTTGCGGTTGCACTGGACGCATGGGTTCGGGGTGCGGCCCGCCGCGTAGGAGTCGACGAAGTCGTCGATCACCGCCGCGCGGAAGGCGTCGCGCAGGTTCAGCACGTAGTGGGGGATGTGGAGCACCCTCGCAACGCGGCGGGCGTCCTCCACCGCACCGAGCGAGCAGCATCCCGCGTGGCGAGGATCGGTCTGGCTCTCCTCCCAAATCTGCATCGTGAGGCCGACGACGTCGTAGCCGCGGCGCTTGAGGAGCGCCGCGGCCACGCTGCTGTCGACCCCGCCGCTCATCGCGACCAGGACCGTCTCGCGGCTACGCGCCATCCACCAGCTTCTTCAGCTTGCCCGTCTGGAGCGCCTCCATGAGTGCGGGAAAGCCGTAGGCCTCGGTGGGAAGCCCCTTGACCTGGACGAGGAAGGTCGGCGTCGACGTCAGCCCGAGGGCGCCGGCGGCGCTGATGTCTCGCGCGAGTCGCTTGTTCGAGGGGGCGTTCTCGTCGGCAAGCCTGGCCCTCATCTTCTCCACGTCGAGGCCGACCGACTTCGCCGTGTCGAACACACGCTCCGGGGTCTGCATGTTCTCGCCGGTCGCCATCATCGCCGCCGCGAAGTCCCAGAACTTGCCCTCGTCCGCCGCCGCCTCCGCGACCGCCGCCGAAAGCATTCCCATAGGATGCAACTGCTGGAGGGGGAAGTTGCGGTAGACCAGCCGCACCCGACCGGGGTGCTTGCTCACGAACTCCTTGACCTTGGGCGACGACTGCTGGCACATGGGGCACATGAGGTCGGCGAACTCCACGATCGTCACCGGCGAGTCCTTGTCCCCGTAGACGTGCGCGTCGTCCGGCACGAGCGGCGTCTTGGTGATGAGCGCTTCGTCGATCGTGATCGGCGCTTGGTACGCCGCCTTGTGCAGGTTCATCGTGAAGCCGGTCAGGCCGACCGCCACAAACGCCGCCAAGCCGGTCGAGAGCTTGAACTCGCCCGTACCCGCGGGCACGTCCTCCGAAACCCGGTCGCCGTACTCCAGCGCGTGGACCACCAGCAGCGCCACCATCAGCGCGGCCGAGGTGAGGCACCAGCGGCAGGTCGCCAGGATCACCGTGAACGAGTAGATCTGCAGCGCGACGCTCGAGATCGCGCCGAAGGCGCTCACGAGGTAGCCGACGAGCGCCAAGGGCCTCGCCTTTGCGGCGGTCATCCCCGAACGGGCGATCGCGAGCACCGCCAGAAGAGCGTAGCCGAGAAAGCCGATGTACGCCACCGGCACCCCGAACCATCGGGAGCTGGGATGGTTGTTCACGACATCGCAGCCGTGAGCCGCGCCGCAGGGGAGTCCGAGGCCGAAAAGCTTGCTGGCGCTCAGTGCGCCCGCGACGAAGAGCCCCGCGAAGGCGAGAGCGATGATGGCGCGGAGGAACAGGCGCACCCGCGACTGCGGGGCCGCCTCGGCGGGATAGGAGTTCGGAAGGGTGTCCACGTTGGGCTCCAGGAATAGTCTGACACCGCAGGATGGTGGAATGACGCGGTTCCCACGCAGGAACGCCGCAGGTACGCTGGGAGTTCCTCATGACGACCCTCCACCGACCGTCCGACCTCCTGGCCCAAACGCGCCCGGCGGGCACGGTCAAGGGGACGTACTTCGTCCAGACCTGGGGCTGCCAGATGAACGAGGAGGACTCCGAGCAAATGGGGCTCTACCTCCAGTCCATTGGGCTCACGCCCGCCGCGTCGCTGCGCGAGGCCTCGGTCGTCGTCCTGAACACCTGCTCCGTGCGCCAGAAGCCGGAGGACAAGGCGTTCAGCTCGCTTGGAGAGATCGCCGAGATGAAGGCGCTGCGACCGGAGATGATCGTCGGCGTCGCCGGGTGCATGGCCCAGGCGCGCGCCGACGAGATCCACCGCCGCGCGCCGCACGTCGACTTCGTGCTCGGCACCGGCGACCTCTCCGCCCTCGCGGGGCTTGTCGAGGAAGCCGCCCAGAAGCGACGGTTCCAAAAAAGGATCGACCTCCCGGAGCGCACCGGCTCCGTCGTCACCGACATTCCCCAGCGGCACCTCGGACGCGCCCCCAAGCTCAAGGCGTTCGTCCCGATCCAGTACGGGTGCGACAAGTTCTGCACCTACTGCATCGTCCCCACCACGCGGGGCCGCGAGCGGTCGCGCCCCAGCGAGCACGTCATCGAGGAGGTCGAGAGCCTCGCCGCGCGCGGCGCCAAGGAGATCACCCTCCTCGGCCAGACGGTCAACTCGTACGGCAAGAACCTGCTCGAAGGCCGCGTCCCGTTCGCCCGCCTTCTCTGGCGGCTCGCCGAGATCGACGGTTTGGAGCGTATCCGCTACACCTCGCCCTACCCGCGCGACTTCCGCACCGACCTCGTCGCCGCCATCCGCGACTGCCCGAAGGTCATGGAGCACTGCCACCTCCCCATGCAGGCGGGCGACGACGACCTCCTCCGCGAGATGAAGCGCGTCTACACGCTCGAATCCTACATGGAGATCGTCCGAACCCTCCGCGAGGCGATCCCGCACATCGGCCTGACCACGGACATCATCGTCGGCTTCCCGGGTGAGACCGACGCGATGTTCGAGAACACGCTCCAGGCGATGGAGACGATTCGGTTCGACGGCGCCTACATGTTCGCATACTCGATCCGGCCCGGTACCCCTGCGGGCGACCGGACGGACCAGATTCCTTTGGCGATCAAGAAGGCGAGGCTCAACCGCCTCATCGAGCTCCAGAACCGCATCACCGTCGAGAACAACCTTTCCTGGATCGGCCGCGAGGTCGAGGTGCTCGTCGAGGGTCCGTCGCCGAAGAACCCCGAGGTCCTCCAAGGCTACTCGCGCGAGTTCCGCATGGTCCACTTCCCTGGCCCGGTCGCGCGCACCGGGCGTCTCGCGAGGGTCCGCGTGGTCGGCAGCGCGCTCTGGGGACTGAAGGGCGAACTCGTCTCGACCCCCTAAGGCGCCGTCGCCTTCAATCACCGGCCGGGCGCGCCGGATTTGGCTTCGCGAGCGCCACGCGCGTCTTCACGCCGCCCTCGAGTCCGGCGATCATGTCCTGCGGGGTGGTGAATCCGAAGCCGCGCGCCCGTGCCTCGTGGATCAGCTCCCGAAGCGTGTCCAGCGTGTTCGGCGAGCCGTCGTGGAGCAGGATCACGCCCCCGTTCGAGAGCCGCTTCAGCGTCCGGTCCAACACGATGGTGTCGCCGGGATTCGCGAAGTCGCCGGGATCGTCCGTCCAGAGCACCGTCACCAGCCCCTCGGCCCTCGCGGCGTGCAGGGTCTGCTCGTCGTGGTCGCCGCCGGGCGGTCGGAAGAACCGCATCCTCTCGCCCGTGATCTTCTCGACGATGGCGTTGTTCGCGCGCATCTCCGTCCGTTGCTCGTCGAACGGAAGCTTCGTCAGCGTGACGTGGCTGAACGTGTGGTTGGCGATCGTCTGGCCCGCCCGCTGGATCGCCCGGAGGAGATCGGGATGCTTCTCCACCATCTTTCCGATCACGAAGAAGGTCGCGGGGACGTGCTCGTCCGCGAGGATCTTCAGGAGGCGCAATGTCGACGCGGGGTGCGGCCCGTCGTCGAAGGTCAGCAGCAGGGTCTTCTCGTGGTGAGAGCCCCGGACGATCCGGGTGATCGTCGGCCGGTGGCCGTAGATCACGGGTCGGGCCAGCGGCTTGTCCCCCATCGTCGCGATCGCCGCGCGGGCGGCGATCCAGTAGGGATCCCCCTTCTCCTCCTTGGCGAGATTGAGCTGCTTCTTGTGCGCGGCGTTGATGGTCTTCTCGTGAACCGTCCGCTCTTCCACCGGCTTTGAGCAACCTAAGGCGCCCAAGGCAAACACGGCGGCACCCGCCGTCGTCCCACCCTTGCACAGGCGAGACATGGTAGCGATCACACGGCCGATAGAGGAGAGCGTAGGCGAACCCATAGAGCGAAGGGTGGAGGAGACGGCGAAGCCGAAATCCCCCCGCCTTACGTCTCTGGACGCTTTCCGGGGGGCGACGGTTGCGCTCATGTTGCTGGTCAACAATCTCGCGCTGGATCAGGCTACCCCCGCGCAATTGGTCCACGCGCCGTTCGGCGAGTGGGCGCGGCTCGCCGATCTCGTCTTTCCCTGGTTCCTGCTCTGCGCCGGCCTCTCCCTTCCCCTCTCCTACCGTTCGGCCCTCCGCCGAGGGGTGACCTACGGCGCGTGGGCTCGCAAGGCGCTGGGCCGCGCGGTGGGCCTGCTCGTCCTCGGCATGGTCGTCGACTCGGCGATCAACAGGCAGCCGACCTTCGGACTCGGCGTGCTCCAGCTGATCGGCCTCGCCTCGTTCGTCGCCGCCCTCGTCATGCCGATGAAGCCGATCTGGCGCGGCGTCCTCGCCGCCGCGCTGCTCGCGTCGTACGGCGCGGCCCTCGCTTGGATCCCGGTGCCGACGGTCGGGCGGCAGGCCATCAGCGAGCACACCAACCTCGTCCTCTACCTGAACGACGCCTACTTCCGGCCGCTCGGGCTGCGCGGGCTTCCCTCGATGGTCCCGACCGCCGCGCTCGTCATCATGGGCAGCCTCGTGGGCGGCGCACTGGTCAAGGCGCACCGACGCTCGTGGACGGTGGGGGCGGGACTGGTCGTCGCGGCGCTCGGCGCGCTCTGGTTCGTCTCGGGCCACCCGATGTCCAAGGAGATCTGGACCGCGCCGTACATCCTCTTCGCCGGTGGACTCGGCACCGCCGCCGTCGGGGTGCTCGCGCTGCTGCTCGACGGGCGTCCTTGGGCGAAGGTCGCCGCGCCGCTGAACGTGTTCGGCGCGAACCCGCTCGTCGCCTACGCCGGACCCATCCTGCTCAAGACGCTGGTCCTCCAGGTCCTCGTGCTGGGCGACGGCAAGACGATCCAGCAGGACTGGCTGTCGTCCATGCAGACGCGGTTCGGCCCGGTGAACGGCGGCTGGGCCTACACCCTGGGCTACATCGCCCTGACCTGGGCGGTTCTCGCCTGGATGCGCGCCCGCAACGTGACGCTGAAGGTCTAACCGTGGTGCCGCCATCCTGGCGGCATCTCCGGCCCCTCGTTCCACCGGCTTCCAGCCGGTGGCCCTATCGCCTCGCCACCGCCGGGCGTTTCACGTCGTTCGGCGTCCAGCCGTACACCGCGTACTCTGCCAGGACCTTCTTACGTTGCGCCTCGGCTTCGGCGGGGCGGCCCTCCGCCACGAGGGTCCGCACCAGCATCGCCCGCGTGAGCGGATTCGCGGGACACTCCGTGAGGCTCTTCGCGTAGAAACGCTCGCTCGCCTTGAGGCCCGCGGGAGTCTTCGCCTTCGCGATCACGCCGCCGATCGCCCGCTCGCCGCGGTAGTAGTCGAACTGCGAGCGAAGGAACGGCAGGTCGAGCATCGTGAGCGCGGCGGGCGCGACGGTCTGTCCCGTACCGACGATCCGGTAGCCCGTGATCCACTGGTCGGCGTCGTACAGCGGCTCGACGTACTTGTAGCTTCCGCCCTGCCGCACAAACAGGCCCTTGTGGATCTCGAACGGCTGCGGCTCGGAGCAGTCGACCACGATGTCCTTCGCGCCCGTGCGCACCACCGCCACCGCATGGCCGTTGTTCGACGTCTGACCCTTCGGGTTGCTCCAGACCATCGCCACGCCCGCGTTGTAGCCCGCCTTCTGGAGCTCGCCCGCGACGATGATCGACTGGAGATAGCACTGCCGCTCGTTCGTCACGACGGCGTTCGTGAACTCAAAGCCGCGGTCGAGGCTGAACTTCGTGATCGTCTTCTTGATCCGCTTCCAGACCGCCGCGCCCGCCTCCTTCGCGTTCTCCGCCGTCCCGGTCGGCTTGTTCTGTGCCGCCCAGCCCGCCCACGTCGGGAGGCCCGCCTTCACCGCGCGGGCGTCCATCACCGCGTAGAACTCGCTCGGGTTCGCGCGCCCCGCCACGCGGTAGCTGTCCTCCACGAACGAGTCGAAGGTCGGCCCGTGGTAGGGGAACGAGGCGGCGCTCAGGGCGAGAGGGATCAGGGGAATCATCCTGCTCTTATCTAACCCGCCGTCAGGGGAAACGTTCTCTAGAAAACTGCCAGCCTTCCCGCGTCGGCGATCCAAGGCTTTGCGATCACCCTCTCAAGGACCCTGCTTCTCATCGCCCTCTCACGAAGCCGTGCCCCAGGACCTCCGTCGCGTCGCTGATGACCAGGAACGCGTTCGGGTCGACTCCCGCGACGAGCGTCCTCAGGCGGGGCACCTCGCTCCGCCCCAGAACGACCATCAGCACCGGACGGTCTTCGCCCGTGTAGCCGCCCGCCGCCGAGAGGACGGTCAGGCCGCGGTCGAGATCCTGCAGGATCGACTGCCGCAGGACGGCGTGGTCGTTCGAGATCACCAGGGCCACGAAGGAGCGGCTGAAACCCACGAGGACGCGGTCGATCGACGTTCGCATCACGTAGGCGGCCACGAGGCCGAGCAGCGCCCGCTCCGTGCCGAAGTGCCACGCGCTCGCCACGATCGTCAGGCCGTCCATGACGAGGAGCGTCGTCGCCACGGACACGCCGAGCCGCCTCGCCGCGATGCGCGCGACGAGCGTGTAGCCGCCCACGGAGCCGCGCGCAGCGAGGATGATCGCCAGCCCGCCGCCAATGGCCGCGCCGCCGAAGAGGGCGCCCATCAGGGGGTCGTGCGTCACCGGCGGGACGGCGCGCGTCAGGGCGATGGTCAGCGGCAGCAGGACGGAGCCGAGCAACGACCGCAGTCCCTCCTCGCGCCCGAGCAGGAGCCATCCCGCGACCAGAAGCGGAAGGTTGACGACGCCCTGGACGGTGGCCGGGTCCCACCCGAAGGCTCCTTGGAGCACGGTCGAGAGTCCCACGACCCCGCCCGCGACAATGCCGTTGGGGTTCGTGAAGAGCCGGAAGCCGAGCGCCACCGCGAGGCAGCCGGCGGCGATGGAGACGAACTCCCACCACGCGGGCGGACCCGTGCGCCGCCATTGGGCGAAGCCCCCTCTCCCCTCTGGGGGAGAGGGGGCAGGGGGTGAGGGGTCAAAGGCTTCGGCGAGGCATAGCCCAAGCTGGGCTTTCCCCTCCGGAGAGGAGGGGGTCGAGAGTGAGGGGCGAGTCATCCCTTCGCCACGGGCGGGATCGTCACCACATCGCCGGTCTTCAGTCCGTAGCGCGCGGCGGTTCCGGCCTTCAGTTCGATCACGTTCCGGTACGGCCCGCCCGCGGGTAGGTTGGTGTCGTCCTGCACCTTGCCGTGGGCGACGTTCAGCACCTTGCCGGCGGGCGACAGGTAGACGATGTCGAGGGGGATCAGGGTGTTGTGCATCCAGAATCCCTGGTGGCTTCCGTCCGGGTTCTTGCCCGCCTGGATCGAAGGAAAGGCGAACAGCATCCCCTCGTCGGGCTTGACATCGCCCTCGGTGAGGAACATCATGCCCTCCTGCTGCTTGGCCTCGTCGTCCATGACCCAGAGGCGAGTGCGGTGGCCCTTGATCGAGACCTCGACCTTCTTGAGGTCCTTGAGCTGGTAGACGCGGTTGGGGTTTCCGACGGTGGGAACGGTCGCCGGGACGACCGGCTTGGTCTGGCCCGCCGTCGCGGCACCGCTGTCGGCGATGTGGTTCGTCTCCACGGGCGTGCTCGGTGAGCAGCCCAAGAGGGCCGCGAGAGAAAGGGAGAGCGCCGGGCGCAGACCGATGCCCCCCGCGGTCGGAACCCGCGTCCGGGCCACCGTCCGCCATCGTCCGCAACCGTCCGCCCTCGCAAGCTTTCTCCTCACGCCGCCATCCTCGCCTCGTAGGCGGAGATCGCGTCGGACAATCGGAGCGTCGATCCGATTAGATCCAGTCCCGCCATCACCGAGGCCTTGGTCGCGGGGTTGAGGTCGAAGTCGATCAGCCCGCCCGACGCGACGATCGTCTGCTGCGCGAGATCGACGGTCGCCCGCGTTCCCGATCCGGCCTCCGCGAGCTTCTTGTGCTCGCAGGGCGAGAGCTCGATGAGAAGCAGGCCGCAGTTCTCCGCGTTCTGCCGGAAGATGTCGCTGAAGCCGGGCGAACCCTCTTCCACCCGCGCGATCACGCACCGGTATCCGGCCTGCTGGATCGCCCACACCGCGTGCTCGCGGGACGAGCCGCAGCCGAAGTTCGTGCCCACGACCATGATCGTCGCATCTCTCGCCTCCGGCTGGTCGAGGGCGAACTCCGGCCCGCGCACGTCGTGGAACAGCAGCTCGCCGTAACCTGAGCGCTCGATCCGCGAGAGGAAGCGCGCGGGGATGATGCGATCCGTGTCGAGGTTGTCGCCCGGCACGACGGCGATCGTCCCGGTATGGGTGGTGAATCCGGCCACACCGCAGTATATCTTTGGGAGTGCGGGAGCTTGCTCCCGCTTTGGACAAGGCGCTTGCGCCGCCGCAATCCGCCACATTGGGTCCATAGAAGACGCCTGGGAACGTCGTGAGGCGTACGCCTCCCTCACCCTCGACGTGGCCCGCCGCCGCGACGTCGAAGCTCGCACCGCGCAGGTCTGCGACCTCTACGAAGCAGGATGCGGCTAACCCTTTGGACTGCGGCGCTCCGCGCCGCTTTTCACCCGAGCGGAGCGCGCAACGTGGTTGACGTTTTTGCTTCTCGGGTGCCTAGAACTCGGAGCTGGCCGCACCCGGCTTCCAAGCGCCGAAGCGCGTCCTTCGTCCAGAAACGCCGTCAACCATCCCCGCGCTTAAATGGGTCGAAAGTCCCGACCAAAAAGGGACCAAAACGAAATGGAAAAAACGCACTGCCTGCGCTCGCCGAAGACGCAGTCGCCATAATTCCTCCATGCTCAGCCCCACGCGCGAGGAGTTCCTGCGCGGGGACCGCGGCGCGGCCCCCAGAGCCGTGGTCCGCGAGGTCCTCGCGGACGTCGAGACCCCCCTCGGCGCGTACTGGAAGCTCGCCCACGACGAGACCCACAGCTTCCTCCTGGAGAGCGTCACCGGGGGCGAGCAGGTGTCACGCTACTCCGTCCTGGGGGTGCGTCCCCGCGCGGTCCTGCGCACGAAGGACGGCCGGGTTCGCCGCCTGGACCCGGACGGCGAGACGGACGGCAGGCTCTCGCCGGGCGAGGACCCGCTGCACCTGCTGCAGCGTGAGATGGGCGAGACGGTCCCGATGGACATCCCGGGCCTTCCCGCCTTCGCGGGCGGCGCCGTCGGGATGCTGGCCTACGACATCGTGCGCTACTTCGAGCGGCTGCCCGACACGACCGTCGACGACCTGCAGCTTCCCGACATGGCGATGATGATGGTCGACGTGGTGGTCGTGTTCGACCACGCCAAGAACCTCATCAAGATCGTCGCGATGACCGACGGCACCGAGACGGGCTACGACCGCGCCGAGCGGGAGATCGACAGGATCGTCGAGCGTCTGCGAGGGCCGCTTCCGCCGCTCCCGAGCGACCAACACGAACCGCACGAGATCGCCTGCAACGTGGACCAGGCGTTCTTCGAGGGCATGGTGTCGAAGATGAAGGCGTACATCGCGCAGGGCGACGGCGTGCAGATGGTGCCCTCGCAGCGGTTCGAGACGGCGGTCGAGGCCCATCCGGTGACGGTGTACCGGGCGCTGCGCTCGATCAATCCGTCGCCGTACATGTTCATCCTGCGGTTCGGCGACTTCGACATGGTCGGCGCGTCGCCCGAGCTGCTCGTCTCGTTGCACGGCGAGAAGGCGCGCGTCCGGCCCATCGCGGGCACCCGCTGGAGGGGGGCGACCCCCGAAGAGGACGACGCCCTCGCCGAGGAGCTGATCCAAGACGAGAAGGAGCGCGCCGAGCACATCATGCTCGTGGACCTCGGGCGCAACGACCTCGGCCGCGTGTGCCAGACGGGCACGGTGCGGGTGAACGAGCTGATGGTCATCGAGCGCTACAGCCATGTCATGCACATCGTGAGCGACGTGACGGGGAAGCTCCGTCCGGAGTTGGACGCCTACTCCCTCTTCCGGGCGACGCACCCGGCGGGAACGGTGAGCGGAGCGCCCAAGGTCCGGGCGATGGGGATCATCGACGAGCTGGAGCCCACCCGCCGCGGCTCCTACGCGGGAGCGGTCGGGATGTTCTCGCATACGGGCGACCTCGACACGTGCATCGCCCTGCGCACGATCCTGCTCAAGGACGGCAAGGCGTACGTGCAGGCGGGCGGGGGCGTGGTCTACGACTCCGATCCGACGCTGGAGTACAACGAGTCGCGCAACAAGGCGAAGGCGGCGCTGCGGGCGATCGAGGTGGCCCAGCGGGGATTGTAACGAAGCGGTTGACTTCTTAGCGTTAGGTACCCTCGTGCTTGCCGAAGGCCGGCGCGCGAGCGACGGTGTGGTCACCATGTCCCCCCTCTCTGTTGGATTCGTCGTCGCGATGTCGCTGAAGGAGGCGGCACAGGCGAACGCGGCGGCGTTCCGGGGGGCGCTGCTGCGGCGCGACGCGGCGTGGTTCGAGCGCACGTTCGCGCCGGGCTTCACCCAGAAGGCGGGTGGCTCGACCTTGGATCGGAAGGCGGCGCTGGCGCAGCTGCGCGGCGGGCTGATGCGGATGGACGTGGCGAGTCTGTCCGCGAGGTTGACGGGGGTGAAGCCCGAGAAAGGCGGCTACGTGGCGACGGTGGCTTGGACGGGGACGATGAGGGCGACGCTCCAGGGTCGTCCGGCGAAGCTCACCGCCAAGTGGAACGACGCGCAGCGCTGGGCATCGGTCAAGGGCCGCTGGAGTTTGGACTCGATCGTGACGACGGGGTTCGAGCGCACGATCGATTGAGGGTGGCGGTCGAGGCGAGTAGACCGCCGCGGAACGCCGCCATGCACCCCAAAGTCAAGGTCACCTTTGCCGACAAGCCCTCCGCCGGGACGAACGCGCACTGCGGAGGCAGTCGTGCGCCACTCCGGCCGACGCCCCTGGTCAAGCTACCGATCCCGCGTACGCGCCCGGGCGGATGGGTTCTGGAGTCGCCGAAGCGCCAGAAGGATGGACTGACGGGGCAGTTGGGCGAAATCTCCGTGTGGCTCATGAAGAAGGACGACGCATGGCTCAGACTGACCGGCAAGGGGCAGTACGGCTGGGAGGAGGTCCCTTGCGGGCTGCGGGGCTACGCTCGCGTAGCCAACGTGCTGAAGGACCCGAAGATGCTGGCCTAAGCCGAGCTCTGGATCGAGGGGACGCTCGCCAGCGCCCGCCCGAGCGGCGACTTCGGCCCGATGCACGACCACAAGCCGGGCGTCCGCGACCTCTGGGCGCAGATGCTCATGCTCCAGGTGCCGCAGTCGTGGCACGAGTTCAGGGGAGACGCGCGGGTGCTGCCGTTCATGAGGGAGTACTTTCGCTGGCAGCTGGCCATCCCCGACGAGGAGTTCTTGAAGGACTACTGGGAGAACAGCCGCGGCGGCGACAACCTCGCGAGCGTCTACTGGCTCTAAGAGGTCGTTTCACAACTTGGCTTTGTGCCTCCCCCTTGCGCCTTCGCGCCTTTGCGAGAACCTGGAACGGAGAGGGCTTCGTTGCGGAACGCAGGTTGTGAAACGACCTCTAAGGCCGGACGGGCGACGCCTTCCTGCTCGACCTCGCGAAGAAGATCGACCGCAATACCGCGAACCGGCGCTCGCTTGAGTTGCCGATGCGCCCGACGCTGAAGGTCTGGGACCAGATGAAGGACTCGGCGAGCGTGGAGTAAGGCCCCTTGCCTTCTCCTTGCGGATCGAGGAGACGACCCACACGATCGACGGGCGCACCGCCGTGCAGGGCGACTCCGGCTGGCAGCCCACCGCCGATTCGGCGAAGTGGCCCTCGGCGGAGATCCACGCCGGATCTGGCCTGCCGACGACTACCCGTTCACGCTGGCGACCACGCCGATCACCATCGCCACGCAGGCGAAGCGCCTGCCGGGTGGACGGTGGACGAGAACGGCCTTCCCGCGGTGCTGCCCCGGAGCCCGGTCGCGCTCGTGCCCATGGGCGCCGCCCGGCTGCGCGAGGCGGGAGCAGGGCGACTCGAAGCGGAATCGTGAACAGTGCTCGGGACGGAAGGTGCGAGACTCGGGCGAGTCCCGCCACAATGGGACGATGCCCAACGAGAACTACCAGTCGGCTTCGGAGATGGTGCGGAGCCTGGACAAGATCCGGGTGCCGTACGAGCTGCTGGACACGAAGGGGCCGTTCCGGCTTCTGCGGTTCTCGCCGCCGTACTGGGACGGGTACGAGTTCTGGCTGGTGAACGAGAAGGGGTTCATGTGGGAGCCCGGCGAGTCGCGGGCCGCGTTGGAGGCGTACCTCGCGGGCGACGAGGCGAAGGAGTACGTGGAGAACCTGGCGTCATGGGGGTGATCTTCGCCTACTTCAAGGGGCAGCCGACGGAGTACGTAATGCGGTTCGCGGGCGGTCGGACGCGGGCGCAGGGCCGGGGGCTGAGCTTCTACTACCTCGTGCGGACGACGAGCATCGTGGTGGTGCCGACGCAGGTGCGGGACGCTGGGTTCGTGTTCAACGAGCTGACGAACTCGTTCCAGACGGTGACGATCCAAGGCTCGCTCACCTACCGCATCGCGAACGCGGCGCAGGCGGCGACCTTGATCGACTTCTCCATCGACCCGCGGCGGCGAACGTACCTCTCGACGGACCCCGAGAGCCTGGGCGGGCGCATCGTGAACGCGGTGCAGGGAGAGGTGAGGACGGAGGTACAGTCGCGCTCGCTGGAGGAGACGCTGCGGGACGCGCAGGCCTCGGCCTCGACGGTGCTGGCGCGGCTGCGGGAGTCGGCGGTGCTGACGGGCATGGGGATCGAGGTGCTGACCCTGAACGTCCTCAGCGCGTCGCCGACGAAGGAGGTGGCGCGGGCCTTGGAGGCGGACTACCGCGAGTCCTTGCTCGGGAAGGCGGACGAGGCGACGTTCGCGAGGCGGCGGGCGGCGGTCGAGGCGGAGCGGGGCATCAAGGAGCGGGAGCTGGAGACGGACACGACCCTCGCGGAGCAGCGGGGGCGGCTCATTGAGCTGGAGGGAGCCAACCGGGTGCGGGAGGCGGAGACGCGGGCGGAGGCGCTGCGGCAGGAGCTTGGAGCCTACGAGGGGATCGACCCGGCGCGGATTACGGCGATGGCCCTGCGGGCGATGGGCGAGCGGGCGGAGAAGATCGGGTCGCTGAACTTCACGCCCGAGGTGCTGGCGGGACTGCTGAGGAGCGACGATGCCCGGTAGCGGACCCCGTTCCGGGGCGCGGGCACGAGTGCATCCCTCGGCTAAAGGGTCTCTTCTGTAACTATGGACGGGATCGACAAGCTCGTCCTCGTGACGCGCGCGACGCCCTTGCAGGAGGCGAGGGCGCGGTTCGGGACGAAGGAGCAGGCACGGTTCGTGATGGAGCGGGCGCGGCAGGCGTCGTTCGCGCCCTTGCAGGGCTACGAGGAGAGGTTCCAGGCGTCGCGGGAG
>CAXTOO010000035.1:3131-21707 GCA_964245875.1 uncultured Fimbriimonas sp. | reverse complement strand
GATCTCATCGGCCTTGGGCGGTCGCGGCCTCGGGCCGCCGAGAGTGATCGACTCGGTCATCGATCTACTAGGATACCGAAAGCACGAAACGCTTTTGCCCGAGAGCGTTGGGAGAGATAAAAAGCCTATCGGTAAAATCACCGATAGGCTTCCTGTATGTGCCTAGTTTCCGCCGGGCATCGGCGGTGGCGGGTTGACTGCCATACCGGTTTGTGCGGCGGAAGGAGCAGTTGCGCTCCCACCCGCAGCACCACCTCCCATGGAATCCGGCTGCACCCCCTTCGGAGGAGTCTGGGTCACTGGAGAGGCTGATCCTTCATCGGTGCCCGACGATGAGCATCCGGCACAGTCGACGCCAAGCACCGCAACGACGATCAGGAGAAATTGCTTCATGATTAGCGAACCTGCATATATGGGCTGGCCGGGATCGTGTTACCGCCGAGCGTAATCGAACGACTGCTGTCGTAGTTCATCTTCGTCGTCATGTAGTACTTCGCCGAGGTGTCCACCATGCCGTAGTTCGCACCATTGGTGAAGACGTGCACCGTTTTGCTGTAAGGAACGGCCGTTACGTTCGTGGGTTCAGGCGCATACCCGACTGTGCAAGCAGAACCGAACTGCGTATCCTTCTCCGGACCGGTTGGCCTCTTGTAAGCGACGTAATAGCCAGGAACGATCAGGGTCGTCGCAGAAGGGTTTTCCACGTTAGCTGGAGCGACACACGCTCGATAAGGACTCGTGCCAATCTGGGCTGCGCTACAATAGTCGTATCTGTTGAGTGGGTCGGTCGCCGTGCCAGTCGTGATGTCGTTGGGAGTAACAGGGAATCCTGCCCCCATTGTCGACTTCGTGGTCCACGCATAGTAGCTCCAGCGGGTGAATCCAGGGTACATATAGCTACTCACCACTGTCGCGTAGTTGGGCGATCCGCTCGAACCACAGGCAGGAGCGTAATCGGCAGGCGAAGTCGAAGCAGCTTGGTTGATATAGATTTGGGTGTTCTTCGCGTAAGGATGGATCATTTCCATCCAGGTGATATAAACCCCATCCGAGCGCCGCCACCACACAAAGGGGGTGTACTGATCATCTGAGTCACCCATATACATGGCGCCAGCAATTCCAACCTGCTTGACGCTTGAAAGGGAAGCGGTCTTCTTGGCGGCGAGCTTCGCCTGGGCGAAGACGGGGAAGAGGATCGCCGCCAGGATCGCGATGATCGCGATGACGACGAGGAGCTCGATGAGGGTGAATGCCTTTTTCATGAGTGCCTTGGCTTAAGTTGCGGGATGAACAATCGAGGGCCCGACAGTGGGCCGTAGAAGGACAGGCTCATTATCCAACAGTTAAAGAGGAAATAGGTAGCCTCTTTTTGCCTAGAAAAAAGCAAAAACCCATCGCCCGTGCAACCCGCCTTCTTCGTCAGCGGTCGATCTCGCCCAGCACGATGTCGATCGAGCCGATGATCGCCACCACGTCCGCGAGCAGCCGACCCACCGCCATGACCTCCAGCGACTTGAGGTTGAGGAACGAGCTGCCCCGCTCGTGCCACCGGTAAGGCCGGTTGGAGCCGTCGCTCACGACGTAGAAGCCCAGTTCGCCCTTCGATCCCTCGATCCCCACGTACGCCTCGCCGACCGGCGGGTGGTACCCCTCCGTGTACAGCTTGAAGTGGTGGATGAGCGACTCCATCGACGTGTCCAGCTCCTCCCGCGGCGGCGGCACGATCTTCCGGTCGTTGGTGTTGATCGGCCCCTTGGGCAGTCCGTCGAGCGCCTGGCGGATGATCTTCACGCTCTCCTTCATCTCTGCGACGCGCACGAGGAACCGGTCGTACACATCGCCCCTCGCGCCCACCGGCACGAGGAAGTCGAACTCCTCGTACGACGAGTAGGGCGCGCTCTTGCGCAGGTCGAGCGCCATGCCGCTCCCGCGCAGGATCGGGCCGGAGCAGCCCAGGGAGAGGCACTGGTCGACGCTGAGGATGCCCACGTCGTACGTCCTTTCCTTGAAGATCGGGTTCTCGATGAGCAGGCCCTCCATGACCTCGATCTCGGGGAGCACCCCGTCGAGGAACCTGCGCACCCGCGCCTCCCAGCCCTCGGGAAGGTCTCCGCGGAGGCCCCCAGGAACGATCCAGCTCGTCATCATGCGCGCCCCGCTCAGCATCTCGTTGAGGTCGAGGATGGACTCGCGCTGCTGGAAGGCGTAGAACATCGGCGTCATCGCGCCAAGGTCCAGGGCGTGGGTGCCGAGCCACACGAGGTGGCTGTTGATGCGGCTCAACTCGGCCAGGATCACCCGGATGTACTGTCCCCGACGAGGGATCTCGCACTCCAGGAGACGCTCCACCGCCAGCGCGTGGGCAAGGTTGTTGCCCATCGGGTTGAGGTAGTCCATCCGGTCCGTCATCACGACGCACTTGTAGTACGGCTGGTACTCCGCCTCCTTCTCCATGCCGGTGTGGAGATAGCCGATCACGCACTTGCACTGGACGATCGTCTCGCCCTCCAGCTCGCACACGACGCGAAGCACACCGTGGGTCGAGGGGTGCTGCGGTCCCATGTTGACGACCATCGTGTTCTCGCCGGTCTTCTCGAAGACCGTCGAGGTGGAAGGCATGAATGAACTGCTTGCGGCCATGTTATCGTCCCGAGACGTCCTCGCTCCCCGTCTTTCCCTCGAAGCTCTCGCCCGCATGGGGCACCTGCACGTCCTCGACCGCCGGGCCGCGCGTGCCCTGGTCGAAGTTCACGTCCTCGCCGCCCAACGGATACTCCTTCCGGAGCGGGAAGCCGTGCCAGTCGTCCGGAAGCATGAACCGCTGGCCCGCGCGCGCCTCGTTCCCCTCGAACACGATCCCGAACATGTCGTTGATCTCGCGCTCGGGAAACTCCGCGCCGAGGAATACCGGGATTGCCGAGGACACCGTCTGCCCGTCGTCCACCGAGAGCTTGATGAAGATGCGCGCGCCCAACTTCGGACTGTATAGGTTGTAGACCACCTCGAAGCGTCCCGTCTCGAAGTCCCGCGAGTGGCCCCACGCGGAGTAGTCCACGCCCGTGCACTCGCTCCAGAGCTTGTACGCCAGATCCTCGTGGTCCCTCAAAAGGGTCAAGATCTCCAAGATTCGGGTCCGCTCGACGCACAGGTACAGCTGGCCGCGCTCGACCTTGGACTTCAGGAGCGCGCCCGTGGCGCGAACGACCTCGACCTCGCGAGCCTCAACGACCGGCGCCTCGACGGCGTCCGCCACCTCAGGCCACCTCCGCCAAGGGCTTCGTCTCCAACAGGGCTGGCTTGGGCGAGTCGATGAGCTTCTCCGGCGCGAGGCTCGTCGTCTCGTCCCAGTCCGTCGCGCCGACCTTCACCGCGTACACGTAGCCCACGAGCCAGGTCGCCATGTAGGCCAGGAACTCGAAGAACGAGAACACCATGAACTGCGTGTCGCTGGAGCGGAACACCGTCATCCAGCTCCAGAGGAACACCACCTCGATGTCGAACAGGATGAACAGCATCGCGACCAGGTAGAACTTGATCGGGAACCGCTCGTGCGCATCGCCCACCGGCGTCACGCCGCACTCGTAGGGCGCGTCCTTGTAGGGCGTGTGCTTCTTCGGCCCGAGAAAGTAGGTGCCGGTCACGAAGACGCCGCTCACCACCGCCGCCAGCCCGATCGCCGCCAGGACTCCGAGGTACTGCTCCTGCACGGCTTGAGGTTACCCTTCGGGTGTTGTTGGCTGTTGGTTGTCTGCCCAGACCAAGAACCAACAACCAGCAACCAAGTACCCTCTCCCCATGACCTTCGCGGAGCTCGTGCTCCCCCTCGTCGAGCGGCGCGACCTCGACCCCGAGCGCGCCGGAGCCATCATGCGCTACCTCGTGGGCGGCGACGCTACCGACGCCCAGATCGGCGGCGTCCTCCTCGCCCTGCGCGTCAAGGGCTCCACCACCCGCGAGCTCGCCGCCTTCGCCGCCGAGCTTCGAAGCCACGCCGCCCTGCTCGACACCGATCCCGACGGCCTCGTCGACACCTGCGGCACGGGCGGCGGCATCCCCAGCTTCAACGTCTCCACCGCCGCCGCGTTCGTCGCCGCCGGCGCGGGCGTCCGCATCGCCAAGCACGGCAACCGCGCGATGACCAGCCGCTGCGGCAGCGCCGACGTCCTGGAGGCCCTCGGCGTCCCCGTCGTCGGGGACCCCGAGCACCTCGCCCACGTCCTCGACGCCGTCGGCCTCGTCTTCATGTTCGCCCAGAGCCACCATCCCGCCATGCGCCACGTCGCCAAGGCCCGCCGAGAGCTCGGCCAGCGAACCGTCTTCAACCAGCTCGGACCCCTCCTCAACCCCGCGGGCGCGCGAAGGCAGCTCGTCGGGGTGTACGATCCGGCCCTGATGCGGAGCATGGGCGAGGCCCTCAACGTCCTGGGCTGCGAGCGCGCCTACCTCGTCCACGGCCTCGAGGGCTTGGACGAGATCTCCCCGAGCGGCCGAACCGAGGTCGTGCGGGTCTGGCATGGCCGCGTCTTCGGCGAGTTCTTGGAACCCGCCGATTTCGGCCTCGCGCCGCTCGATCCGAGCGCCCTCGAACCCTCCGAGAGCCTCGAAGGGGCCGCCGCGATCCTGCGGGAGGCGATCTCCGATCCCGACTCTCCCCGCGCCAAGGCCGTTCTCCCCAGCGCCGCCGCCGCGATCCACCTCTCCGGCATCTCCGACTCCCTCCCCGAGGGCGCGGAGCGCGCCCGCGCCGCCATCGCCTCCGGCGCGGCGATGGGCAAGCTGAACAGGCTCGTGGAGGAGGCCGTCCTTTGAGCGTCCTCGACCGGATCTTCGAGCGCAAGCGGGACGAGGTCGCCGCCGCCCGCGCCGCCGTGCCGCTCGCCGAGCTCAAGGCCCACGCCGCCGACGGCGAGCCGCCGCGCGGCTTCGATCTCGCCCTGAGGACCGCGGTCGAGCAGGTCGCCCTCATCGCCGAGGTCAAGAAGGCCTCCCCCTCGAAGGGCATCATCCGCGATCCCTTCGACGCCGTCGAGATCGCCGAGGCCTACGAGCGCGCGGGTGCCCACTGCCTGAGCGTACTCACCGACGGTCCCGGCTTCGCGGGTTCCGCCGAGAACCTGCGCCGGGCCCGCGCGGCCACCACCCTGCCCGCCCTCCGCAAGGACTTCCTCTACGACGAGTACCAGGTCTGGGAGGCCCGCGCCTGGGGCGCGGACGCGATCCTGCTCATCGCCACCTCGCTCTCCGTGCCCCGGCTGCACGAACTCAAGGGCCTCGCCGAGAGTCTCGGCATGGACGCCCTCGTCGAGGTCCACGACGAGAGGGACGTAGTGAAGGCCATCGAGATCGAGGCGACCCTCGTCGGCGTGAACAACCGTGACCTCGCCGACTTCAGCACCGATCTCTCGGCGACGGAGCGGCTCTTGCCCCTCCTCCCCGCGGGCGTGACGAAGGTGAGCGAGTCGGCGTTGGAGACGTCGGGCGACATCGCGCGCGTCCACGCCGCGGGCGCGGGAGCGGTGCTCATCGGCACGACGTTCTGCGCCGCCCTCGACGTAGAAGCCAAGGTGCGCGAGGTGATGGCTTGGTGACCAGGGTCAAGATCTGCGGGCTGACCAACTCGCACGACGCGGAGGTGGCGATCGACGCGGGCGCCGACGCCCTGGGCTTCGTCTTCGAGCGGACCAGCCCGCGCTTCGTGGGCGAAGGCGAGCTGGCGTGGCTCTCCGTCCTGCCCCCGATTCCGGTGAAGGTCGCGGTGTTCGGACGGGTGGACCGCCCCGTGCCCAAGGGGCTGTTCGACGTCGTGCAGGGCGTCGAGTGGGAGGTCTTCCCCGAGCCGGCCCCCAAGCGCATCCACGCCATCCGGCTGCGTCCGGGGCAGAAGCCGCAGGACGTCGTCGACACCCTCGTCCACGCCAACCTCGTCGTGCTCGACGCCTTCTCCGCCTCGGGATGGGGGGGCACCGGCGAGCGGGTCGACTGGGACCTCGCCGCCGAGGTGGTGAAGCTTTCGCGCACCCCCATCATGCTCGCGGGCGGCCTGACGCCGGAGAACGTTGCGGAGGCGGTGCGGAAGGTCCGCCCGTTCGGCGTCGACGTGAGCAGCGGCGTCGAGTACCGGTCGGGCGAGAAGGACGAGGGCATGATGCGCGCCTTCGTCCAGGCCGCGAAGGGGGCGTGAAATATTTTCCTTTCGCAGGTTGGGTAGAAAGGCCCAACCTGCCGATACGGTGGTTGACGCGCCAAACAAGCCGTTTCGGGATTCGAATCATGAAGAGTCGATCGCAGCCTCGCTATCGTGTCCCCGAGGGACGAAAAAGTAAACCGACTCGTCAAGCGCTCGACCTCAAGCCCCAGAGCGCACTCAAGGGTTGGGTCCGCATGGTCGCCCGCTTCCTCATCGTGAGCACCGCGATCCCGTACCTGGTGTTCCGGGTCTGGCTCCTGGCGGTCAACCCCTACCGCGTCTACTTCGAAGCCCGACCCGCGGCGGTGAAGCTGGATGGCCAGGCGATTCCGCTCGACTCCGCGAACGGCTTCGGCCTCTCCCGCTTCGCCCTCGGCGACCACCTCCTGCGCTACACCGACGCCGGCGGCGCGACGAAGACGATCCGCATCCACCCCCGCCTCGCAGACGAGGACGGAACCCTCTCCATCGACGCCGGACGACTCTCCGGGACGCCTAAGGCCGAGTTCGTCCAAGCGCCCTGACTTACCCTCCGTCCGTGAGGCACCGAAGGCCGCATAGGTTGCCGCTGAATCGACGGCACGATTGAGGGTGCGTACGGAAGCGCTCATCGACTTCCTTTCTTAGAGGTCGTTTCACAACCTGCGTTCCGCAACGAAGCCCTCTCCGTTCCAGGTTCTCGCAAGGGCGCGAAGGCGCAAGGGGGAGGCACAAAGCCAAGTTGTGAAACGACCTCTAAGGGCCACAAATCGAAGAACTGCTGGGCCTTTAATTTGTGAGACAATCTTAGCAATAAAAACATTACTGTGTGTAAACAATTTTTGTAAATTAAAGTTGAGACTCTCGACTTTTCCGAAGAGCCGGGAGGAGATCACGACATGGAACAACAGCCTGAACACGCCCCTGCCATGAAGCTTGGCTGCGCCTCGTCCTCGCCTTCCTGGCGTCCATGGTAGTCACCACCGCAGCGCTGGAGACCCCCCAGATCGTCTACTGGCCGAACTGCGCCAAGCCGTGCGAGCAGTGGGGTCCAGGTCCTGGGCGTACCGACCCCGACGACTGCCTGAAGCAGTGCCTCAAGTGTTGCAACGCCAACTGTGGCGGCAACGATCACGCCAACTGCGGCAATTGTTGCAGCAGTTACAACTTCGGTGATCCGAGCGTCAAGCACTGCACGACCATCACCAGCAGCTGAACGGATGGAAGGTCCAGGATGAGCGATTCGCTTCGCATGAAGGTCTGCACCTTGGTCGCGATCCTTTGCGGCTCGCTCGCCGCCGCCTCCGCCTGGAGGGCGCTCCATCCCACTCCTTCGGCTACAGATGCACAAGCTCGGGCGTTTGGCTTTGTGTCTGCGGTCGAGGAGTCTTCCGCGGACGCTTTCCTGAGCCGAATGCTCAAGAACCCGACGATCACCGCAGAGGACGTCCAGGAAATTCGATCCTTCTTGAGGAGCGGAAGCCGCTCTGCCCGGATGCACGCCATTGTCAGCCTCGGATTCGTCCAAGGACTGGACCAGCACCGCAACATCCTGAAGGCGATCGATTCAGCCGGAATGACCGATGAGGATCGAGCCATCTGGAGGATCAGCTTCACGAGGTGGATCCGGTACCAGAAGAGTCCGGGCGAGGCGGCCTTCCTCACCTCGTACCCCAACCCAAAGATCGCGTCGCTCGCGCGGGAGATCGTCGATGAGAAGCCGTAGAGACTTGCGAGGGTTCTCGCTGATCGAGCTTATGGTGGTGATCTCGATCCTGTCGCTGCTCTTCCCGGTGCTGGTCGAGGCGAAGAGGGCCACCCTCAGAAGTTCCTGCCAGTCCAACCTCCACCAGATCGGACTGGGCTTCCACCTGTACGCCAACGACAGCGACGACCTCTGCCCGAATGGGGTGGACCGCTTCAGGCGGGACAATCCCGAGTTCATGCCGGAACCCCACCCGCCGGTGGGTCAGATCCCCGACATCGTGCCCCTCCTGCTGCCCTACACCCGGAGCCGCCTCGTCTTCCGGTGTCCGTGCGACACCCAGCCGTTCACCGCGACCGCCAACGAGGCGAGGATCGCGGACTTTCCCAGCGTTTTCAACTACGCTGGCACGAGCTACAGCTTCTGGGCACCGGACTACTTCGGGCAGTCGCTGACCGTTCTCTCGGGACGCAAGGGTATTCGTCTGTGCTTGGACTCGCTCGTACCCTGGCATACGGGGGTCGAGACGAAGGACGTTCCCCTGCTCATGAAGTCGGTCAACTCGCTCTTTCCCGACGGTCGGGTGGAGTTCACGCCCAAGGCGTTGCTGGAACGATGAGCGGTCAACTCAAGCGATGGCTCGCGTTCGCGCTCTACGGCGCGTTCGCGCTGGGCGTGGCGTTCGCGGTCTGCCTCGTCCTGCGTCCTTCCGTTCCGCTCGGCGTCTCCAGTGTGCCCGTCGAACCCGCGCGAGGTCGGCTCGTCCGGGAGTACGTCGACTGGAAGGCGGGCGAGCCGACGGCCGTCGAGTTCATGGACTTCGAGTGCCCTCCCTGCCGAATGGCTTGGCCGCGGTTGCGCGCCTTCCTCCAGGCCAACCCCGCCGCGAAGTACCGCCCCGTGAACTTTCCGCTCTCCATGCACCGTGGGGCGTTCCCGGCGGCGGTGGCGTATGAGGCTGCGAAGACCACCGGTGCGGGAGAGGCGTTCTTCGACACGTTCATCGCGCTCGGGAGCGACCTCGGCAAGGATCGTCTGAACGCCTACCTGTGTAAAGTGGGCGCGAGTTCCATCCTGGGAACCTCCCAGGCACTCCCCTTCGAGCGCAAGGTCCGGCAGGACATGGCGTTCGGCGCGAGGATCAAGGTCGAGGCGACGCCGACCCTCTTCATGATCGCGCGGGACGGAGCGGTCAGCGAGGTCAGGTCTCCTGACGCCCTGGAGACCCTCCTTCGTTAGGAAGCCCCGCGCCTAGCCACCGATGGTCGCGGTCATCTCTGGAACGTCCCGGACAGCACGGCCCACTTGCGGAATCTGAAAGGTCGTTGACAGGCGACTGCGCATATGAAGCGCCGTAGCGCGAGGCGAAGTTCACGATCCGACCGATCAGCGCGTTGTAGGCCGCGTGGGCGCCGCGCGGAAGTCCTCAAGACCCTTGGCCACGAGGTCGCCACCGGGATAGCAAGAAAGGTCAGGCTTCTCCGACCGCACGCAATCCGTTGTACCGCTCAAGGCCGCCAACATGGTTGACGAAGTCACTTCCCGAAGTCGATCCCTTGTAGGCGCTGGACGCCCTCTTGTCGGCGTGAGGAAGCGACCGCACACCGTAGTCGCGAGATGCGCTCGTGCCTGCGCCGCGAAGCCGTCTCCCCGCTCGTCAACCACCTCTCGCAGAGAATAGGACCTTCGACCCAACCGATAAGTACCGAAGTCGGAAAAAACTCTTTCGCCCCCTCGTCCCTCTGCGGCGTACTCTAACCACGAAGCCCGTGATCGACCCCAATCGCCCCGCCCTGATCCTCGCTCCCATGGACGGCGTCACCGACGCCCCCATGCGCGCGTTCATGGGCCGCCTGGGCGCGTTCGACTACGCGGTGTCGGAGTTCGTCCGCGTGAGTGGGGAATTCCTGCCCGCGAAGGTGTTCCGCCGCGCGGTGCCCGAGCTCCTGAACGGTGGCCTCACGCCCACCGGGCTCCCCGTGCAGGTGCAGATCCTCGGCGGCGACCCTGACCGCATGGCCCTCTCCGCCCGCGCCGCCGTCGAGGCGGGCGCGACCGCCATCGACGTCAACTTCGGCTGCCCCGCGCCCACCGTCAACCGCCACGACGGCGGCGCGTCCCTCCTGCGCTCGCCCTGCCGCGTCCGCGCCGTCGTCCGCGCCGTGCGCGACGCCCTGCCCGAGGGCGTTCCCGTCTCCGCGAAGCTCCGCCTGGGATGGGACACGACCACTGCCATCCACGAGACGGCATCGATGGCCGCCGAGGGCGGGGCGGCGTGGGTCACGATCCACGCAAGGACGAGGATGCAGGGCTACGCGCCGCCCGTCTACTGGCCGGAGATCGGACGGGTGAGAAGAAATCTGGATATTCCTGTCGTGGCGAATGGCGATATCTGGACCCTCGACGACCTTCGTCGCTGCGTGGACGAGACCGGCTGCCGACACTTCATGATCGGCCGCAGCGCCCTCGCGAACCCTTCGCTGCCCGGCCAGATCGCTCGCGAGCTCGGCATCAACCACCCCCGACCGATGCCCGTCGACTGGCCCACCCTCCTGCGCGGCCTCGTCGAGGAGTCCGGCGAAGGCGGGCGGACGCTGGCGCGACTGAAGCAGTGGCTCGCGATGGCGGGGCGGCACGGCGACTTCCGCCACTTCGACCTCGTCAAGCGGGCCGGGTCGGTGGCGGAACTGTTCGCGACGCTGCGGGCGACGGGCGGGGCGCCCGCGCCACAATAGTCGATCGTGGGACTCGCCGGAAGGGCGTTCGAGGCGGCGATGGCGCAGGGCGCGCTCGTCTACGGGGTCCTCTTCCTCGCCTTCCTGTTCCAGACGGGGTTCCTCATCGGCTTCGTGCTTCCGGGCAACCCGCTCGCGTTCCTCGCCGGGGCCGTCTCGGCGAGCGGCCGGCTGAACGGCCTTCTCGTCTGGCTCGCGCTGGGCGCGGGCACGTTCCTGGGCAACCTGCTGAACTACCGCCAGGGCCTTTCGGCGGGACCCGCGTTCAAGCGTCGCGAGCGTTGGAAATCCTCCATCGCGAAGGCCGAGGCGTTCTTCGGGCGGCACGGCGGAAGGACCGTCGCGGTCGCCGCGTTCGTGCCCTTCTACCGCGCTTGGGTTCCCTTCGTCGCGGGCACGGGAAGGATGCCGTTCGGTCGCTTCGTCCTCGCCAGCGCCCTTGGCGCTTTCGGCTGGATCGGCGCTTGGACCCTGCTCGGCCGCCTCCTCGGCGAGGTTCCGGCGGTCAGGAACAACCTGGACAAGATCGTGATCGGGATCGTGCTGCTGGTCTCGGTAGTGGCGATCTCGAAGGTGGTCCAAGCGCGGCGCGCTTCGGTGTAGCGGCGTGACTTGTCACTCTCCGGAGACGTGCCCCGGAGAGCTACCCATCGGAACGCTAGAGCCGAAAGTCCGGGTGCGTCCCGTCGTTCCCCGTGTCCGCCGCCGTGAACACGTAGTCGCACTGTCCGTAGACCGCGCCTGGCCTCACGTTCTTCGCGTGGGTATCCGCGAAGCTGTAGTTCGCGCCTCCCGCGTGGCGCGCGGAGCTGTAGCCCGCCTTCTCCAGAAGCTGCTGGTCGGGTGTCAGGTGCCGGAAGTAGCTCACCGTCGGATCGTAGTGGGCGAGGTCGCCGGGCGTGCAACCCGCGCCGGGCGGCTGGCTCTTGGGATCGCGGCTGATGTTGTAGCTCGCGCCGCGCTGCTCGACACCGGAGTCGTTCGTCGGGCCGCCGCCGATGCCGCCGCCGCTGTTCGGGGCGAAGTCGAACACGAGGATCGTGGTACTCGGATACTGGACCTGAGACTCGGTAGCGGTGTAGATCCCGTTGTTCGCGAGGTTCATGTTGCGCCCGTAAGAGCTTCGATTCTGCCCGCCGCGTCTTTCCAGCGAATCGCCGAACACGTACCCGAGGGGCGCAGCGGCGCTGCTGAGGGCGGGCGTGGCCGCGGGAACGGGAACGATGCTTGAACCGTCGGCGGGGTCCTTGAAGATGTTGAGGTTCTTGACGTAGGGGTTCAGGAGGTCCATCCAGCCGAGGGTCCGGTCGCCGACGACGCATGCGGGCAGCCCCACGCCGTTGCACTCGCGGATGATCGGGGCCACGCCGTCGTTGTCGTTGCCGTAGAGCGTCATCCCAGTCGCGATCTGACGGACGTTGCTCAGGCACACCGACGTCTTCGCCGCGGCCTTCGCCTGCGCGAACACCGGGAAGAGGATCGCCGCCAGGATGGCGACGATGGCGATCACGACGAGGAGCTCGATCAGGGTGAAGGCTTTGCGGCCCATGGCACTTTATTTATACCTTTCAGAGACTTCTGAAAGTACGGTGTGCTCCAGGACCCTACCTGAGTACGATCGAAAGGGCAATCCCCAGCGACATCGCGACGGCAAAGCGCAACTCAAGCTGCGCGGTCTTGCCGAGGAGCGGGTTGAGAGACCTGCCGCGTGCGTCGCGCACAGCGCGCAGAAGCGAATAGCCAGTAACAAGAACACCTGAGGCAATAAGTGCGGGAGGAGCATGGCCAACCACAGCGTATAGAACGAGAGAAACGAGACTGAGGAAGAGGTTTATCTCATACAGCCGGACCCCGAACTCTCGCCCGAACCTCGCCGCCAGGGTCCGCTTGCCTGCCTTCGCGTCCGTCTCCCAGTCGCGCACGTTGTTGACCACGAGGATGTTCGCGCACAGCAGACCGATGGGCGCTCCCGCCAGCGCGGCGAGCGGCTCCCACCGGAGCGACTGCACGTACACCGTGCCCGCCACCGCAACCGGGCCGAAGAAGAGGAACGCGAAGATCTCTCCCAGTCCGTTGTAGCCCAGCGGATACGGTCCCGCCGTGTAGAGCACCGCGCAGAGCAGCGACACGAGACCCACCGCGACGATGGGCCAGCCCCCGACCAGCGCCAGGAACGAACCCACGCAAAGCGCCGATCCGATGCAAAGGGCCAGACCCGTGAGCACCGCCTTCTCCGAGAGCAGCCCCATGTGGGTCACGCGCGGCGGCCCAAGCCGATCCTCGTTGTCGGCCCCCTTCTTGAAGTCGAAGTAGTCGTTCGCGAGGTTGCTGACGATCTGGACCAGCAGCGCGCCGACAAGCGCGGCGAACGCCGCAAGCGGCTGGAACCGTCCCTCTCGAAAGGCATGGGCGGTTCCGACGAGGACCGGCGCGGTGGCGGCAGGCAGGGTCTTCGGCCGGATCGCGAGCCACCAGGCCTGGGCGGGAGACATCGGTGAGGAGCCTACCGCGTTGTGGACGTGGAGTTGTTGGGCGCGCCCCTCCTGGGCGTTGGACATCATCCGTGCAAAAAAGGCGGAGCCGTTAAAGGAGAGCCGAAAACGACCCCGCGATCGCAGGCGGTCGACGGGGGGCGTTCCTCAAGGTGGGAGGCCTCTAGACCCGTCGGGCCTAT
This sequence comes from uncultured Fimbriimonas sp., assembly GCA_964245875.1. GTDB lineage: Bacteria > Armatimonadota > Fimbriimonadia > Fimbriimonadales > Fimbriimonadaceae > Fimbriimonas. The sequence goes on along the minus strand of CAXTOO010000035.1, from coordinate 8,427 downwards.
GCCCATATTATGCCCAGCCTTTTCCAAGATGTGGCGATTCTCTTGCGACAAAATGCGCAACCGCGCGAAAAGGCCGTAAATCGTCCCCCAACGGGAACGTCGTCGCCGAACCGGCGGTTACCCCCTCGGTAGGTATAGTTACCCATCCCTACGCGGACTTACAGGAGGTGTGCGACCCTTGGCCGCCGCCATAGAAACGAAGAAGCTGACCAAAAGCTATAAATCTCGGACTGCGGGCAAGATCAACGTCGTCGAAGCCCTCGATCTGCACGTCGAGGAAGGCGAGATCTTCGGCTTCCTGGGGCCTAACGGCGCCGGCAAGACCACGACCATCAAGATGCTGCTGGGCATCATCTACCCCTCGGCAGGCGAGGGCTACGTCCTCGGAAAGGAGATCGGCGACATGGCGGTCCACCGCCTGATCTCGTACCTCCCCGAGCGGCCCTACTACTACGAGCACATGACCGGGCCGGAGATCCTCAAGTTCTACGGCTCGCTCTTCGGCATCAACGACACGGCGCGGTTCCAGTCGCTCCTCGAGCGGGTGAACCTGCACCGCGACGTCACGAAGACGATCTCGCAGTACTCGAAGGGCATGCAGCAGCGCATCGGCCTCGCGCAGAGCCTGATCAACGACCCCAAGCTCCTCTTCCTGGACGAGCCCACGGGGGGCCTCGACCCCATCGCCCACCGGGAGATCCGGGACCTCATCCTCTCGTTCCGCGACGAGGGCCGCACGGTCTTCATCTCCTCGCACGAGCTGAGTGAGGTCGAGCTGATCTGCGACCGCGTCGCGATCATCAACAAGGGCGTCATCGAGGCCCAGGGCAAGCTCACCGACCTCCTTCGCGGCGGCCGGGTCGAGATCTCGGCGGACGGCGTCCCCGAGTCGCTCTTCTCCACGATGGCCATCCACGACGCGAACGTCCGCAGCCTTCCGACGGGCTACCTGCTCGACATCCCGGAGGAGGCCGACGTGAACGGCGTGATCGACGCCGTGCGCAACGCCAAGGGTCGGGTGCTGAGCGTCGTTCCGCGGCGCAAGCGGCTGGAGGATCTCTTCGTCGAGACGATCAAGCCCCGTTCGTCGGGCATGCAGGCCACCGGCACCGCCGAGGAGAAGACCCAGGCGTGAGACCCATCCTCAGCATCGCGTCCACGACCGTGGGCGAGGCCATTCGCCGCAAGGTCCTGCTGATCATCCTCCTGATCGGCGTGGTCTTCATGTTCGTCGCGCCGGGCCTCGGCGTGCTCTCGACCCGCTCGGAGACGACCGTCCTCAAGTCGGTCATGCTCGGCATCATCCAGCTCACGGCGGCGGTCATCGCGATCGTCCTCACCGTGTACATGATCCCGAACGAGGTCGAGCGAAGGACGATCTACACGATCCTCTCGAAGCCCGTCCAGCGCTGGCAGTTCCTCGTGGGCAAGTACCTCGGGGCGGTCGCCGCGCTGGGGCTGATGATGCTCCTCATGAGCGTCGTGCTCGTGGGCGTGTTCGTCGTCCAGCAGGGCTTCAACGGCTCGAACATCGCCGACCTCCTCAAGGGACCCATCATGTACTTCGTGCAGATGAGCCTCCTTGCGGCGCTCGCGATCTTCTTCTCCACGTTCGTCTCCCCCCTGGTCAACTTCTTCCTGTCGGGCGGCATCTACCTGCTGGGAACGGTCTTCAACCCGTTCTTCACGACCATGCAGGAGAACCCGGCCACCCCGGCGGTGGCGAAGTTCTTCGCGACGATCGTGAACTCGATCCTCCCGAACTTTTCCAACTACAACATTCAGAACCCGCTCATCAACGCGGGCTCGACCATCCAGAACGAGCAGCTCTACTACATCCAGACGATCGGTTACGGAATCGCCTACATCGTGGCCCTTCTGATCGCCGGGATCGTGGTGTTCGACCGACGAGAGGTGTAAGCGATGACTCCCTTCCATCAAAAGATCGCGGGCATCGGGGTCGGGGCGTTCCTGATCCAGGCCCTTCTGCAGCACGGAGTCGGGGGACAGCCCCTGCCGAGCGACTTCAAGACCGTCACGGTCGACGAGAAGACCTACAAGGAGCTGAAGCCGGGCGCTCCCCGGCCTCTCGTCTGGGGCCTCGGCTCCCACTGGGCGGTCGATTTCGATCCGGGCAAGACGAGCGAGCTCGGCGGCGGCGGGCTTTCGCCCGACCAGCTTCTGTTCGTCATCGGCGGCTTCCGCGAGCTTATCGCGGGCATCCTCTGGGTGAAGGCCGACTCGTTCTTCGACACGGGCAACTACGACGCGATCCTGCCGCTCATTCGGCTCGTCACGATCCTGGACCCCCACCAGATCGACGTGTACGCCACCGGGATGTGGCACATCGGCTACAACTTCACGGACGAGGAGCAGCGCTCCGACCGCCGCTACATCCCCGCCGCCCTCGCCCTCGGCAAGGAAGGCTACAAGAACAACCCGACCACCTACGAGATGTTCTTCGAGACGGGGTGGATGTGGTACCACAAGATCGACGACGACTACGACCATGCCGTCGACCTCTTCATCCAGGCGCAGCAGCACCCGGACATGATCCCCGCGCGCAAGAACCTCCTCGCGATGGCGTACCAGCGCGACGGCCAGCCGGAGAAGGCGCTCGACACCTACTTCGGCCTCTACGACAAGGCGCTCGAAGTCTACAAGAAGGACCAGTCCTTCGGCGGTCGCCAGAACCGCGACACCATCGAGAACAACGCCGACACCACGCTCGTCCGTCTCGTGCAGCGCGGGTGGGTCGCCGACCACGACAAGAACCTTCCTCCTCAGGAGAAGGCGAGGTACGACAACCAGCCGCCGTTCGATGTGGGCTTCTCGGCCAAGGTGACCATCACCTCCCAGCGCGAACTGAAGGTCGAGGGCACGTGGGGCGTCCAGCCCGTCGGTTCGCGCATCCGTATCGTCCTCCGCGACGCGAACTTCCCCGGCGCTGCCGGCGCCCAGATGAATTGGGACAACAGCAGCAGCGTCAACCTCGACCCGGACAAGACCCAGACCTTCATGCAAGACGGCCTGTTCGTGAAGAACCGTCGCTTCAACCGAAAGCTGGACATGAGCCGCGACCCGACGATGTACCCGTTCTCCACGGACAAGTACGTCGTTGAGTTCTACTACAACCCGCGCAGCGCCCCGCCCCACATCCAGGACAAGTTCTCCTGGGACGGTTCGGGCATGACGGACAAGAACTACCTGAACACCGAGGTCCGCAAGGGCCAGCGCGTGATCTACACGACCCTCGAGCTCACGCGGGACCAGCTCCTGCGCCGGGGCGAGTGGGCCGACAAGGTTCCCGTCGTGAAGACCGCGAACTACGTCGAGACGAAGGGTGCCTACGATCCCGACGCCGAGACGATCATCGACATCCCGTCGCTCCGCTCGGGCAAGTAGGAAGTTGGGTGAAGAGGGAGCCAGGAGACGAGTGCTCCTGGCTCCCTCTTCACCTAACTTCCTGATCCCCTGGTATCCTCTTCTTGCCGGGAACCGCGCGGCGGGTGGCGGTGAACCTCCCCAGGGCCGGAAGGCAGCAAGGATAAGTCGATTCTCCGTGCGACGCGTAACTCCCGGTATTCCCAGTTTTTGGTTCGGGGTTGTTGGTTATTGGTCTGAACCAACAGCCAACAACCCAAAACCAAAAACCCCATGCCCTATCAGTCGCTCTACCGCAAGTACCGGAGCCAGTCGTTTGACGACCTCGTCGGCCAGGACCATGTCGTCCGTACCCTCCAGAGCGCCATCTCGCGCGGGCGCATCGCCCACGCCTACCTCTTCACCGGCCCCCGCGGCACCGGCAAGACCTCCTCCGCGCGCCTCCTCGCCAAGGCGCTCTGCTGCGAGAGCGGCCCCACCCCAGATCCCGACGGGACCTGCGAGATCTGCCGCGACATCGCCGCCGGAACCTGCGTCGACGTGGTCGAGATCGACGCCGCCAGCGAGAGTGGCGTGGACGACATCCGTGAGACCATCGTGGACACCGTCGACTACAAGCCGGTCGTCGCCCGCTACAAGGTCTTCATCATCGACGAGGTCCATGACCTATCGAACAAGGCGTTCGACGCCCTCCTGAAGACCATCGAGGAGCCGCCCGAGCACATCGTCTTCATCCTCGCGACCACCGAGTTCAACAAGGTCCCGACCACCATCCGCTCGCGGTGCCAGAAGTACGACTTCCACCGCGCGACCATGGCCGACCTCGTCGGCCGCCTGCGCCACGTCGCCGCGGGCGAGGAGGTCGAGGTCGAGCCGGAGGCACTCTCCGCCATCGCCCGCATGGCCGACGGCGGCTATCGAGACGCCCTCACCCTCCTCGAACAGGCGATCCTCACCTCGGAGACGGGGAAGGTGTCGCTCGCCCAGGTCTATGACCAGCTCGGCCTCGTGAACGAGGAGACCGTCGATGCGATCCTCATGGCGATCCGCGAGGGCGACGTGCCCGCGATCATGGCCCAACTCGGCGAGGTGGCGCGCCTCGGACGCGATCCCAGCGCCCTGCTGGAGTCGATGCTCCACCGCCTCGCCGACCTCACCCGCGCCTCCTACGGCGTCGCCCTCGGCGCGGACGACGCCTCCCGTGAGGCGTCGCTCCACGAGACCGCCGCCCGGATCGGCCGCGACACCATCGTCCGCCTCCGTGGCGCGATCGCGGGCCTGCACGACTCCATCCGCGACATCTCGCTCCCGCGCGTCTGGCTCGAGAGCGAGTTCATTCGCCTCGCTGGCCCCGGCCCCGTGCCCTTCGCGGAAGCCCCAGGTGGCGCGCCTGTCACTCGGCGCGAACCTGTGTCGGTTAGCGGTAGCGCGCCGGACCCTCGGCGCGATCTTCCGCCCTCCCCCACGAAGCCTGAAGAGCTTGCAACCCCTACTCCCGTCCTTGATGTGCCCGCCCTCACCGGCGACGCCGCGCTCGACAAGGCCGCCGCCGCGTGGACGGCGGCCAAGACCGCCCTCGGTGAGAAGAGCGCCCTGATGGCGGCGAAGCTCGACGGCAGCGTGGTCGTCGCCCGTGAGAATGGCACGGTCACGGTGCAGATGGAACGGCAGTTCGAACTGGCGTGGGTTCAGGAAGGCTCCAAGCGCGCGCCCGCCATCCTCGAAGCCTTTCGAGGGGAGATCGGCGACCCGTCCATGGAGATCCTCTACGTCGTCAAGCGCAAGGACCTGCCCGACACGGTCGACGCCGTCGAGCTCCCCCTCGAAGGCGCCCGCCTCGACCAACTCCTCAAAGACACCTTCGGGGACGGTGGAACGGGCGACCCACCGCCGCAGCCGTAGCCCCGATGGG
>CAXTOO010000035.1:0-3121 GCA_964245875.1 uncultured Fimbriimonas sp. | reverse complement strand
CGACCTCGTAGAGCGAAGGGCGCCAGCCCTGGGCACGGAGACCAACCCGGCCCTCAGCCCTGAAAGGGCGACCTCCTTCAATCCCACACGTACCGCTCATCGTAAACGATGCCGTACTCGTCGTAGAAACGCCGCATTTCATCCTGAAAACTCAGCGTTGCGTGATGTTCAGCTTGTCCCCTGATGTATTGCGCCACCGTTTCGATCTCGCTGCGCCCGACGGAGAACGCTCCATAGCCCGCCTGCCAAGCGAAATCCCCAAGACGGGAGTCCCTCGTCTTGATCCAGCGTGACGATGCCGCCTTGACCGTGCCTACCGTGTCCGCGAGTGACCTGGTTCGAGAAAGGCGGCACAGCAGGTGGGCGTGATCCTCATACCCGCCGACGCAAAGAGGAACCGATCCATCGTTCTTCAGCGTTCCCCCAATGTAGGCGAACGCCTCCGCCCGTAACGCTTCGTGAAGGATCGAACGGCGGTGTAGAGTGCTGAACACCACGTGCACGAGAACGTTGGCGAGGGATTGCGTCATATGAGCAGGATAGTGCATGAGGTCGCCCTTTCAGGGCTATGAGGGGAGGCGACCGCTGAGACCAGGGCTTGCGCCCTTCGCTTTGTAAGGTCGCCCCTTCGGGGCTGGGGACACAGGGCACCACTCACCCTACTTCGCCGGAGTATCCTAACCGCACGATGAAGCTTCCCAAGAACTTCGGACCCGGCGGTTTCGGCGGGATGATGCAGCAGATGCAGCAGGCGATGGCCCAGGCCCAGGACCTGGAGGCGGAGCTCAAGAACACCGCGATCCCGATCCAGAACGGTCCCATCCGCGCCCTCTTCGACGGCACCGGCGAGATCCAGCAGCTGAAGATCGTGGACCCTTCGATCGTCGACCCCGAGGACGTCGAGGGCCTGGAAGACCTGATCGTCGCCACCATCCGGGCGGGCTTCGCCGCCGCCACCGAACTCCGCGAGGGCAAGGTCAAGAACATTCTGCCGAATGTGCCCGACATCCCCGGCCTCTGACTTCAGAGGAGTTCCTGTAGGCGTCGGATGCACTCGTGCCGACGCGAGAACGTGACGGTTCCCACAACGCTCCGCGCGGGCACAAGTGCATCCCGCGGACACAGGGATGTCGCGTGAGACGTAGGAAAAAGGAGACCTACTCTTTCCTTTCCTGTCCCTTTTTCCCTTCTCCATGACCTTCGCCCGCCCCCTCGCCGAACTCATCGCCGAATTGGAGAAGCTTCCCGGCGTGGGGCCGAAGTCCGCCCAGCGCCTCGCCTACCATCTCCTTCGGACGCCCGCGCACGACTGCGAGCGGCTCGCGAACTCCATTACCGCTGCCAAGCGCAAGCTCACCTTTTGCGCCGAGTGCCAGGACGTGAGCGAGCACGAGCGGTGCGAGGTCTGCCGCGACCCGCGCCGCGATCGATCGATGGTCTGCGTCATCGCCGAGCCGAAAGATGTCGCGGCGATGGAGCGCATCCACGAGTACAAGGGTCGGTACCACGTCCTCCACGGACTTCTCTCGCCCATGGACGGCATCGGCCCCGAGGGCCTGCGCGTCAAGGAGCTGCTCAACCGTCTCGCCGACGGTGAGATCCACGAGATCATCCTCGCGACCAACCCGACCATCGAGGGCGACGCGACCGCGCTCTACCTCGCCAAGCTCCTCAAGCCCATCGGCCTGCGCGTCACCCGCCTCGCCCACGGGATGCCCGTCGGTGGCGAGCTGGACTACGCCGATTCCGCCACTTTGCTGAGTGCCCTCGAGTACCGGCGCGAGCTCTAGCCGGAGGCTCGACCGCCGGCACGAACCCTCCGGCGACTACGGGGCGAGTCCTGTGTGCACTCCCGCTAGGGTCGAAACCCCGGTGACCCTCGTAGAACGCCTTGTGCGCGCCCCCGTGAACCTCGTCTTCGCCCTGCGGAGCCTCCGCGACGGCTGGACGAGAGCCCTCCTTTCGGCCTTGGGCATTACCGTGGGCGCGGCAGCCATCGCGCTCCTCGTCTCGATCGCCCTCGGCGTCCGCGACGACGTGGAGTCCCAGGTCCGCGATCTGGGCGTGAACGTGCTCGTGGTCATCCCAGGCCGGATCGAGGACGGCACCTTCAATCCCAACCTCGGGGGCACGAGCTACCTCAAGGAAGAGGACGCGGTACGCCTGCGGCGGGTCCCAGGGGTGGTCCGCGCGGAGCCGTTCACCTTCGTCGGCGGCGGCATCCACGCGGGCGCGCGCGTCGCCACGCCGTTCCTCGCCGCCTGCACGCCCGGTTGGTTCGCGATGCACCTGACGAGGATGCGGGAGGGCCACGTCTTCGGCGATGTGGAGGCGAGGACGGACGTCGTCGTCCTCGGCTCGGTCGCCGCCGACGCGCTCTTTCCGGGCGCCTCTGCGCTAGGGAAGAGCGTCACCATCAACGGTCGGACCTACCGGGTGTTGGGCGTGACCCAGGACAAGAAGCAGTCCGCGAGCCTCCTGAGCTTCAGCTCGCTGGAGAACCTCGTCTACGTCCCCTATCCCCGCCTGCGGTCGGTCGAGCCGGAACTCCCGACCGCGCGCATCATGATCCAGGCCCGCCCGGACGCGGAGCCGAAGGCGCTCATCCGGCGCTGCGAGGCGGTGCTGGGGAGCCGCCTCCAGCGCGAGCAGTACTCGGTGCTCACCCAGGAGGATCTGCTCGGCCTCGTGTACAAGCTCATGGGCATCCTCACCTGGCTGCTGACCGGCCTGACCTCCATCGCGCTCTTCGTCGGCGGCGTCGGGATCATGACGGTGATGCTGATGTCGGTGAACGAGCGGTCGAAGGAGATCGGCGTGCGCAAGGCGGTGGGCGCGCGCGGGCGCGACATCTTCGCCCAGTTCCTGCTGGAAGCCCTGATGCTCGCCTTCCTCGGCGGCCTCGCAGGTCTCGCGCTCACCCTCGCGGTGAACGCCGGCCTCGACCGCTACACGCCGATCCATCCGAAGATGACCCTCGGCGTGGTCATGCTCTCCCTTCTGACGTCGATCGGCGTAGGCGGCATCTTCGGCGTCCTCCCCGCCATGAAGGCCGCGAAGAAGGACCCGGTGGCGGCTTTGCGGAGCGAGTAGCAAGCGAACAATGTACTAAATAGGGAAC
>CAXTOO010000034.1:17584-21739 GCA_964245875.1 uncultured Fimbriimonas sp. | reverse complement strand
CCGGTGGCGGCTTTGCGGAGCGAGTAGCAAGCGAACAATGTACTAAATAGGGAACACTAATGACGTGGCGAGCGAGCGCGGCAAGTGGGGCAACTACGACGACGCGACCCTTGTCGCCGAGATGCGGACGATCCCCCAGCCCGATCGTGGGCTGCTCTTCTTCTCGATGGAGCGGTATGCCAAGGGCGACGAGGCAGGATTCGTCCTGAAGAGCTATGGGGAAGGGCTTCTTATGCCCAAGAAGGACAAGCGTTCGGGCCGAAGCCTGTTCTTCGCGTACGATCCGGACGAGCGCACAACGCTGGTGCTTCTGCTCGCCTACAAAAAGGAGAAGGACGAAGTGCCTGCCCAACTGATCGATGCCGCACGGACAAGGATGCGGCGGTACCTCGAATCTCGCAGAGGCGAGAAGTGAAGCTGAAACGATGACCAGAACCAAAACTAAGAGTTCAGATGGACTCAAAATCCTCATCCAGGACAGCCTCGACAACGATCCGGGCTTTGCCGATGTTTGGGCTCCGTTTGCCCTCTTGAGCAAGCTGATCGACGAGAGAACACGCCTGGGGCTGTCGCAGGCCGAGGTCGCCGAGCGGATGGACGTCGCGCGCACGGCGGTCGCCAAGCTGGAGAACGATCCCTCGGGCGTCGCCTTCGCCCGCATCATGGCCTATGCTCGGGCTCTGGGCGCGGAGATCGAGGTCAAGCCGAGCAAGGCCGAGAAGAAGCCGGCGCGACGTGGTCGAGGGCGGAGCGTCGGATCGATAAAAGCGGCCTGAGACAAAGGAACGAGGCATCGGGGAGATAAGTACGCGCTCTTGCAGCGTCGCTCTCACTTCAAACGCTACAATGGCCCTCAAATGCAGGACAAGTACGTCGGCGACATCGGAGACTACATCAAGCTCGCCCTGCTCAGGCAACTCCAACCCGGACACCGCGTCGGGGTGGTCTGGTGGCTGTTCCCTGACGAAGTGAGCAGCCCCGATGGTCGTCACACCGCGTACCTGGACGATCCCAAGTGGGAACGCTTCGACCCGGAACTGTACGGCAAGTTGCGGCACATCGTACGCACGGGACAAAGAAATGTTGCCGCGCTTCAGCACGACTCGGTGCTACTTGATGGTGTCTTCGTCGACTCAATGGTTCCGATTTCGGTCGAGGCCCGCCGGCTCTGGGTCAAAGAAGCCGTCCTCAAAGTGGCCGAATGCGACGTCGTGTTCCTCGATCCCGACAATGGGCTTGAGCCGCGCACCTTCACCCCAGGTCGCCGGGCGGCGGGGAAGTCGGTCTCTTACGAGGAGCTTGCTGCGTTCCGCGCACCGGGAAGGACCTTGGTGGTCTACCATCACCAGACTCGCGCACCGGGTGGACACTTGAACGAGATCGGAACGCTCGAAACGAAGCTCGATCGGCTCTTTGATCGGGTGGATGCGGTGCGGGCCAGTCCACGCTCGCCAAGGGTTTTCTTCGTGTTGGATGCCTCACCAGAAGTGGTGGAGAGACTCAAGGAACTTTGCGACTGGTGGGGCGACAAGCTGAGCCTCAACCCTCACCGGTCCACTTAGCTCTACTGTCGGTTCCTGCGAGTCGGTTCAAAGCGAGCGGACGTCTATACCACCCCCTCCCCTACGGTTCCCCCTGCCGCTCGCGATGGGGGCACGATGTCCATTGTGGTCTTCGTGCCGCGGCTTCAAGGGGAACCCTCCCCGGACAGTAGACTCTCTGCCCATGAGCAAAGAAGGACTGACGAACCCGGAGACCGATTTCTCCGCCTGGTACAACGAGCTGGTCGTGCGCGCCGACCTCGCCGACCACTCCGCCGTGCGCGGCTGCATGGTCATCAAGCCCCACGGCTACGCCCTCTGGGAGCTCATGCAGCGCGCCCTGGACGACTCGTTCAAGGCCACCGGCCACGTCAACGCCTACTTCCCGCTCTTCATTCCCAAGTCGTTCCTCTCGCGCGAGGCCAGCCACGTCGAGGGGTTCGCGAAGGAGTGCGCGGTCGTGACCCACTACCGGCTGAAGTCCGACGGCGAGGGCGGCGTGATGGTCGACCCCGAGGCGAAGCTGGAGGAAGAGCTGATCGTGCGGCCCACGAGCGAGACGGTGATCTGGAACACCTACGCGAAGTGGATCCAGTCGTACCGCGACCTGCCGCTGCTGATCAACCAGTGGGCCAACGTCGTGCGCTGGGAGATGCGCACGCGCCTGTTCCTGCGGACCGCCGAGTTCCTGTGGCAGGAGGGCCACACGGCCCATGCGACCTACGAGGAGGCCGAGACGGAGAGCCTCACGATCCTCAACGAGTGCTACGCGCCCTTCGTCGAGGATTGGATGGCGGTGCCCGTCATCAAGGGGATCAAGAGCGAGGGCGAGAAGTTCGCGGGCGCGGACCACACCTACACCATCGAGACGATGACCCTCGACCGCCGCGCGATCCAGGCGGGCACCTCGCACCACCTGGGGCAGAACTTCGGCAAGGCGTTCGACTGCAAGTTCGTGGACCAGAACAACACCCTCCAGTTTGTGTACGGCACGAGCTGGGGCGTCTCGACGCGCCTCGTCGGGACGCTCATCATGGCCCATTCCGACGCGAAGGGCCTCGTCTGCCCGCCCCGGCTCGCGCCGATCCAGGCCGTGATCGTGCCCATGGGCCGCGACGAGGAGACGCGCGCCCGCACCTTCGGCGTGTCCGACGATCTGGCCGCCCAGTTGCGAAAGCTCGGGGTGCGGGTGAAGGTCGACAAGCGGGAGAAGGAGTCGCCGGGCTTCAAGTACAACCATTGGGAGCTACGCGGCGTCCCGGTGCGGGTGGAGGTCGGTCCGCGCGACCTCGACGCGGGCACGGTGGTCCTGGCGCGGCGCGACACGGGCGAGAAGGAGACGGTGCCCGTCGGCGAGGCGGCGGCCCGGGTCGCCGCGCTGCAGGACGAGATCCAGCGGGCGATGTTCGACAAGGCGCTCGCGTTCCGCGAGGCGAACACACACCGGGTCGACACCTGGGAGGAGTTCCTGAAGGTCTTCGAGGGCGACGGCGGGGTGGGCTTCGTGGTCGCCCACTGGGATGGCACCGAGGCGACCGCCGACCGGATCGCGGACGCGACGAAGGCGACGATCCGCTGCATCCCGCTGGCGCCGCTGATCCCCTCGGACGGCGAGCCGGGCGTGTGCGTGATGACGGACGCGCCCAGCGAGCGGCGCGTCGTCTTCGCGCGCGCCTATTGACGTGGTGCCTCCTTCCAGGAGGCATCTCCGGCTTCTCGTCGCCCCGGCTTCCAGCCGGGGAACTCTCGTCCTCTTTCCGGCTTCTACATGCGTTGTGATCGCCAAGCCCCTGCTTCTTGCTTTTGCCGCGCTCGGCGCGACCTTCGCCTCCGCCAATCGCCTCACCGTCTGGGTCGACGGCAAGCCGGTGAAGTTCGCGGAGAACGCCCAGCCGAGGGTCTTCAAGGGGCGGGTCATGGTCCCGATGCGCGGCATCTTCGAGGCGCTGGGCGCGACCCTGACCTACGATCCGACGACCCGCACGGTCGAGGCCCAGCGAAACAACGAGGCCGTGGGCCTGACCTTCGGCTCCCGGATCGCGAAGAAGAACGGCGCGGAGATCCTGCTCGACACGCCGCCGATGATCATCAACAACGTGACCTACGTCCCCATGCGCTTCATCGCCGAGTCGCTCGGCGCGAAGCTGGCCTACGACAAGGCGAACATGAAGCTGGAGATCGTGACCGACCCCGCGCCCAAGGGCGGCGGCGTCGACCCTGCGATCACCGGGCCATAGGCCCTCCAAAGGCCCCTTCTCGTCGCCCCGGCTCAAAACTCCCTCATTCCGCTCGCTCTCGACGGGCGATGAGAGGGGGTTGAGGGCCATCTCAAGTCCGCTTGAACAGCCTCAGCATCGCGTCCCGCGAGAGCGTCGCCGTGATCGGCCTGCCGTGCGGACAGAGGTACGGGTTCTCCGTCTCGGCGAGGTCGACGATGAGCCGCTCCATCTCGGGCAGGCTCAGGGGGTCGCCGGCCTTCACCGCCATGTGGCACGACGTCGTGATCCAGATCTGTTCGCGCGTCGGCACGAGCTTGCGCGCGACCGTCGCCTCGACGAGCTCCTCGACAAGCTCCTTGAGCACCCGGATCGGGTCGCGGCCCCGCAGCGCCGCC
>CAXTOO010000034.1:0-17574 GCA_964245875.1 uncultured Fimbriimonas sp. | reverse complement strand
TGTGCCTGGTGCCGGAGAAGCGGGAGCTGTTCGGGTCGTTGAGCGTGGAGGACAATCTCCGGCTGGGGGCGTGGAGGTTCCGGCGGGAGGGGGCCGGGACGGCGCGGACGGCGTAGCTCTCGCCTCCGAACGGCTCCAGGTCGAATCCTACGTCGGTCAGCTCCTTCAGCCGGTCGCGCAGGAGCACCGCCGAGCGGCGGTCGAGGTTCAGCGTCTGAGGCACGAGAAGCGGCTGCCGCTCGATCGCCGCCTTGCCCCGGATTCCGCATAGGTATTCGTAGAGCACCCGCTCGTGGGCGACGTGCTGGTCGATCAGCACCACGCCGTGCGTCGTCTCCGCGACGATGAAGGTGTTCATCACCTGCCCGATCACCCGGAGTCCTTCGAGCAGGTCGGCGAAGGGAAGCGCCGCCTTCGCCTCCAGGATCTGCGGCACCGCGAGGGTCGGGGTCGTTGGACCCAGCGGCGGAGTTTCGGGCGCGACGAGGCGGAAGTCTTCGACCGGGGGCTGGTGGAACGATCGCACCGCCGCCAGCGCTTCGTTCGCGGCGGCGATGCCCGCCGCGTCCGGCATCATGCCGTGCTTCATCAGCGCGCCCCGCACCGCGAGGCGGATCGCCTCGAACACCGCGCCTTCCTGCTGGAACTTCACCTCGCTCTTCGTGGGCGAGACGTTCACGTCGACCTTCTCGCCCGGAAGCTCCAGCATGAGCACGAGCAGAGGGTATCGCCGCTCGGGCGTGAGGTCACGGAACGAGCCGTCGACCGCCGCGGTGAGCGTCCGCGTACGCACCGGGCGGCCGTTCACGAAGACGTGTTGGAAGGCCCGCGTCGGCTTGGTGACGTGCGGCGGCGAGACGAGGCCGGTGAGCCGGATGCCCGCCGCCTCGATGTCGATGGGCGCGAGGGTCCGCGCCGTCTCGCGGCCCCAGACGTCGGTCACCGCCGCGTGGAGGTCGCCGTCGCCGCTGGTGCCAATGGCGAGCTGGCCGTTGTGGCGCAGGGTGAAGGCGACGTGCGGGTACGCCATCGCGTAGCGGGCGACATGGTCCATCGCCTGCCCGAGTTCGGTGGTGTCGCTCTTGAGGAACTTCAACCGGGCGGGGGTGTTGTAGAACAGATCCTCGACGACGATCTCGGTGCCGCGCGGTCCCGCCGCGCCGGTGAGGGGGAACACCTGCCCGCCCTCCACGCGCACGACATGCCGCAGGCCGTCGGCCTCGCCGGTCGAGAGGGTCATTCGGCCGACGGAGGCGATGCTGGGCAGCGCCTCGCCCCGGAAGCCCAGGGTGCGCACGTCGTCCAGCTCCGAGGTGTCGGTGATCTTGCTCGTGGCGTGGCGCTGGAGCGCCGCCTCGGCGTCCTCCGGCCCCATGCCGCAGCCGTCGTCCGCCACCCGGATGAGCGTCCGCCCGGCGTCGCGCAGGTCGATCTCGATCCGCGACGCCCCGGCATCGAGCGCGTTCTCGACCAGCTCCTTCACGACGGAGGCGGGCCGCTCCACCACCTCGCCCGCCGCGATCTGGTTGACGGTGTGCGGATCGAGTAGGCGGACCTTGCGAGGCGAGGGTTCGATGAAGTTATTTTGGCCTATGAAGCGTGGTTCAATAGAAGGATGGAGACCGTATCGCTGTCCACCTTCGAGTCTGATACCGTGAGTTACGTGGAGCATGTCGCCAAGACCCGCGAGCACTTAATCGTCGCGCGGGAAGGCACGGAACCCGTTATCGTTCTTCCGCTCGGTGACTATGACGGTATAGACGCAACGGAGCACCTGATGTCTAGTCCTGCGAACAAGGCGCGGCTGATGGAATCGATCCGGCAGATCGAGGCAGGCAACTACACTGAGCGTGAGCTGATCGATTGCGACTGACGTTCGAAGATAAGGAATGGGAGGACTACCTCTACTGGCAAGCAAACGATAGGAGGGTTCTGCGCCGAGTCAACGAACTGATACGAGACGCCCAGCGATTGCCTTACGAAGGGATTGGAAAACCAGAAGCCCTGAAGCACTAATGGTCTGGCTACTGGTCGCGCCGGATCAATGAGGAGCACCGTCTTGTGTATCGTGTGGTTGAGGAGACGCTCGTGGTCGCGCAGTGCAGATGGCACTACTAAGCGTCACCGTCGAATTGTCGCGATCGCCAGCGCCGCAATCCCCTCGCCCCGACCGACGAACCCCATCCGCTCGTTCGTCGTGGCCTTGAGGCTTACCCGACTCGCCTCGATCCCCAGCGCGCCCGCGACGGTCTCCCGGACGTCCTGCGACCGCTTCATCACCTTCGGAGACTCGGCGATCACCGTCATGTCGAGGTTCACGACCGCCCAGCCCTCCTCACGCAACAAGGTGGCCGCGTGCCCGAGGAAGTGCAGCGACGCCATGCCGCGCCACCGCTCCTCGGAAGGCGGAAAGTGGACGCCGATGTCTCCCAGCGCCGCCGCCCCGAGCAGCGCGTCCGTCGCGGCGTGGAGCAGCGCGTCCGCGTCGCTGTGGCCCTCCAGCGCTCGGTGATCGGGAAACGCCACACCCCCCAGCATCAGCACCCGCGAAGGGTCTTCCGAAAACGAGTGAACGTCGTACCCCATTCCCGTGCGCGTCTCGGAAGGCAACCGGAGCAGGTCATCGGGCGTGGTGATCTTCATGTTCTGCGGGTCGCCCTCCACCAGCGTGGCATACACGCCGATCGCCTCGAGCAGTGCCACGTCGTCCGTCGCCTCGCCCGGCGCCCCTTGGTAGGCTCGTCGCAAGAGTGAAGTCCGCACGGCCTGGGGCGTCTGCATCGCCCACAGCCGCGAACGGTCCAGCGTCGTTAGCCGACCCTCGTGCGACGCCTTGATCGTGTCTGTCACCCGGATCGCCGCCGCCGCCGCGCCGTCCCGCTCCGCCGCCTCGACCACCCGCGAGATCAGGTTCGCCGTCACAAACGGTCTTGCTCCATCGTGCAACACGAGTAAAGAGGCCTCTCCCGCCGCCTCCAGCGCTGCCCGCGCGCTATCCGTCCGGGTCGCGCCTCCCAAAACTGCTTCCCCAAAAAGAGAAAGCTCCTCGACGTTCGAAGGATTCCCGACGAGCAGAACGCGATCGATCGACGGGTGGGACGCGTAGGCGTCGTAGGACCAGCGCCAGATCGGCTTTCCTAGAACGGACAGCCCGAGCTTGTCCCCCCCGAAGCGGGTGCCGCTTCCGGCACAGAGGATCGCGGCGGCGACGCTCACGTTCGCCGGCCGCCGCCGCCCCGACGGGGCGTTCGCCCGCCGGGATACTCCTCGCCCTCGATCTCCGCGAAGATCATCTTGCCGCGTTCGGTCTGGATCACCTGCGTCACCGTGACATCGGCTGCCTCACCGAGATGCGGGCCGCCGTTCTCGACGACCACCATCGTGCCGTCGTCGAGGTACCCGACCCCCTGCCCGTACTCGCGCCCCTCCTTGATGATCTTCAGGCCGTGCAGCATCTCCGACGGCAGCACGTTCGGCCTCAGGGCGAGCGCGAGGTCGTTGAGGCTCATCACCTTCACCTCCTGGATCTCCGCCACGCCCTTGAGGTTGAAGTCGTTGGTGACGATGTCCGCCCCCAGCGCCTTCGCGAGCCTCACCAGTCGGTGGTCCACGTCGTCGCCCTGTTCCGGCGCGAACCGGTCGTGGACGCGAGCCTCCATCGGGTATTCGGCCTGGAGCTGCTTCAGCACGTCCAGCCCACGTCGCCCGCGCGCCCGACGCAGGGGGTCGCTGCTGTCCGAGATCTTCTGGAGCTCGTCCAGCACGAAGCCGGGAACGTAGACCTCGCCGTCCAGGAAGCCCGCCTTCGCGACGTCCAGGATGCGCCCGTCGATCAGGACGTTCGTGTCGAACACCTTCAGCCCCGTCCGCTTCCGCGGCCCCCGTCCCTGCGTCCAGGGCAGGACCTCGCGCATCGACTGGAGCGCGTACACGCTGAGCGAGCTTAGGCCCAGCACGAGTCCCACCGCGATCATCGCGAACCATCCCCCCGAGATTCCCAGGTTGCTGAACACCGGGATGAAGCCCGCCGACACGAACAGCCCCACGAAGATGCCGAGAAAGATGTTCGCCTTCTCCCCCGCCGCCATCTTGTCCCAGCGCCCGCCCCATCGCTCCAGGGAGTTCATCGTCCGGTTGCCGACGAAGCCGCCGAGCAGCAATCCGAGGAACGCGAACGGCACCGCGCTGAGCGAGGTCCACACCGGCGTCCCCGCCGACGAGTGCAGCACCAGCCGCGCCATTCCCGTGAAGAGGAGGTCCAGGATCGGCACCGACGCCGTGCCCAGGAGCACGGCCCCCAGGATCGCGAACGCGGCGGTGGTCGCCGTGCGCGCGGGGGAGCCGTGCAACGGCGGACGGGTCAGTTTGGCCTTTCGCATCCCTAGTCTCTTCGCGCGTTCAGAACCTCGACCTTCGCGCGGTCGAGGAACTTGAACGTGAAGGCGCTCTCGACCGTCCCGTCCGCGAGCTTCACGTGGTTCGCCGCGAGCTGCCGGTCGGGCGTCGTGCTGTCCACCCCGAGCCAGCGCGCACCGTCCCAGACCTCGCACCACGCATGATAGTAGAAGGTACCGTCCCACGACACCAGCCCGCTCACCATCCGCGTCGGGACGCCCGCCGCCCGCAGCACCGCCGCCGTCAGCACCGCGTAGTCGCGGCACACGCCCTCCTTCGTCTTCAGGACCTCCGTCGCGTCCCGCAGCACGCCGATCCCCGCGTTCGGCGTCATCTGCGCGTAGACCCACGCCTGCACCGCGTCCGCCGCCTCGACCACCGTTGTGCGCCCGGCCACGACCTGGCGCGCGACCTTGGCGAACTGGGCGCTTTCCGAAGGGATGTTCAGGCCCGGCTTCGCCCACTGCGGCTTCGCCTGCCGCGCGGCGTAGATCGAGACGCCCTTCTCACGCTTCTCCGGATGCACGTCCACCGTCCAGGACGCTCCGTCCTTCGCCACCGTCTGATGGCCGTCGCTCGGCAGGCCGGAGAGGTCGGGGCCGGTGAAGCGGAGCTTCAGCTCGCTCAGGTGGCCCGGGTCCTCCAGGGGCGGCGTGGGCGTCAGGGAGGTCTGCGCCGCAAGGTCCACGCTCGGCGAGTAGCCCGACGTCGTCTTCATCGCGACCGCCTTCGACTCCGGCAGCATCTCGATCCCCATCGGCGCCTCCGCCTTCACGAGCCCGCCTTTCGCGTCCACGTAGACCTTCGTCGTCGCGCGGGGGTCGACGATCTCCGCGAGCGTCGCCGGCACTTTCCGCCCCCTCACGTCGGCCACCGAAGGCCCGACGAGCCGCACGGTGTTCTGGATGAACGAGGTCGTCGTAGGATCGAGGATCCAGAACGTCTTCGTCGAGCGGACGCCCGACGCCTGGACGAGCGTGATCGGGTCGTCCACGATCGGGCCGTTCGGCAGCGCGAGGAGCTTCGTGCTCTTGTTCCCCGAGTTGTCGTTCACGATCCGCACCTTCGTTCCCACGAACCGCGCGTCCATCGTCTGCACCCGTCCCGCGCTCTCCTGGCGGAAGGTCATGCGCACCGGGTGGCCCTTGACCGACCATGTCGACGAGTCTATCGTCATCCTCAGCGAGGTTCCGAGGAGGCCCATGTCCATGACGGTGCGGCTGTCGCTCCGCGAGGTCAGGACGCCGTCGAGCTTGGAAGGCGCGAGCTTCGAGGAGACGTAGCCGATCTTCTGCCCCTGCAGATACAGACCGAGGTAACTCTCCTGCGCCGGTGGCGCGATGAGAGCGAAGGCGAGAAGGAGGGCTGGCATCGGGATTACCCTTCAACATGACGTATTCCGGGCCCGTTCCGTTTTGAGGCTCTTGGCATCGGCGTGCCGACGATGCCACGATAGGAGCGTGACCACCCACCGCCTCGACGAACTGCCGCCGCGCGAGGCGTACGCCCTCCTCGCCGCCGTCGTCCAGCCCCGCCCCATCGCCTTCGTCTCGACCCTCGGCGCCGATGGCGTCGCGAACCTCGCGCCCTTCAGCTTCTTCATGGCCGGCGGAAGCAACCCGCCCAGCCTCTGCTTCTCCCCCACCCTCGACGCGAAGGGAGGGGAGAAGGACACCCTCCGCAACATCCGCGAGGCCGGAGAGTTCACCGTCAACGCCGTCGACCGGAGGATGGCCTACGGCATGAACGCGGCCAGCGCCGCCCTCGCCCGGCACGAGAGCGAATGGGAGCCGAGCGGCTTCACGCCCCTCGAAAGCGAGCTCGTGCGCCCTGCCCGCGTCGCCGAGAGCCCGGCCCAGATGGAGTGCCGCCTCTTCTCGATCGTCGCGCACGGCCACGGCCCGTCCGCGGCGCGCTACGTGATCGGCGAGGTCCTCCGCCTCCACCTGCGCGATGAGCCTTTCCATCCCCTCGCCCGCCTCGGTGGCCCCGACTACCTCGATCTCGCGAACGGCGAGCGCTTCGCCCTCCCGCGGCCATAGGCTGCTCCGAGCGCCCCTCTCGTTCCGGCTCGCCGGATGAACCACAGAGAGCACGGAGAGGGCACAGAGAGCGCGGAGGGAACCCCTGCCGACGACCCGGCCTTCGTCTTTCTAGACAGCGATGGGGCTGGGGGTGGAGCCAAAGCGCTCTCCCGCGGTCGAAAGACCCTAATCGCCCGCCCCCGAAGTCCCGACATAACGGTATCTTCCCCTTGCCGCGCCTATGCAGCTAAAACGCGTCCGTCTTTACGGGTTCAAGACCTTCGCCGACCGCACCGAGTTCACCCTCGAAGGCGGTGTGGTGGCGGTCGTCGGTCCCAACGGCTGCGGCAAGTCGAACCTTGTGGACGCGATCCTCTGGGGACTCGGCGAGGGGTCTGCCCGCCAGCTCCGCGCCCAGACGGGGCAGGACGTCATCTTCTCCGGCGCGAAGAGCCGCAAGCCCGTGGGCTACGCCGAGGTGACCCTCACCTTCGACAACGAGGATCGCGCCCTGCCCATCGACGCGGGCGAGGTCACCGTCACCCGCCGCCTCACCCGGGGCGGAGAGGGCGAGTACCGCATCAACGGCCAGGCCTGCCGCCTGCGCGACGTCCACGACCTTCTCGCCGACTCCGGCCTTGGCCGCGCGGGCTACGCCATCGTGGGGCAGAAGGAGATCGACGCCGCCCTCAGCGCCAGCGCCGAGGACCGCCGCGCCTGGATCGACGAGGCGGCGGGCGTCCAGCGGTACCGTGCGCGCAAGGTCGAGGCCCTGCGCCGCCTGACCACGGCGCAGGAGCACCTCTCCCGCGTCGCCGACGTCGTTCGCGAGCTCGAAGAGCAGGCGGGACCGCTCCGGGGCGAGGCGGAGACCGCCCGCCGCTACCGAGGGCTTCAGACCGAGCTCCGTGCCGTCGAGGTCGGCCTCCTCGCCTCCGAGGCCGCCGCCGGTCGGCGCGACACCGCGGCGATGGACGCCCGGATCGCGGAGTCGCGCCGCCTCGCCGAAGCCGAGGCCCTCCGCGCGGCGACCCTCGAAAGGGAGGTCCGCCAGACCGGAGACGAGGTCTCGGAGGTCGAGCTGGAGATGGACGCCGTGCGCGGCCTCCAGCAGGGCTCCCTCACCGCGCTGGAGCGCGCCGAGGCCGACCTTCGCCTCGCCGCCGAGCGGGAGCGCAGCCTGGACGCCCTGGAGGCGACGCTCGCCGCCGACGGCGAGGCCGCCGTGGCCCGCCTCGCCGAGGCCGTCGCCGACGCGGCGAGCGCGAAGGAGGCCCACGCGGCCGACGAGCGGGCCTGGACGGACCTCCGGACGAGCCTCGCGGGCGTCGGCGAGGAGGCCCGCGAGCTGACCGCCCAGCTTGTGGAGGCGGAGCGGAACCTCGCCCGCACCCGCGAGGCCGAGTCGCGCCGCCTGCGCGAGGAGGCCGCGCGCGGCCACCGCGAGGCTCGCCGCATCGCCATCCGCCGCGAGCTGGGCGGCATCGCGACGACCCTGCCCGACGTCGAGCGCGCCTTTGAGGAGGCCGAGGCGGCGGTCGACGCCGCGAAGGACGCCGCCGACGCCGCCACGGACGCGCCGCGCGGGGCCGAGGTCTGCCTCGCCGAGATCCGTACCGAGGAGGAGCGCGACGCCCGAGCCGTCCGGCAGGCGATGGCCGAGAAGGCGACCCTGGAGGGGCGCCGCCGCGGCGTCGAGGCCACCCTCGACGCCCACGAGGGCCTGACCCAGGGCGCCCGCGCCGTCCTCGAGGCGGCCGAGCGCGGACTGCTCTCGGCAAGGTACGTCGCGGTCGGTGAGGCCATCGAGGCCGACCGGGACCTCGCCCTGGCGGTCGAGACCGCCCTCGGCGGAAGCGCGAACGACCTCATCGTCGAGCGCGACGCCGACGCGAAGGCCGCCATCGCGTGGCTCAAGGAGCGCCGCGCGGGCCGGTGCACCTTCCAGCCGATCCCGCTCATGCGTCCGAGCGAGCCTACCCACGAGCTGCGCCGACTCCTGGGCGAGGAGGGTGTGGTGGGTCGCGCGAGCGAACTCGTCTCCTGCGCCGCCCTCTACCGTCCCGTCGTCGACAGCCTGCTCGGGCGCGTCGTGATCGTCGAGGACCTCGACGTCGCCCTGCGCCACGCCCGGACGGGCGGTTGGTCGCGCATGGTGACCGTCGAGGGCGAGGTCGTCCACAGCGGCGGCGCGGTCACCGGGGGTCAGAACGCGCGGAGCGGCTACGGCCTCGTCCAGCGCAAGGCCGACCTTGTGGGCCTCGACGACGAGATCGAGCGGCTCGACCGTGCCGTCCGCGAGTACGAGGGCCGCAGCGCGAAGCGCACGCTTCGCGCCGACGCCGAGCGCGTCGCCCTCGCCGAGGCGCAGCGCGCCGCCCGCGCCGCGGTCATCGACCTCAACGAGGCCAACGGGTTCGCCCGGAGCCTGGCCGAGGAGCTGCGCATCGCCGAGCGCGAGCGCGACCGTTTGGAGCGCGAGCTGGCGAGCCTCGACCGGGACGAGGCGTCCACCGCCCCCGTCGATCTCGAAGGCGCGGAGCGCGCCCGCGACGACGCCATGCGCCTTCTCGCGTCGAAGTCCGCCGACGCCGAGGGCGCCCGCGCCCGCCTGGGCGAGGCGGAGGCTCGCGTCGCCGCTTCGCAGGGTCGCCACCTCGCCGCCGAGCGCCGCCTGAGCGCCGCCCAGGCGGGGGAGGCCGAACGCGCCCGCCGCCTCGCGGGGCTCGCGCCGGAGCGCACGGAGGCGAAGGCCGTCGCCGAGCGCGCGACCGTCGCCCGCGAGCGGGCGAAGGCCGGCCGCGCGGAGGCCGACGGTCGTCTCGCCGATCTCGCCGTGCGCCGCAAGGAGCGGCTGGAGGCGTCGCTTCGCCTCACTGAGGAGGCCAAGCACGCCCGCGACAACGCCCTCGGCGTTGCCGAGGGCATCCACAAGGCGGAGCTGGAGCGCGCCCGCGCCGACAGCCGCCGCGCCGCCGCCCTCCAGCGCCTCGCCGAGGAGTACGCCCTGGACGAGGCCGCCGTCGACGCGCAGGAGGGCAAGACGGAGATCCCCGACGACGCCCTGAGCGTCGTCAACCGCCTGCGTCGTGAACTGCGGGCGATGGGCGACGTCAACCTCGGCGCGATCGAGGCGTTCGAGAGGCTCGACGCCCGCCTCCGGGAGCTTTCCGAGCAGCAGGCCGACGTCCTGAGCGGCATCGCGGGCGTCGAGGCGGGCATCCGCGAACTCGACCGCCTCACCCGCGACCGCTTCGCGGACACCTTCGCCCGCGTCCGGGACGAGTTCTCCACGATGTTCCTTCGCCTTTTCGGCGGCGGGGAAGGGCTGCTCGCCCTCACCGATCCCGAGAAGATATTGGAGAGCGGCATCGAGATCTCGGTGACCCTCCCCGGCAAGCGCCGCCAGGCGCTGAACCTCCTCTCCGGCGGCGAGCGTTCGCTCTGCACGGTCGCCTTCCTCTTCGCCCTCCTGCGGGTGAAGCCTTCGCCGCTCGTGGTGCTCGACGAGGTCGACGCCCCCCTCGACGGCCGCAACGTCGAGCGCTTCGCGTCCGCGCTGAAGGAGTTTACCGACCACACCCAGTTCATCGTGATCACCCACAACATGACCACGATGGAGCACGCCCCCACCCTCCTCGGGGTGACCATGCAGGACGGCGTCTCCATGCTCCTGCCCGCCCGCCTTCCCGACTCCGAGCGCAAGGCCGCCTGAACGTGGCGATGGTCCCCTGACCATCGTTCCCCCAACGCGATCGTTAACCTCTTATGGTCGCCGTAACCCGTGCCTCGGTAGCCCACCGAAAGGACGGCCTTCTGTAGCCGCGGGATGCCCTTGTGCCCGCGCCGCGAGGCGATTCGCCCGGGCAACTGTTCGCCCTTGCCAGCCAAAGCCGGAGCATCGGACAGTGATGCAAAACCGGTAAGCGGCTAAAATAGCGCGGATGCCGATCTTCGCCCTCGCCTCCCTCCTCCTGGCCGCCCAGGGGCAGCCCGTGCAAGGTCCCCTTGTCACCGAGCAGCCCGATCCCTACGTCTGGCTCGAAGACGTCTCGGGCAAGCGCTCCCTCGACTGGGTCCGGGCGGAGAACGCCCGGACCGCCAACGTCCTGGAAAAGGACCCGCGCTTCCCGAAGCTCCAGGCCGAGGCGCTGAAGATCGCCGAGTCGCCCGACCGCCTGCCCGCGCCGGAGTTCCGGAACGGCATGGTCTACAACTTCTGGCAGGACCGCGACCATCCGCAGGGCATCCTGCGGCGCACCACCCTCGCCGACTATCGAAAAGCCAAGCCGAACTGGGAAAACGTCCTCGACGTCGACGCGCTCGGGAAGCGGGATCGGGAGAAGTGGGTCTCCCACGGCCTCATCGGCCTCTATCCCAACGATCGGAAAGTGTTGGTGAACCTCTCCGCCGGCGGAGAGGACGCCGTCAACTTGCGGGAGTTCGACCTGAAGAAGGCCGCCTTCGTGAAGGGCGGCTTCGCGCTTCCCCGTTCCAAGCAGAACGTCGACTGGCTCGACGCGGACACCCTGCTCGTAGCGCGCGACTGGGGCAAGGGCACGATGACCGCCTCGGGCTACCCGTTCGTGGTCAAGCTCGTTCGCCGGGGCCAGCCACTTGCGAAGGCGCAGGAGATCTTCCGGGGAACGCCCCAGGACGTGTCGACCGGACCCTCCGTGCTCCACGATGCCCAGGGTAACCGGCTGATTCTGCTCCAGCGCGGCCTTGACTTCTTCCACAACGCGACCTACGTCTGGGAAGGAGGGCAGGCGAGACGGCTGGCGATCCCCGAGCGGAGCGAGGTCGACGGTCTGCTCGACGGCCGCTTGATCGTCACCCTTAAAGAAGGTTGGAAGGGGTTCAAGCAGGGATCGGTCGTCTCCCTGGACGCCGGGGCGATCCGCCGCGACCCGGCGCATCCCAAGCCGACCCTCGTCTTCGCGCCCACAGCCAAGGAGTTCCCCCAGCAGGTGGCTCTGACTCGGAACCGCCTGATCCTGACCACACTAGAGAATGTACAGGGCCGGGCATACGTCTGCCACCCGGTCGCGAAGGGGGCTTGGACGCGCACCAAGCTCGCCGTAGGGGACAATCTCTCCGTCTTTGTCTTGACCACGGACGAGGCGAGTGACCGGTTCGTCTTGGGTGAAACCGGCTTCCTCACGCCTGCCTCCGTCCTCATGGGCGACGCCGCGCAGAATACTCTCGTCGCCCTCAAGACCCAAAGGTCGCAGTTCGACGCCTCGAAGCTGAAGGTCGAGCAAATATTCGCCACCTCGACCGACGGCACACGGGTCCCGTACTTCGTGGTCCACCGCAAGGATCTCGCCTATGACGGTGCCGCCCCGACCCTTATGACCGCCTATGGCGGCTTCGAGTCCTCGGAGAAGCCGTACTACTCGGGGAACGTCGGCAAGCTCTGGCTGGAGCGTGGCGGAGCCTACGTGCTGGCGAACATCCGCGGCGGCGGCGAATTCGGCCCTGCATGGCACGAGGCGGGCCTCAAGACTCACCGTCAACGAATCTACGACGACTTCGCGTCCGTCGCACGGGACCTCTTTGCCCGCAAGATCACCTCCCCCCGCCGCCTTGGCATCGAGGGCGGCTCGAACGGCGGCCTGCTGATGGGCGTGGAGATGACCCAGCATCCGGAGCTTTGGAACGCGGTGATCATCGAGGTGCCGCTGCTGGACATGATCCGCTTCGAGAAGATCGCGGCCGGCGCGTCGTGGGTGGGCGAGTACGGCTCGGTGTCGAACCCCGAGGAACGGCGCTTCCTCGCCTCCATCTCGCCCTACAACCAACTTCGGGCCGAAGCGACCTACCCCGAACCCCTCATTTGGACCACCACGAAGGACGACCGCGTCGGTCCGGTCCACGCGCGCAAGTTCGCGGCTCGGATGAAGGAGTTCGGCAAGCCTTATCTCTACCGCGAGATTGTGGAGGGCGGCCACGGCGCCGGCGCCAACCTGAAAGAAGCGGCGACGACCAACGCCTTGAACTTCGTCTATCTCATGCGAAAGCTGATGAACTCGTAGGGTGGTCTCATCCCTGTGTCGGGCTGGCGGACCGCTTCGCGGCGCGGGCACGAACCATCCCGGGGCATCGGGAACCCGATCGTGCTGGGTCGGCGCTCCGCTAGCCCATCTAGACAGCCATGCCCCCAACCCCTGCGGGCACGAAACTCACGGGAATCCACAAGAGATCGACCGACGCACGCGATGAACGATGGGGGTGAGTCCCCCATCGTAAATGAAGACCGGCCTTGCTCCTTTTTGGGAGCAAGGCCGGTCGGATCGGCGTTCGCCGCGTCAGCGAACGGTGGCGTTGTTGCCGGTCACCGCGTTCTTCGCCTTCTCGAAGGCGTGCTGCACGCTGGACTTGAACTCGTCCCACGTGCCGGGGTTCTTCTCCTCCCAACGCGATCGATAGCTGGTCTCGTTCGAGTTCCAGTCGCCGCCGCTGTAGGCCGGGTCGTTCGCGAGCTGCTTGCCATAGGCGTAGGCCGGGGCGTGCCGGTCGAAGTTGCCGCCGGGGTTGTTGCTGGAGAAGTGGCTGCGGAACTCCGTGTCGTAGTCCGAGTCGTTGGCGTACGCGCTCGTCGTGCCCACGTTCTCGATCTCGACGTCCGTGCGGCGGATCGTGTCGCTCACCGTTTCCGTCCGCTCGGTGGCCGTCTTACCCAATGCGATCTCCTCAACCACGCGAGCCTCCTTGGCCACGACCGGAACCTCGGCCGTCTCGCGCATCTCGATCGTGCCCTCGCGGAACGCGTCGCCCGTCGCCGGTCGGTCGACTGCCGTGCGCTGGATGTCGACGTGCTCCTCACGCAGCGTGATCTGCTCGCTCACCGGCTTCTCGGTGACGAACGACCGAACGCGAAGTCCGCCGCGCTCGACCTCGCGCTTGCCGACCTGGAGCTGCTCCTCGACGATCTCGATCTTGTCACCGACCGGCGCGGTGTAGTTGGCGACCGTGGCCGTCGTCTCAGCCGCAGCCGGCGCGGTGTAGGTCGGCGCGGTGTAGGTGTTGCGCTCGGTGGCGAACTCCTCATCGCTGTACGGCTTGGCCGAGGCGTCGTAGCCGGTGAAGCCTTGGCTCTTCCAGCTCGCGGCGCGCTCCTCGATGTCGGTCGCGCCGTCACGGTCAAGGATGTCCCGGATGCGGCTCTCGTCCGACGAGTCGGCGGTGACCGTCACCAGCGTGCCGCCGCGGCGGATGCCCTCGGCGTAAAGCTCGGCGTGCTCCTTGGGGATGCCGAGACCAAGGAGACCACCGACCACGCCCCCCGTGACCGCGCCCGACGCTGCGCCGGCGATGAGGCCGGCGATGGGACCGGCGAGCAGGATGCCCGCGATGGGAAGCACCGTGAAGCCGAGGCCGATGAGCAGGCCCGCGACGCCGCCGACGACCGCGCCGGACGACGCGCCCGAACTCGCGCCCGCCGCGGCGAGGTTGCCGCTCTCGTCCACGTTGTGGGTCGCGGTCCCGCCGCTGCCGTCGTTGGCGACGACGCTGATCTTGTCGCGCGAGATGCCCGCGGAGATCAGGTCGGAAACGGCGGTCTGAGCCGCGTCGCGGTCGTCGAAGAGTCCTACCAGGGTGCTTGCCATTGTCTTTGTTTTCCTTTAGGGTTGGGGGGCTTCCCGCTCGATCACGGCCTCTTCCTTGCGCAACACCACCGTCCTCTCGTCGGGGACCGTGGTTCGAGTTCGGGTGATCCGAACCTCCTCGCGCAGCATCAGCCGCTTCTCGACCACCACCACCTCCTCAAGGACCGGAATGACGGTCGTGTCGCCCTCTTGGCGAATCTCGACCGGCCCGTCCACGAGACGATCGACCGGAACTCGCTCGACCGAGACCCCCTCTTGGGCGGTCTCGAATCGAACCGTCTCCGATCGCTCGGACACCTGCTTGTGGATCCGCACGACGCCCGTCTCCTCGACGCGCTTGTCGACCGTGAGGAACTCCTCGGAGAGCGGAAGGACGATACGCTCGTTCAGACCGTCGTCTGTGGCCTCGTCGATCGCGTCACGCATGGGAATGTTCTCGGCCATCGCAGGAATCCGAACCGCAGGGCGGTGGGGTTCGGGCGGAAAGCCCGACAAAGTTCGGACCCTGACAAAGGCACGGGAGTTCCTTAAATCTGCAGGATCTTCCCGACGCCCGGCACCAAGGCCCGCAGCTGCTCCTCGATGCCGTGCTTGAGGGTCAGCCCCGACATCGGACAGCCGCGGCACGCGCCGCGAAGCCGGATCGTCACGTCGCCCTCGTCGCTCACGCCCGCCAGCTCGATCTCGCCGCCGTGGCTCCGCGCGTAGGCCTGAACGCTCGCGATGGCCACCTTTACCGGACCGTACAGCGGCCCCTGCGCCTCCGGCTCCGGCCTCGAACGCCCCAGCAGATTGCGGATGAGCGACATGGGAAAAGGGTACCAGGAGCGCTCAGCTCCGCCGCACCCAGACCTGCATCCCGCCCGCGCCGCGGTTGTTCCAGGCGTGGTACGGCACGAAATCCGCCGTCAACGACCGCACCTCGCCCGAGCCCAGGGGCGCGTAGAGCGTGTCCGGGAACGACTCCACGTCCACCTGCCCCTCCACCGGCAGCACCCGCACTCCGCCGAGGCGAGGATCCACCGCCGCCTCGATCGGTGCCTGAACGTCCGCCGTGAAAAGCTGCGGGGCGCATCCGAGGTCCGCCTCCTCCAGGCAATACACGAAAGGCCCGTACGTCAACGCCGCCCTCCCGAGGTCGTCCCGCACCCGAGGGTCGGCCTCGACCCAGACCGGCTCCGCGCCCAGCTCCACCGTCAGCACGTCCCCCTTCTGCCACACCTTCCGGAACACCGCGTATCCGCTCTCGAACTCCGCCTCCTCCTCCGCGCCCGGAAGCTCCGTCGAGACCTCCTCCGCCCAGTCGGGAATCCGGAACCGCAACGCGAACTCCACCGGCCGCTCGGGCTCTACCCGCAGCGTCATCACCCCCGACCACTCGCCTTCCAAGGTGATCTTTACCGGCACGCCATCAAAGGAGACCGAAGCCGAGAATCCGATGAACTGGTGCACCGAGAACGCCTCCTCCGAAACCCCCGCCACGAACGACGCGAGGTTTCCGATCGTCCGCGCCAAGTTCGTCGGGCAGCACGCGCACTCGAACCACGCCTTCCTCTCATGAGAACCGCGCGACTCCAAGGGATTGTCGTAGAAGAATCGGTCGCCCGAGATCGAGATTCCCGCCAGCGCGCCGTTGAACAGCGCCCGCTCCACCGTCTCCGCGTACTCGCCGTCGCCCGTCATCTCCAGCATCTTCTGCCCCCAGAAGGCCATCCCGATCGCCGCGCACGTCTCCGCGTACGCCGTCCCGTTCGGCAGGTCGAAGTCCGACGTGAACCCCTCGTTCTTCGCCGAAGGCCCGATTCCCCCCGTCACGTACATCCGCCGCTTCACCAGCGAGTCCCAAGCCCGCCGCAAAGCCGTCTCCAAAGCCTCGTCCCCCCGCCCGTCCGCGAGGTCCGCCGCCGCGATGTAGAGGTACATCGCCCTCACCGCGTGGCCCACCACCGCGTCGTGCTCTCGGATCGGCGCGTGGTCCTGCTCGTACTCGCCGTCGTAAGGCTCCTCCGGCTTCAGCCCCCCGCCCCAGGTCGAAAGCGCCACGCTCGTCGGGTCCCGCCGCTCCGCCTCGAGCGGCGACGGCCGCGACCCCCGAGCCTCCACCAGCCACCGCGCGAACTCCCGGTACTTCGCCTCCCCCGTGTGCGCCGCCAGCTTCAAGAGGGCCAGCTCGATCTCCTCGTGCCCGCAGTACCCCCGCCGCCCCTCCGGCCCGAACACCGCCATGATCCCGTCCGCGAACCGCATCCCCGCCTCCAGCAGCCGCCGGTCGCCCAGGTTTTCGCTCAACGCCACCCCCGCCTCGATCAGATGCCCCGCGCAGTACATCTCGTGCAGCGCGTACAGGTTCTTCCAAGCCCCGTCGGGATGGTTCAGCTGGATATACGTGTCCACGTAGCCGTCTGCCCGCTGCGCCGCCAGCACAAGATTGATCGCTTCGTCGAGAGTCCTCCGAAGAGTTCCCTCCTCGTCGCCGCGGGCGCTGACTTTCGACTTCAGCCCGCTCGCGTTGGGCGATGAGGAGGGGGTTGGGGGTGGAGCCCCGAGGGCATACGCGCACGCCTCCACCCACTTGTACACGTCGCTGTCGTCGAACACGAACCCCACGTGCCCGCCCGTCTCGCCGCGCGCCACCCGCCGGAAGTTCTCCTTCCGCGTCTCCATCTGCGCCCACTCGTGCGGCAGCGTTGTCTCCACCAGCGTCCGCTGCCACCGCGACCAGAACGGGTCGACGATGCGGATCTGCGAAAGCGGAAGGGGCCGCATGCGGCGCGCGAAGGGCATGGGGAGAGGATACTTGGGTGAGCGGGGGTGCGCTAACGATTGCCGACGATGGCGAACGATGGCTCGAAAAATCCGGAGCCAACATCAGCGATTGTCCGCTATCGTCCGCGCTCCTCCTCCTAACGCCGCCAGCTTCAGCCGCACCGGTTCCGCTGATGCGGGCGCGTAAACCGCAACCGGGATCGACGGGGCCGACGCGATGCCCGCGTTCACCGCCGTGATTCGAAACCACGTCGCGAGGCCCGGCTGGATGCCGCCCAGCGTGAGCTTGATGCGCGTCGTCGAGCCCACCATCGTCCACGACGAGCCGTCACCCGCTTCAATTTGATATGCCGCGCGCAGGGACGTTGCTCAGAGGCAGCTACTTTATGCTCGGCTTGGAAGGCCGAGTGAATCGGCTTGAACGTCGCTTCGAGGCTTTCGGCAGGGTTCGATGCAAGGCTCCTTCCTCAGTGTCGGGAAAGCAAAGCCCCAAGCACGCACGTCAGTCAAAAGCCGGCATTGTTCTCAGCCAGAAAATATTCCTGATCTCTGACGCGATTTGTCAGCGGAACTCGGGATCATCGTTGTAGAGTATGTCTGGCAACTTTGCCGTGATCACCATGAAGATCCCTATGCTCCGTTCCGTCTCGCTCTTCACCCTCGCCTGCGCCGCAATCTCCGCGCACGCCAGTCTGTTCGATGTCGACTACACGGTGTCTACCGGCGAAACCGCGACTCTCCTCGTCTCCGCCGATCCGATCTCCGGCTCGCCCGGT
>CAXTOO010000033.1:6272-21778 GCA_964245875.1 uncultured Fimbriimonas sp. | reverse complement strand
TCCTCATGCTCCACAGCCGACTTGCGCAAGGCAAGGTGCTCCCCAGCGTCCTGGAACTCTACGAGACGAGCGAGCCGCGCTCGCATCCGGGCGAGGAGTTCGTGTACGTGCTCGCGGGCACGGCGAGGATCGGCGTGTCGGGGATCGACTACGTGCTGGAGGAGGGCGAGAGCATGGAGTTCTGGGGCACCGAGCCCCATTCATACGGTCCGGCGGACGAAGCACCCGCGCGGGTGCTGTCCGTGCGGATCAACCCGTGAGACGGCGGCCGGAGCGGGCGAGATCGACGGACCGCGCCTCCGCCGCGCGGGCATCGAGATGAGACAGGCCTTCCCGCAGGGGGAGCCTTCGTCAACGACATTCGGACCTCCGCCAGGTTGGAACTGGAAGAGGAGGACGAACGCGAGGCAAAGCATGCGGGAAAGGGGCGGCCTAATCCTCCCGCATAGGCCTGAACTCGACTTCCGGGTTCTTGCGCGGCCAACCCCGCTTTTTAGGGGCGAGCTCCTCCGCGGCGGCCGCCGTCAAGTCCACGCCGAGCTCCTTCGCGATCTCGGGACGCAGCGCGGCAGCGCAGTGCTCCTTAAGGAAGTGCATGTGCAGGATCCTGGTCGCCTCCGAGCGGGCGTCCTCGGGCGGGATCTCGGTCCCGTACTCCCTTTTAGCCAATTCCACGAACGCGGCGACAGCCTTTTCTGAAGGGGTCGGGAGCCAAAACATGGTGCGAATTTAGGTTGATTAGCAGGTCAGACTGCGCTCTTCCAGCCAAGCGTTCACCGCCGCGCGGTTTCACCCCGGTGACGATGCGGCTAATATAGCGGGAACCCCACACCCCATGAGAATCCACCGCCTCACAATTTCCAACTTCCGCGGCATCAAGGATCTCGACTGGGTCATCCGGGACAGGGTCACCTGTCTCGTCGGGTGCGGCGACTCGACGAAGACGACCATCCTCGACGCGATCGACCTGGTTCTCTCGCCGCGGTGGAACGTCCCATTCGTGGACGCCGACTTCCACAACTGCGACTACGGCCAGGAAATCCTGGTCCGGGCGATCGTCGGCGACGTGCCGGCGGAGCTGATGTGGGAGGAAAAGTTCGGTCTCCTCCACCTCGGCTGGGACGCGGCGGCCGGATGCGAGCGCGAGATCGAAGACGGTTTGGAGGCCGCCCTCGCAATCGAGCTGAGGGTTTCCGGCGATCTCGAGCCTTCCTGGACGGTCGCGCCGCTCGACGCCAGGGAATGCCGCCATATCTCTTCCCGCGACCGGGAGGCGTTCGGGGTCGCTCGGCTCGGCGAGTTCGTCGACCGCCATACCACGTGGAGCCGCGGCTCCTCCCTTGCCAAGATGGGCGACGGGACCAGGACCATCCGCGACGTGCTCGCGGAAGCGCAGCGCTCGGCGATGCTCGCCGTCCGGTCGCTCGGCGAGACCCCCCTGCACGCGAGCGCGAAGGAGGTTGAGCGCCTCGCCCGCGAGCTCGGCGTATCTCCCAAGGGCGCCTACCTTCCCGGGCTCGACTCGCGTTCTTTCGGCGACGGCTCGACGAGCCTCTCCCTCCACGACGGGGACGTACCGGTCCGGATGAGCGGGCTGGGATCCCGGCGGCTCCTGGCGGCCGCCATCCAGAAGGCCGTGCTGAAGGGCCAGGGCGCGATCCTCGTGGACGAGGTCGAGCACGGGCTGGAGCCGCACCGCATCGTCCACCTCGTGCGGACCCTCACGCGCGAGGGCGGAGACGCCCCACAGGTGTTCATGACTACCCACTCGCCAACGGTCGTGGCCGAGCTGGGCGCCGCGATGATATCCGTCGTCCAGTGCGACGGGGGCGCGACGACCGTCACCAACGTGCCGGCCGACGACGACTTCGCGGGGCTGGTGAGGGCGAGCCCCGGGGCGCTTCTCGGCAGGAAGGTCATCGTCTGCGAGGGGCCGACGGAAGGCGGCGTGTGCTGGGCGCTCGACTCCGGCATGCCGCCTGACCGGGGATCCTTCGGCCTCGAGGGCGTCGTGGTCGCGAACGGCGAGGGAAACACGAAAGGGCCGGCGATGGCCATCAAGCTCGCGCAGCTCGGCTTCTCGGTCGCCTTCTTCGGCGATTCGGACGAGGCGCCGAACCCTGGCGTGACGGACATGGAAGCGGCCGGGGTGAAGGTCTTGCTCTGGGCCGGCGCAATGTCGACCGAGGGGCGCGTCATGTCCGACCTGCCTGTCCCGGCGCTCCAGCAGGCGTTGGAGCTGGCCGGGGAAGAGAAGGGCGTCGAGTCCGTCAGGGACCAGGTAAGGGGCCGCCTGCCTACCGGCGCGCCCCAGTTCGACATGGACGTGGCGGCCTGGATCGCCGCGAGCGGCGACGAGAGCGCGCTCCGTGCCGCCCTCGGGGCGGCGGCGAACAAGGGCAAGTGGTTCAAGAACTGGCGCGACGGCAGGCGGCTGGGCGAGATCGCGCTCGCCGCCCTGGTAGGCTCGGGTAGCCCCACTGCCGCGACGCTGAGCGAGCTGGCCGGCTGGGCCGTGCCGGAGGTGGCGCATGGCGGCGCGTGACGTCGGCCGCGAGCTCGCGGAAGGGGCGCGGGTCTGCCTTACGGCCCCGGCCGGGTACGGGAAGACGCACTCGATAGCGTCGGCCGTGAAGGTGGCGGCGGAAACGCAGGGGAGGCAGCTGATCCTTACCCACACCCACGCCGGTGTCCACGCGCTCCAGGAAAAGCTCGCGAAGCTCAGCGTCCCGAGGCGCCACTGGCACGTCGAGACGATCGCCGGATGGGCGCTCAAGTACGCGGCCGCCTTTCCCCGCGCGTCCGGTCTCGAGACCGGCATGCCCACCGGAAAGGGCTGGGACGCGGTCTATCCCGCGGCGCTCGCGTGCCTCGGGGTCCCGTCCGTGCGAGACGTCCTGGTATCGAGCTTCGCAGGGATCTTCGTCGACGAGTACCAGGACTGCACGTCGGCCCAGCACGCCCTCGTGCTGAAGCTGGCCGAACTCCTGCCGTGCCGCCTGCTCGGGGATCCGATGCAGGGGATCTTCGATTTCACGGGCCCGACCGTCGACATGGAGCGCGACCTCGGCGACTTCGTCGCGCTCGAGCCGCTCGACACGCCCTACCGGTGGCTGAACGCTGGAAAGCCCGAGCTCGCGGAATGGCTCGCCGCAGCGAGGCGCACGATAATGGGCGGGGCCGCCCTGAAGATCTCCCCTCCCGCCGAGAGGGTCGGCACCGACCGCGGCGACCTGCAGGCCCACTGCAAGGCGCTGATCGGCAAGGGCGGGAGCGTCGTCGTGGAGCACCAGTTCGCCAACCAGGCGCACTCGTTCGCGAAGAGCGTCAGCGGGAGGTACCACTCGATGGAGGAGATGGAATGCGGCGACCTATCCGCGCTGGCGGCCAAGCTGGACGAAACGGACCCGGCCGGGCAGGCGCTCGCCCTCCTCGAACATTACGGGGGCTCGGTATCCAACGTGTCGGGTGTCTGCGGCCCGATCGCGTCCGCCGTGCGCGCCGGATCGTACAGCGCGTCCCGTTACCGGGCGAACCGGGCCCTGGCGGACTCGATCGCCGAAGTCGTCTCCGGGGGAGGCCCGGCCGCCCTGGCCAAGGCGGCCCGGCAGATCGCCGCCCTGGACGGGGCGGTCCTGTACCGCCGTGAGCTGAACAGGGAGACGCTCAGGGCGTTCGCCGCCATGTCGACGGGCGGTTACGCGTCTTACGCGGAGGCCGCGTTCGAGATCCGCGAGAGAACGCGCCGGCTGGGCCGACCGGCGGAGCGGCTCAGCTCATCCCGCGTCCTGCTGGTCAAGGGCCTGGAGTTCAGGCACGCGGTGGTCGCCGTCGCCGACACGCTAAAGCCGAGGGAACTGTACGTCGCCCTCACGCGCGGCTCGGATTCCCTTTCGGTGCAGTGCGAAGGGCCGTTCATCCAGCCCTTGGAGGCGAAGCGGAAGCCGGAAGTTGCTCCGCCTGCTGCAGGGCCTGTAGCTCAACCGTCCCTGTTTTAAGCGCTTCGCCGATGGTCCGAGTGCTTCATTCAAGCAGAGATCGAGCGTCAAATCCGAAAATATCCTGAAAATCTGAACTGCTTACCGGGACAAGATTTCAGCTTGATCAACCTCGCTTCCCCGACCGACAAGTTTCACCTGGCCCGATTCCGGCCGAACATAAACTGAAATGCCGCGCAGGGTCCCGAACCTTGCTCCCAGGATCAGATGGAGCGGCGGCGAATCTAAGCTCGGGCAGCCAATCTTTCTTGTTACGGACGGACGCCGAAAAGATCCTGAAAATGTCAATTCACCGGATTTAGTCCCGTTTTCAGCGTCCCGCATTCCGAACTGGAATAAGAACAAAGGCCCTTTAGGAGCCTTCTTTCTGCGCTTCGCTTTTCGATAGTATGGGGAGCCTTCGTCCACGACATTCGGACCTCCGCCAGTTTGGAACTTGAAGAGGAGGATGAGCGGGAGGCAACGCGTGCGGATCAGCAACGGCTAGGCCCCGTCAGCCCCTGAGCGGCGTGACCTTCTCTACGGCAGCCACCTTGCGCGGCCTGCCGCGCTTCTTCCGAAGTCGTTCGGCAGGCTCCACTGACCTTTCGACTGGTGTCGCAGTTCCGTCTTCCGCCCTCATGGCAGGAATGAGGTGCTCCTTGAGATAATGCATGTGCAGAACGCGGATCGCCTTATCGGCGGCGAGGATCGTCCGCCCAGGAGCGTGAACATAAAGCCGCGGTCAGCGCCGTAGTTACGAGTCTACACCGTCTTATCGAAGGCCTCAGAGTCAACGATGAGCAACGCAACTACGGTAGAAGCCACGGCCATAGTCGGTCAGCGCTAACGACGTATACGAGACGGCTATGGTGTCTCCGAAAACCATCGTACATACGAGATCTTGCAGTCGCGGACTGAGGCAAAGAAGGGCATCTATGTCTTCCCCGTACCTTGTCGGGTCTCTAAGAACGTCGCGCAAGCGATTGGCATCCAGGACGGTGAAGGATTCGGACTTCGTTACGGCCAAGAGCCTGAGGCGCTGAAGATTGTCCACAAGCGTAGGAAACGACGCCGGCCTGGTGCAGGCGGCGTCTACCACGACCATTGACAGCGGTCCAAACGACTCCTCCCTCGTGTTCTGATACATGTCGGCCGCGCGGGGGCGGAAGGTGAAGGCCCAAACCTGAATTCGGTCAGTTTCGTCGAAGAGGGCCATTATTCGACCTTCATCTGAGCTGAGCTGCTTTATCGTCTCGACGAACGAAGGATGCACATCCTGCGGTTGTGCTGCGTCCATGGAGGTCGCGAGGAGGTTCAGGAACATCTCGCGCAGCTCGTCCTCGCCTGCCGTGTACCGGAGCGCCTCAAGAGCCGGAACGGCGATGTACGGTGGCGGACTCCGCACCTCATGGACGTCGCGCTCCACCAGGCGTTTGGCGATGCCCTCCTCCAAGATTTCCTCCAGTCGCTCCCAGCCGTACACCGCGAGCCTGAGGGGGCCGAGGGCCGCGTTCACCGCGCGCCCGGCCGTTTCCAATGTGCGCCCGACCTGCAGGGCAGCGGGCTTCAGGGCGTCCTCGTACAAGGGTTTCGCGAGGTCCTTGACCACATCCTTGGTAATCTCCGCCGCGCCGGGGAAGAGCCCCACCTCGATCTTCGCCGCCTTGTCGCTGCCCTCGCCCACGGCTCCACTATAGCCGCGCCAAAATGCTGACGCGCTCGGTTGCCTCATCCCACATCTCGAAACCTCACGCAGCGCCCCATTCCCGCCAGCGAGGGCGAGGTGAGGACGGGGAGGCCGGGGAAGACGTGATCCTACCCAGACGCGGAAAGCGAACCGACCCTCCCCCGATGAACATTTGCTACTCGGTTGCGGCATACGGCTTCCCTGCACGCCAACCCAGACTTGGAATAGAGCGTACTCAAGCGCCTAACGTCTCTGCTTCATTTGCTCTATAGTAGGGACATGGACACTCCAGCGGGCGGCTTCGATCTCGCCGGTCATGGCGCGAAGGTACGGAAGACGATCTTCGTCGTGTCGCCGATCGGAGACGACAACACGCCCGTTCGGGGTGCGGCGGACGCTTTCAGCAAGCACCTCGTCAAGCACGTTGCGGTTCCTCTCGGATACGAGTGCGTCCGGGCCGACGAGATATCCAAGTCGGGCGTGATCAACAACCAGATCATCCGTCGGCTCATCGATTCAGAGATCGTCGTCGCCGACCTGACTGGCCTCAACCCGAACGTCTTCTACGAGCTTGCGATCTGCCACGCGGTGCATCGCCCTTTCGTCCACATGATTGCCAAGGGTACGCCCTTTCCAGCGGTTGTCGCGGGACTACGCGCGATCGTCTACGACATTCACGATCTGGATTCCGTCGAGGCTGCGGCGAGCAGAGCTCTGCGCTCAGATTTTGAGCATTGAGGCCGGAGAGCAGCCGGACTCTCCCCTCACCGTGTTTCAGGACGTGCGCGTCGTGCAGTCTGAAGGCAACGACGTGCAAGGGGCGGTCGCGAGAATGGCGCTCCGGGTCGAGACGGCACTCGAACGGATTGAGGCAGGCCTTCATAACTCCCTCCCGGCATCGTCGCAAGCCCGGGTCATGACCCCCGAGTTCATACGCGAGTACTGCACAAGGTTCATCGTCGCCTTCGAATGAGATCGCACGCGAGCGGCGGAACTCGGAGCAAGCCCTCTCTTGCGCGAAGGGCGCGGAGGACTTCGACGCGGCGGCGGAGGCGGTCGCCCTGTGCAGCGCCCGCATGGAAGCGCTCGTCCGAAAGGAACGCGCCGACGGCATCCCCATCGCGGATCCGCGTGGCTTCACTGGGCAGCTCACCTAGCGTCTCAGGACGAAGCCTCGCCGTCGATGGTGCCTGCCCTCTCCGGCACATCGAGCGAGATCGGGTCGAAGCCAACGTGGTAGACGGGTTTGCCGTCGACGAACTCCACGCTCGCATGGCCGTACTTCGCTCGTAGGAGCTCTAGAACCGGAACGACCTCGCGCTTGAACGCTTCCCGAAACGCGGCCTCAGCGGCGCGCGGGTTGTCCAACGCCTGGTCGGCGTCCAGCGTCGGCGGCAAGGCGGGCGTGCCCGCGAGCACGACCCTCGTTTCCGCCTCGATTTTCGCCGTCTCCGCGTACGCCTTGCGCGTGTTCGCGCGCGCCTGCTCGTACAGCATCGCGGGCGTGTTGACGATCGCGTTCACAAGCCGCCCGAGCGTGGCACCCGCCTCCTCGCCGTAATCCCGCGCGTTCGCTTTCTCCTGCTCGTTCCGCGTTAGCAAACCCGGTATCCACGCGAAGGCGTACCCACCGATGCTGCGCATTAGCTTGACGAGGCGGGGGTCGGCGTCGGCGGTCAGGTCGTGCTTGACCAACCCGCTAAGATCGATGTGGTCGCTCACGCGGGCACCTTGGCCCTCTCGAACGTGCCCGTGCCGCCGTCCTCCATCCGAAGGGGAGGGCTGCCCGCAGCCTCGTATGCGCGGCTTATGGCGCGCCCCAAGAGGGCTACGTCCTCGGGAGCGACGTGGGCGGAGGCGACGATGGATGCGAGGACCTTCGACGCGTTTTCTGCCTCACCGTCCTTGATCGCCTCTGCGTCAATTCCCAAATCCGTCAGAAGCCTGCGCCGCTCGCCGTCAGTTAGGGTCTTGAGTTTAGCAAGGCCAACCGCGCCAATTTGTTTCGCGCGCTCCGGCGTGATCTTGAGACCTCGCAACCTTGCTTCAATATCCGTGTTGCCCTTTCCGTAGGTAATTCGAAGGACGTCCTCCTCCCGGCGCGTGAGAAGACGGGTCCTGTACTGCTCCTCCGTGCCGCCTCGCAAGAGCGGCACCGCGCCGCCGTCTTCAGTCCCAGTGGGCACCCGCACGATGGCGAGATCGCCCTCCTGGTCGTAGAGGCCGGGGTCCACCCCGAGGCCGGTCGCCGTCTCGAGGGGCAGCGCGATCTCGATCATGCCGCGCTGCAAGGGAGGCTTCACGGTCGACGGCAGGTCCGCATCCTCACCGCCTAGGGAGAGCCTCGCGGCCCAGGAGCCCTCGTCGAGTCCCATCTGCGTCGCGAGCAGGCCGAAGACCTTCGGCGCGACCTCGTACGCGACCTCCAGGGCCTCGGGCCAAGAATCGATCTCGTAGACCGCGGCCCCGTTCCTCCGTGCGAGCCGGACGCCGAGGCGCAGGTCCTGCGCGAACTTGAGGAGCTGAAGCCTAGCGTCGGCCGCGAACGCGGTCGAGTCCTTCGGGAGCGAGAACCTGAGGCCCATGGTCACCGGATGCCCGCTCCCCGCAGAGAGGCGAATCGTCGCCGTACGCGTCGGGTCGTCATCGTCCGCCGGCCTCGCGGGATCGTCCTCGATCGAGTACGGCAGCCGCGGGTGGGGCAAGCCTCGAAGCGGGTAGCGGAGGACGGCGCGTCCGTCGACTTTCTCGAACGCCGCCTCGTGGTTCCCGAAGACCGCCGCCGCCCGCTCGACCGGCATGGTGATGCTCATGAGCCCGATCACCGGGTCGCTCGCGCGGACCTCGTCCAAGCCGTCCGTCGGCCGCACGTCCACGCCCCAGGTGCCTTCGGGAACTCCGAGCCGCTCGGCCATCGAGGCGAGGCGGTGGGGGAGGACGTTGAACGCGAAGTGGAGCGCGTCGTTCCACGTCGGGAGCCCCACGACGCTCGCGAACCAGTCCGCTGGCGGCGCCCCTGTCACCTTGTCCGGATCCACGACCAAGGACGTCCTCTTGCCCGTGCGCCAACCTACGCTGAGCTCCTCCAGATCCGGCAGTGCCCACTTGAGGAGGTCGTTGCCCTCCCGCGAGCCGGATTGAAGGCTGATATCCAGCCTCACAGCCCTGTCGCTATGGGTCGAGTCGTCGGGCGTTGCCATGCCTTATGTATACATCTGTTGAACGGGTCGCGTTGCTTGGTGGCGCAATGGCGCGCTCGTACGGAGGTTTGTCGCCACCAAAGCTCAAGTGCGGCTACGGTCCCGAGGTGGGAGACGGCCGATGGCGCAAGGCAGAAGAGGGGCGCAGACCGTGCTAAGCCTCCCCGCCGTGCTCCTGCTGGAAGCTCGGTCCTTTCCGCAACCGCACTCTCTCGATCCTTCCTCGGTAACCTCCGCTTGTGTCCCCGGCCGTCCGCGTCTTTCTCGGCATCGACAAGGCCCGCGAGGGAGGCGAGCCCGTTCCGGTCTTGCGCGAGCTGTGGAACGATGGGCTGCCCGCCGGCGAGGCGTTCCTCGACGCGTTCGCGCGGGCGTACGCCTCCATCGAGCCGCCCTTCGTCCCGTGCGCGGCGTGGGTGGAGGCCTTCGCTCCGTTCGCCTCGCGACGCTTCGACGCCGTCGATGCGCGGAACAGCGCGAGCGTCGCAACGGCGCTTTGGGGCGCGGCGTCGGTCGCCGCAGCGGAGCTCGGCGGGTAGCGCCAGTCGGCTCCGCCGCAGATCGCGTCGGTGGGGGCGGCGCCGTACGGCGCGCAGGCGCCGGTGGTTCGACGATCGCACCGCCAAATGGTCGCAAGCACACTACCGGGTCGCGGAAAGGCGACGCCGCGCCGACCGTCGTCCCTCGCCTCCGTGCGCGGACGCGCGGCGAGACGCGTCTGGAAACGTCGAGACGCGTCTCGCCACATCTCGACACGTCGGGAAAAGGCTCGACGCGTCGCGAACTGTCTCGATACGTCGAGACGCGCGGCGCGCCTTCCGGAGGGTCCGCTCGGGCGGCTAGACCGCCCTCGGACTCGGCTGACGATGGCGGTGGAGAGGTACCTGCGAGCGCCCGCACGCGCACGAAGGGTCCTCCCGTCGAGGAGAAACGAAGGCACCGCGAAGGCCTCTGCAAGGGCCGGAGCGCGCCGAAGGGGGCTAGGAACGTCACTCTGGTCCCGTCGACGCCGGAAGGCCCTTTGTGGGACCTTGGACGGCCGAGTCCTCTCCGGCCTGCTCCGGCCATCGAGGCGGGCGAAACGCGCCGTCGTCCGGCGGGCGACCGCCGAAGGCGGAAAGGGGCCCTGGCTCTGGCTCTGGCAGGCGCGACATATCTCGACGTGTCGAGACGCGGCAGAGGCATGATAGGCGCACCCACCCTATTGCTGCGGCACCCTTCCCAGGGTCCTTAGCCCCTCGACCGCCATCCCCGCGCTCTGCGTCCGCATCGTGCCCTCCATCGGCACGAGCGTGCCTTGCGGGTCCACCGCGCCTCCGTCCCACGCCTCGACCGACGGGTGCGGCCTCAGGCCCATTCGCAGGATCGTGCGCCGGTGGTTCGGTCGCTCCTTGGAGTAGCGCGCGGCGGCGAGGGTTAGGGGGAGGGAGAACATGGAGTTGTCAGTTCCAGACACTCCGCGCCGCAGGCCTGAGCCGCTCGGAAAAGAGCGTTCCAAGTATTTGTTCTACAGAGTGGAACAAATTGGGCTTCTACGTTGTAGAACATATTGTCATGGCTCACCCCTCCCAAGCGACCCCAAGGGCCCTCGCGCCCCCCGACAGCATCCCCAAGGTAGGTCCGAACGAAGAAATGGCGATCATCGCGGTACTCGACATCGAGGAGGGCCAGGCGTACGGCCTCTCCATCCTCAACTGGCTCTCCGAAAGGACGGGCAGGGCGCAGAGCGTGGGCGCCGTCTACACCACGCTCTCCCGCCTTGAGGAGAAGGGCTGCCTCGAGGGCTGGATGGGCGAGCCCACGGCCGAGCGGGGCGGGCGGCGCAAGCGCTTCTACCGCGTGACGGCGGTCGGCCAGGCGGTGCTGGGCGAGAAAGAGCGCGAGCGCGCCGCCGCCCAACAGGCCTATGTCGGTGCGAGGCGCGCCCTCGGAGGTGCGGCGTGAAGCTGTCGACCCGCCGCAAGCTCGTCCAGCTCCACCCAATCACCGGCGATCGGGTGGTGGAGCTTTTCACGATGCCCGATGGTCGGCTGCACGAGCGCGCTCTGGACACGTTCCTCGATCGGACCAAAGCCGGCTACGAGGCCGCGAAGGCCGCCAAGGGCAAAGAGTGGTTCAGCTCGGCGGTGGCTCGTCAGCTCACCCTTCGGGAGCGTCTCTCCTTTTCCAGGACGATGCTCCGCGCCTATGCGGCGGGCTTCCTGGCTTCGATCGACGAGGAGCTTGAGAGCGGGAAGATCGACAAGGCAAAAGTCCTCAAGCGGTTCGGCTCGGACTTCGCCCCTCCCTTGAACGCCAAGACGGTGCTCCTGGCGCTCATGCCCCGCGACATCGGGGAGGCCTCGGCGGGCGACCTGGAGCAGATGTTCCAGGAGAACTGCGCCAGCGTAGGCGAGGCCCGCGCGCGCTGGATCTACCGCGCGCAGGTGGCGCGCTCGGTGCCGCCGGTGGCCTGGAAGTGGGGCTGGCGGGCCGTGGTGGTGTGGCTGCGCTCGCTCGGGCTCTAAGGCTTGCCATCGCCTGTGCGGGGCGTTCTTCGTCCGGCACGGACGCCCTCGTGCGGCCTGAGCCCGTCGCGCTGGACGCGGCGGCGGAGGACGGACGCTCCTTGTACTGGGGCATGGCGGTGAGGGGGAGGGAGAACATAGGAAGTCTATGGTGCAAGGCGCTAGGCCGTCGCGGAAGGGTTGCTATCTGAGGACATCGTCCATGGAGTCGGAGCGATCCGGGTAGTAGTCCCTCCAGAAACGGCGAAGCGACGCGCGAAGAGGGCTACAACCATGGCCAGGGCTCGGTCATCGCGCTCGGGTTCGAGCGACAGGCGAACGAGGCGATGCGCGCCCGCTTCGCGGCGGTCAACGAGGCCGAGGCCGAGCGGCGCGGGCTGGAGGACGAGCGGACATGCTGGTGCACGGACGAGGGCGGCGGGTGGTGCGAGGCGTGAACTTGAGACCTAAGCCCGTACGGTTGCCGTATCTTTTCAGGGCTCGTCAACGTATATTGTCAATGGGTAATCCGTCTCGGAGACCAACTGACCATGTCGGACAAGAACGCGAAGCCTTCCGGAGATCCGTCGTGCGGGATCGATATTCGCACCGTGCGCGACGTATCGGGTCTCGAAG
Source organism: uncultured Fimbriimonas sp. (assembly GCA_964245875.1). Classification (GTDB taxonomy): domain Bacteria; phylum Armatimonadota; class Fimbriimonadia; order Fimbriimonadales; family Fimbriimonadaceae; genus Fimbriimonas. The sequence goes on along the minus strand of CAXTOO010000033.1, from coordinate 9,789 downwards.
AGGCGCATGGCGCGATGTCGGACCTGAGCGAACGACTTCTAGCCGGGTTCGCAGCTCAGTTCGGATCGAAGGATGAGAAGGCCTGGAGCGTGATCCGCGAGTATCGCGCCTATCCGGCATTCAAGATAGCTTTCGAACAGGCGCCCGTTCCGATTCTTGGCGGCTTCAGGAGAGTGTTCTCGCGGATCGACCCGAGGCACGAAATAATCCACCCGTATTTAGCCGGTGGGTCGATCTTCGGAACGTCGAGGTTTCAGCACGCGCTCGAATCAGCTGCCGTGTCCAGCCACATGATGGCGTCGGTGTCGGAGCCCGAGGCTGCGCCGTCGGCTCGAACGGCTTCCAAGAAGGCGCGCATGGCCGCTCTGCGCGCGCGTCGCGATGAGGCCCTCGCGAACGGCATGGAGCGCTGGGACCTCGACCGCATCAATCGCGACGTCGCCGAGCGGCGCGGCGCGTAGGTGCGGACCTATATCGACACGGGAACTCCGATCGCCAGCTGGTGCGGCACGGTGGAGGAGCAGGCGAAGGCCGACGCCCTCTTCGACGACGACTCGCAGGTGCTGATCGCGTCGACCTTCCTGCGGCTTGAGCTTGCCGAGAACGGCAACTCCAAGCCCGGCGAGGTCGAGTACATCAACGCCCTCTTGGAGCGGATCGACGAATGGATCGAGGTCGACGACGCGCTGGTGATGCGCGCAACTCTTCTGAGGACCAAATACGACGGACTGCAGGCGATCGACGCCATGCACGTCGCCGCGGCAGAGCGCGGTGCCGCAGACCGCTTCGTCACCACGGAAAAGCCTACGAAGCCGCTCCACCGGGCGACGAACGTGGGGCCGGTGTGCCTCAGCGACTTTTAGAGCTTCACCGGAACGTCCAGGTGGGAGCCGAGGTGGTGGACGTCGATCTCCCATCCTGAACAGACCCTGCCTCCACCCTCTCCCTCTTCGCGCTCGAACTGGTAGCTGACGCCGACCACTTCGTAGACGTGGTGCTCCTCGGGCAGACTGTCGCCGCGGTGCTCGGGAAGAGGATGGACGAGGACGCGACTGCCGATCTGCGGAACGTGAGGAAAGCTGAGGTTGCCGAGGTTGGTTCGCTTGTGACCTTCGTCGTCCACCACGAGGGTGAATATGGAGACGGACATTCGATCAGCATAGACGATCAGGCCGAACTCGGCACTCACTCCCCCTGAGGCTCGGCTGGGGACTTTGTGAGCGGGCGCATGAGTTCGCCCGGATCCTTCTCGTAGACCGGGAGCATGGCGGCGAAGGCCTTGCCGCCGGGAGCGGCCGCAATCTGCTTGACGATCGTGCGCCGGTGGCCCGGGCGCTCCTTCGAGTAGCGGGCGGCGGCAAGGGAGAACGTCCGTATTAAGGAAACATAATCCCGCCAGGCTGCGATCCTTGCGTTTCCGGTGTATATTTACCATTGAAATGCAAGGATTGTCCTTTGAGGAGATTTGGCCCTACATTGCGGGGACGCTTTCTGCCCTCCGGCAGGAGATCGAGGACGGCATCGAGAACGCCAACCGGATCGCGGAGACGCACCCGGAGCTCGTGAGGGATCCAATCCTTTGGTCCGCCCACGTCCGGGCCTACGTCGCCAACCAGCTGCCGCACGTCATCGACCAAGGCGATTGTGGGGTGGAGAGAGGCTTCAACATCAGCCTCACCCTGCACGGCGAGAAGGCGTCTGTGCGCGTGCTAAAGGTGCAGGAGAACCAGATGCCGCGTGCGGACGGGCCCGGAAGAAGGCTGTACTTCGACCAAGTGCCTATGCGGGGCAACCGGTACGTCCCGAACCTTTTCTCCGAGCCGCAGGAACTCGATCACTTCGTGCTTCCCGAAGGAATCCGTCCCTCGAACTTTGTCGTGCTATGGATCGGCGGCGCAGGTGGGCTCGTGGACTTTCGGCTCGCCTATCCCAAATCCGTGCCACCCGAGGCCGCTGAAGATGCGCGCCCCGAGTGGTACTGGTCGCTCTCCGTCATGGCGCTGACCGAGCGCACCTTGGGCAAGAATCCGGGGACCGAGCACGAAGGCCGCAGTCTGGGTCTGGAGAAGCTAAGCGACGAACGGACGAACGACGAGGACGAGGGATCCATCTCGCCCCGTGCGGCATGATGACGATCGATGGAGAGAAGCTCCGCATCCTGCGCCAATCTATGCGGTGCCCTCAAGGCGTGCTCGCGGAGTACCTCGGGATTCCGCAGCCCCACCTCTCGCAAATGGAGGGCGGGGGGCGCAACGTGCCGGAGAGCGTTATGACGAACCTGAGCTTCATGACGGGGTTCGCGCCCTCGTTCCTGGAGCGTGCGCTACGGACACACGTGCCGACCGGCAGCAACCGCCTCTATCGGAAGAGACGCAACAAGTTCCGTCGAACCGAAGAGGCGCAGTCCTACTGTCAGCTCATCTTCGAAGTGTTCGAACCCCTCACGGGCCAGTTGAAGCCGAGACCCTGCCTCCTTTCGAGCGACGCTTTTAGCGACCCGAGCGAGGCGGCGGAGATCGTCCGCAATGCGTTGGCGCTTAGGCCCGGGGCGGCAGTGAAGGACCTCACTTTCCTCGCCGAAAAGGCGGGCGTGCGGGTCGTCGCGGTACCGAACCCCGTGCTAAAGTCGCTGGTGCCGCTCGCCCCTGAGGAGTTGGGGTTCGGCGAGGACGAGGACTTTGAGGCCTTCTCCTTCTGGTCGGACTCCGGTACCCCGGTGGTCTTCATCCGCGCTGATCTGCCGCCCGACCGCTTCAACTGGGCACTCGGCCACGAACTGATCCATCTGGTGATGCACCGCTCGACCCACGGTGACCTCAGGGAAGCCGAGAAGGAGGCCCAAGACGGGGCGAAGGAACTCTTTATGCCGAGGCGGTTCGTCCTGGAGGCGTTCCCAGCGTCTGGAACGACGGTGCGCTACGTCAGGGAGATGGCGAGGCGGTGGAACGTCGGATTCGATTCGTTCGTCCTGCGCTGCACGGAGCTCGGCTTGCTGAACGAGGGCAACAAGCGGTACTACATCGGAGCGTTCAACAAAGGGGCGGGCGAGCTGATCAAGCGGGACCTGCCGTCCTTCTACCGGGAGATGTGTCAGGTGCTCTACGGCAAGCCCATTCGGCTCGCCTCTCTGTCGCGCGACACGGGAGCTTCGCGGAGCTTTCTTAGAGACGTGCTCATGTCCAACGGGGCGGCATCCAGCATGATCGAGGGCTGAATGCCCTGGTAGGGTCATTCGGCGGAACGTCGTTCACGCGACCTTCGTGTCGCAGCTGCCGCGAGCGCGGCAAGGAATCGAGTCCGAGTCAAGGCACGATCCTTCACGGTTTCCTTGGCCTCGGCGTCCTCGCGCTGTGCCGTAGCGAGCGATCCTGAGCAGGCGCACAAGCAAAGCGGTTGTGCCAAGTACCATCGGCATATGGCAAGGAGCAGAGGTCGGAAGCAGCCCCAGTTTTCGGCGGCCACCCACTGCCTATTCTGCGGAGAGGAGATGGGCCAGCGGCGCAGGCGTACAGGGGAG
>CAXTOO010000033.1:3398-6199 GCA_964245875.1 uncultured Fimbriimonas sp. | reverse complement strand
CTCGCCGCGCCCGCCGCGCCGCCGTCGCCGGCAACGCGGTGGCTCGCCCGGTGTTCTGCGCGGAGTGCAACAACGGCTGGATGTCGGAACTCGAGGCGAGCGTCGTCGACACGGTCGAGGCCCTTGCGAACCGGAGCACCGACCTGGATCGCTTCTCGGGCGAGGCGCGCGCGGCGCTCGCCCGGTGGACGCTCAAGACCGGCCTCGCCATCTACCACTCGCCCGGCATCCGGCCGCCGTCGCTCGACCGGTCGCTCTACGACGCGGCGTACCACGGTCGCTGGCCGCTCGGCGCGGTCGCGTTCCTGGTCAGGCTGCCCGAGGACTGCGGCGCCTACCCTGCGCTGAACTGCAACTTCGCCCGCTTTCACGAAAGGCCCACTGAGGAGTTCGAGTGGGAACCGTCGGGCGCCTTCGCGGCGGGAGCGGTCTACCGAGACCTGATGATCGGGCTCGCGTACATGGATCCCCGGACGACGACCGTCGGCCTGGTCGAGGGCATCCACTGGCCGTTCCGGGTCTCGGAGCGCCTGCCCGCGATAGTCGGGACGTTCTACCCCCTTAGGCATCCCGAGGGGACGTCGTTCTTCGACATGGCGCTCATGGCGGTCTGTGCCATCGATAACGGAACGGATATCGACAGAATCGCCAAGGACTTTCGTGCCAACCCGCACGCGACGCCGGACGAGAACACGAAGTACCTCTGGCTCTTCGAATCCCTTAGGGCGGCGAACGCCTAGCGCCCTTCGTGCGCCGGGGCGGCTTCGACCACGGGCTCGTCCACGAACCGCAGGAACGCCTCTCCGTACTCCGCGAGTCGGGTCTGCGGATCGACCGTCAGCGCGAGGTCGACGCCCTCGGACTCCGGGCGGCCGACCTCCTCGACGATGCCCATGCCCATGAGGTCGCCGAAGACCGCCGCGATCGTCGACCGCTCGTGTCCCTCCAGGCGGCGGTTGCCGGCGAGCGCGTCGACCGACCGGCGGGCCGTGTCGGGGGTGAAGGCCTGCCAGGGATCGATGCCGCCCTCGTCCGCCCAGCTCCGGTCTCCGCCTTTCGCGTAGAGGTGCAGGACGAGCAGGTGCGTGGGCGTCATGCGGTCCAGGCGGGAGAGGAACGTCTCGACGAGGTCCTCGTGACCAGGCACGACGAGCGCGTTCACGAGGAGGTTCCGGTACGCCGCGATCTTCTCCTCGCGGTATTCGGAGGCGACCGACTGCGCCGCCTTTGTGAAGAGGTAGGCGAACTCGTCCGTCTTGACGGCCTCCGCCTGCGCCTCGGTCAGGCGCTCGAATCCATCCGCGAGCGCCGTCAGGAAGGCCTCGATCTTCTTCTCGCGGGACTTGGGGAGGAAGTCGCCCATGAGAGACGCGAGGATCCCTCCGCCGAAGGGAAGGGCGCCGACGACCGACTTAAGGACGTTCCACAGGTGGTCGACGCGTTCAGGCTTCAGGTCGGGCGCCGTGCCCTGCCCCTCGCCTCTGACGATCTGCCCTTCGCTCACGCCTTCCTTGGCCTCTCGTCCTCACATCCCCCTCGCGCGGCGGGAAGGGCGAGCCGCACACGTTTCCTAAGTACGTGGTGCGACGAACGACTAAAGCTGTCCAGGGCTAGTGCCGGCACTGAGAAGAGAGCGAACGAGCCGGACGGCGCGTAAGGCTGATCATCGGAGTCCATCATAGAGCCTCGCCAAGCGCCTGGTCTAGCTCGCGTCTTCCATGGTGCGCTTCGACGCCGAGGCTCCGTAGCATCTGCCCCAGGCTCTTCAGGAAGGCCATGTCCGGCTCGCGGTCAACCACCGTGAGCAGCTCCTTTCCCAAGGGAGTGACCCAGGCGTAGAAGTACTTCGGCGGGGAGGGCTGCGGCCGGCTCCACACGAGGACGAGGTCCGAGCCGTCGGACAGCCGAAGCGTCTCGCGGGTGCCGACCGGCCTTGGCACGAACGCCATCTCGGCGATCTCCGTGACCACGCCGATCGTCTGCGCACGCTTGAGGTCGTCGTCGTGCATGAGCGGCCGGATCGGCGTCACCGGCATCGCCTCGCTCTCGGAGAACTTGATCGTGTACCGGGCGATCGCCTGGAGCACCTCGCCGTCGCGCCGATCGAACAGCCGGAGCGCCTCAAGCGCGCGCTTCGACAGGTTCCCCTCGCCCGTGGTCTGGTGCTCGAGGATCGTGGCCCACATCTCGCGGACGTCCACGTTCGTGACACGGCGGCAGGCGTCGAAGAAGTCGCTGAACCAATCGGGATCCACGTTCCTGAGCGTGGCGCCGGACGCCGTGACGCGGTCGAGGCACGACGCGACGATCGCCTCCATATTCGCCTGCTCCTGGATCGCCTCCGCTCGAAGCCGCTCCACGGCTCGGTCGCCGACGCGGTCGGAAGGCTCGAGGGCCGGTGTGTCGGGCGACGAGCCGAGGAGCGCGGCGTTCAGCAGCCTCCTCTCCTCGTCGGTGAGTCCTGCCTTCCGGCGGACCTTCTCGATGGCGAGCTGAAAGCTGTCCGCCTTCATCATCAGGGCCCGCCGCTCGTGCCACGGCCCCAGGTAGAGCGCTACCTGCGAGTACAGGGCTTTCGCGGGCTCCGAGTTAAGCGCCTTGACGACGAGGCCCCCGGCGACTGCGAGCGGCGCGGAGGCGCTCAGGGCGGCGACCAGGGCGGACTCGAGCATCTTGGGACCGTTTACCCGATGGCCCCGCGGGATGGTTCGTCGCGCGGTTTGTCCGTCGAACCTACCCTCATGTTCCGTAAGCTTTGCATCGTGACGTCGAACCCGAAGAGACAGCGCCCCGAGAGCTCG
>CAXTOO010000033.1:1170-3388 GCA_964245875.1 uncultured Fimbriimonas sp. | reverse complement strand
ATGGCTGCGGTCCTTCCGAGATAGCCGAGCACTCCGTACACGTCCGGCACGTGGGTGACGTTCCCTGGGCGGTGGACAAGGGCCTGCCTGAGCTCGTCTACCTCTTGGACGCGGCCGAAGTCCGCCCCGCAGGCGGCGAGGACGCGGCTGCACTCGGGGCCGTCCGCCCGGCTGCACCGGTCGACGAGCGCCCTGACGTTCTTGGAGAGGGGGTGCTTGCGCCCAATGTCCTGGCGGACCGCCGCCCAGGCGATGGCGCGCGCCCCGTCCGCGCCGAGCGCCGTCACGTCGGCGTAGGGCACCCTCTGGCGTCCGAGCTCCTCTTCCCACGTCGCCGGGTTCGCGGCGTAGTCGAGGTCGAGGATATTGTGGACCAGCTCCTCGAACAGCGCGTGGGCGAACACAACGGCCGCCGCGTCGGCGATGCGGGTCGGCGCGGCCTCCTCCCTCTCCATGAACTCCTCAGCGGCCTGCCGCAACTCCTCCTCGCCGGGCGGCTCCTGGGTGCGGTCTTCCTGCGATGGGTGGCGGAGGACCGCCCCGCCGTTCGTGCGCCGAAGCTGTTCCTTCAGCCGTTCCACCCTCCCGGCGTGCGCCTCGTCCATCGCGCTCATCAGGACGTGGTGGCCGTAGAGGACCTCCTGCATCCTCGCCGTCGTCGCCAGGATCTCCGTCCTGAAGTCCTCTAGGTGGCTTCCCTCGGGGCTCACGCCGTCCTCGGCCTCCCCGTCCTCACCTCACTCCCGCACGGCGGAAACGGTGAGCCGCTCTCGGCCACGTCGCTCGCGTTCGTCACCGTGCGTCTCCGGATGCTTCGGCCTCGTGCCGTCGCTTCGAGATCAGCCGAAGGACGAGCGAAAACCTCTGGCTTAGAAGCCAGCGTCGGGATGCCGTACCGGCCGGCATCTCCGCGTAACGCTCTCGGATGGAGTCCAGCTCCTCTGTGCCGACCGTCGCGAGTGCGTACCAAGCCGGGCCGTCCACGACGCCGTCGTAGGCGGCGAGCGCTAAGATGCAGACGAAGGCGAACACCCACACGATCTGCTCGCAGAGCGCGCGCAAGGGCGAGGCGAAGTCAGCTTGGGACCCGGTCAGCGTTCCGATAAGCCAGGGATAGTCCAGCACCATGGCGAGGAAGGCCGCGTGCCCGACCGCTCGGAACGCGAGCGGCGCCGCCCTCCGGCACGCCGCAATCACCGGCACCCTCTCGCCGCGAAGGCGAAGAGGCCGACCTTCGTCGCCCAACACCAGAACGTCGCGAGCGCGGGCCACGCGAGGCGCACGATCTGGCACATGTACCACGCCTGGGCGTAGCGCGGGCCGAGGTCGTCCACCACCTCCGCGAACCGCTCTTCCAGCACGTCCACGAGCTCGTCGTTGTGCCTTGTGATGGCGCGCACGAGGAAGCGCATGGGGCGGGCTGGGCGCGAGCTCGAGCCGCTTATCGCGTCGGCCGCGCTTTTCAGTTCGCTACGTAGGAATTCTTCGTAGACGAGTTCGTTCCCGAGCCGCTCGATGAGGACGACCGTCTTGCCGGTGCCCGCGTCGCCGGCGAACCAGCGAGTCGTGCGATCGCTTGAATGAAAGACCCCGTCGACCTCCGCGATGCCAGCCTCGCACAGCGCCCGCTCCCTAAGCGATCGCATGCGCTCATGGCCGAGGAAGCTCGCGATCTGGTCCACGCTCAGCGGTCGCTCTGCGTCTTCAGGCATCTAACGCCCCCTTGAGCCCGCCGAGCCCCTTCCTCTGTCCTTCCAGGATGCGCTCGGCCTGGGCGTTCGCCGCTTCGAGCGCGGCGTCCCCGACGCCGTTGAGGCGGAAGTAGCGCTTGGCGCGCCCGCCCTGCACGGAGGAGGCCTCGCCCATGCGCGTGGTGACCATGCCCCTCTCTTCCAGCTTGTCGAGGGTTTTATAGAGCGCGCCGACGCTCGTGCTCTTCCCGAGCATGAAGTCCACGGCGCGCCAGATCGTAGTGCCGTAGGCGTTGCCGTCGAGCTGCCTGATGGCGGACATGACGGCGTGGTCGAAGCGGGTCAGCTCCATCGGCGCTCCTGATCGGTATGGCGGCTCACACATTCCTAGACGATTGCGAGGAAAGAACCGTTCGCCGTTTGCGAGGAAACTTATCCGGTCTTCGAGGCGCGTGTGGGGCTACCATCGATCAGGAGCTCTTATAAGCCTTGCGCTTCTGCTTTTTGATGTGGTCCCGCACGACCTT
>CAXTOO010000033.1:0-1160 GCA_964245875.1 uncultured Fimbriimonas sp. | reverse complement strand
GCACAGATAGGTCCCGCCGACATGGACGTGGATCCCCTCCGCCTTCGCCGCCTCTTGCCACTCCGTCTTCTCGGCCCCGAGCCTCATGTGGAAGTCCGGACCAGCCTGCTTTGGCTTTGCGGTGGGGTCGGGTGGCTCGCTCACGGTCCTAATTATAAATCCTATGTCGAGCAAGTCGGGAGGAGCGCATGAGACGAGCGCGCGAAGGCTTGCAGGAAGACTCACGGGATTGACAACGTGAGACCCACGCAAAAATAGTAGCACGGTAGTAGTTACTATTCAGGTTGGCATCTCGTATAATAGCTGTGTCCCTCACGGGACGCAAAAGGCCCCGCAGGGACTGGAATCCCTCGGAGCCGTGGTGAGCGTGAACTCACATGGAAAATTCTACCAGCACCCCCCTCGTCGTCCCCGGCGCGAGCGTCGCCCTGACCCTCGTCCACGGCGGCCTCTGGGCCGTCCCCACCCCCTTCCGAAAGGGAGACGGAGATCGCGCTCCGCGAGGAGTGCCCCCACCTGGACCCCCTCACGGGCGAGGTCCTCTCCACCATCACCCCGGCGGACCTGCTCGACCTCGACCTCCTCCTGCTGGACGAGGAGGAGGATGCCTACGAGCGCGCCACGATCGAGACCTTCGGCGGTCGCCTCGGGTGCTGGGCGTGAGGCTCTTCGACAGGATCTCCCTTGCCCTTCACGGCATGGGGGGACTGGCGCTCTTCGCTTTCGCGTTGGGCATCCTTCTCGTTCTCGTGTGCATGGCCGAGAACGCCGCCATCCGTCCGGTTGCGAACCACGGCGACGGGAGGATCGAGGAAGTCGCGGACGACGTGGAGCGCGAGGTGCCGATGAAGGCCGTCGCGGACCTCGTGGCCGTCGCCGACCCGAAGGCGTGGGCGTTGGAGTCGTACGGTCTGGCGGTCGACTCCGCCTACGACGGGATCTCGCTAGGAGAGTCGCCGAGCGGGGAGTACGAGGCGAGGTGGCGGGAGACGTGCGAGGTCCGGGTCGCGCTGGCGGGGTGCCGGCTTGCGGCCCTCCTCAACGGTCTGGCTCAGGAAGTCCGATCCCAGCGCTGACGGGGTGGGGCCAGCGCCAATCGGACGCGGAACGAACGCCACGCGACGAGCGCTGGGACCGCATGGCGCGGACGTTCACGGGTT
>CAXTOO010000032.1:0-21900 GCA_964245875.1 uncultured Fimbriimonas sp. | reverse complement strand
TGCCCGCGCGGGGTGGCCGCGACGAGAAGGCGACGCGCCTTGGCCGTCACCGCGTCCTTGGCCCTGTCCGCGGTCATGCTCGCCCCCGGCTGCATCATGGGCTCCACGGGATCGCGAGCGAACCCGGTCTGGTCCGGCACGTCCTGGACGGCGACCGATCTGCGCCAGACGGGCCCGGATTCGACGGTCGCTTCTCGAAGGTCGGTGTTCCCCAGTTGGAACTACTTTCTAGTCGGCGACCTTGGCTACTTCCGCTTCTCCCACGACAAGCCCATCCCGTAAGAACCATGAAAACTCTCTGGATCACCGACTCCTTGCGCCGAACGCTTGCTCTCGGCCTTGTTGCCCTCACCGCGATCACCTCGGCTCGGCAGGGAAGCCGACAGGGGCCGGAGACCGAAGAGGAGCGCGAAAGGCTGATCCGCGACAAGCCCAAGTCCGATCTCGCGTCTAAGCTGGAGACGGAGGCACGGGAGGCGTTCCGCACGCGCCGCTACGCCGACGCTGAGCGCTTGGCGTCCCGCTCCGCCGCCCTTTTCGAGAGCACTCTCTTCCCAGAGTTGAGCATTGAAGACCACCAGATCCTAGCGGAAACCTACCTCGTCAATAAGCGATATAACCTCGCTTTGGCCGAAACCCTGCCCTGGAAGGGCAAAGCGGAAAGAGGCCGGTTCGGCGCGACCAAGGCGATCGCCCTCCTAGGATTAGGCCGGACGGTCGAGGCGAGGCGTCTCCTGGTCGCAATGGTGGGGACGCCCGAAGATCCAGGCGGCGACCGACCGTCCTTACGGCTGCCAATGGACGAGGATGCTTCCGAAGCCTCGCTCCTCGCGAGCGCCTATGTCGTGAGGGCCTACCAAAATATTGGCTCCTCGCCGCCAGAGGTCTTCGACGATCTGAAGGCGGCGGAGGCACTCTCGCACGGCAACCCGTGCGTCCTCTACGACCTCGCGTTCTGCCTCGCGCAGAAGAAGCGATTCGAGGAGGCCCGCGTCTACTACGCGCGGGTCGCAAGCATCAACGAACCCAATATCCACCGGCTTGGGGAAGCTGGCGTCGCGAACATGAATCGGGCGATCTCCATGCGGGACAAGGCCAGGGCAAACGGGGTGAAGGCCCCGTAGCGTCCTTTGAGTAAACGCGTGTGGTGGATCGAGGCGCCTTAGTCTCGAACGGCCTTTTCGGCTAAAGTAAGGCTGTGGTCTTCGCCTTGCTTCCGCTCACGCCGCGCCTCGTCGACTTCGGAGGGCAACGCTGGGAGGTCCGCGACTCCGGCGGCGCACGGCAGGGGCCGGGGCCGAACGTCTTTTCCCCCGATCCCCGCGACGTGTGGGTCGACGCCAAGGGGTTGCACCTGCGGATCGCCAAACGCGGTGGCGCATGGACGAGCAGCCAGGTCGTGCTGGAGCGGCCGCTCGGCTACGGCACGTACCGCTTCACCGTGGACGGCCGGTTCGACCGACTCGACCCGCAGGTCGTGCTCGGACTCTTCACGTGGGACGACGACGAGGCCGACGCGCACCGGGAGCTGGACGTGGAGATCTCCCGGTGGGAGGACCCCCTGCGCTCGAACGCGCAGTTCGTCGTGCAGCCCTACGACGCCCTCGGCAACCTCGTGCGCTTCGAGCTTCCCCCGCTCGCCCGGAGCGTCCACCAGTTCGAGTGGCTGCCGGAGAGCGCGGCCTTCTCCAGCCGGACGGCGGGCGGCAGGATCCTCGCGGAGCACACCTTCGCGCGGGGCGTGCCCCATCCCGGCAAGGAGCAGGCGATGATCAACCTCTGGCTTATAGACGGCAAGCCGCCGCGCGACGGCAGGCTCGTCGAGGTGGTTGTGCGCGACTTCCGCTTCGTGCCCGCTCCGCCGGGAAAGCGCCGCGCCTCGGAGCACCTCGTGCCGACCGGACCTCTGGGCGCATGACGCCCTTGGTCGATCTCGAAAGCCATAAGGGGTAGAACCGCAACACCAATCAGATCGTTGCGATGAGAGTCAAGGCATTCAGGCTAAGCTGTGTCCGGCGAATCTCTGTAGGCGTCGAACACCCTCCCGCCGACGCTCGCGGCGATGCCCTCGCGGCTTTCGTCGGGTTCCCGGACCCCTCGCCCCCTGCCCCCTCTCCCCCGGAGGGGGCAGGGGAACCGATTCGCCGGACACAGTCTAGTCGAACTGATGGTCGTCATGGCGGTCGTCGCCGTCCTCGCGGCGCTGCTGTTTCCGGTTCTGTCGTCGGTTCGTCGGAAAGCCAAGGAGGCCGACTCCATCTCGAGCCTCGAACCGTGCGCGACCGCGATCGCGATCTACATGGAAGGCGACGACCTCGCACGGCTTCCATCCTTCGAGACCGCTAAAAGGCTGCTCGCTCGGGCGCCCACGTGCGATCGCGAAGCCGATGCGTTCCATCGAGAACGGCGAGTCGTGGCGGTGGTGCTATGTCGACGAGGAGCAGGTGTAAAATGGGGTCCTAGCGATGACCCCGGAAATCTTCGAACGCTCTAGGCTCTCGACCCGTGAGAACGAGATCCTGGAGGCGGCCATCGAGGGCATGACCGACATCCAGATCTCCCAGAAGATGGGGATCACCCAGAGCACGGTCAACAGCTACTGGGTCCGCATCCGCGGCAAGCTCGGCCAGCTCAGCCGCACCGAGCTGGTCGCCCTCGCCCTCAAGCAGCTCGCGCGGGACGAGATCGGAGCCGCGAACCTGCGCCTGGAGGCGTTCCGCCGCGACGCCGAGACCCACGCCCAGCAGACCTCGGACCACACGCACGCCGAGCTTTTCCGCGCCACCCTCGCCGCCCTGCCCGACGCCGTCGTCGTCTGGGACCAGGAGGCGACCATCCGCTATGCCAACCCCCGACTGGAGGCGATGTTCGGCTTCGGCTGGGACGAGCTGGTCGGGCGCCCCGTTTCGACGCTCGTGCCGGGCTCCCTCGCGGAGCTGGCGAAGGTCACCTCGCCGGAGTTCATGCGCGACCCCAAGCCCGCCCGCCTCGGCCTGGGCAACGTGATCTACGGCCACCGACGGGGCGACGGCCAGTTCCGGATCATCCTCGTGCTCGACGGCGGCCCGACCTCCGCCGGACCCATCGTCACCTGCATCGTCCGCGACTTCATGAACGAGATCCAGACGCGCAAAGAGTTCGTCTTGGCGAGGGGGTGAACGAAGGAGGAAGAGTCGCTCCTTGATCCCTTTCCTCTTCCCCTCACTCCTTCGCGTCGCAGACGCAGAAGATGATCACCCCGCGGCCCTCCCTCGAGCCGTTGCGCAGGGGCGTGAAGGTCACGTCGCACTCCGAACGGCGCCCCCGGCGGTTCGTGGCCTCCACCTTCGCCGTCTGAACCTCGTTCAGGGTGAGGCAGGCGCGAACGGGGTTCCGGAACTCGTCCACGGGCAGGCCGATGTCGAGGTTCAGCAGGTGCTTGCCCAGCACCTCGTCGGAGCGCAGGCCCCACATGTCCTCCGAACGGAAGTTCCAGGCGAGGATCTTGAGGTCGCCGTCCACGACGATCACGCCGTCCTTCAGCCCCGCGAGCACCGACTCCAGGAATGCGTTGGCCTCGTTGAGGTCGATCGACCGCCCCCGCAGCTCCTCGTTGACCGTCTCCATCTCCTCGTTGGCGCTCTGGAGCTCCTCGTTCATCGTTTCCAGCTCCTCGTTGGCGCTCTGGAGCTCCTCGTTGGTGGTCTCCATCTCCTCGTTCGAGCTCTGGAGCTCCTCGTTCGTCGTCTGGAGCTCCTCGTTCGTGCTCTGCACCTCCTCGTAGGCCGTCTCCAGTTCCTGCCGGAAGGTGTTGAGCTCGCCGTTGAGCCGACGCAGAGCCGTCGTGTCCTCGAAGACGACGCTCGTCCCCAGAAACTCGCCGTTGCCGTCCCGCAGCGCGGAGATGGCCACGTCCAGCGCGAGCGCCTCGCCCGTCGCCGTGGCCCAGGCCACGTCCTTGTGCCGCACCACCCGGCGCTGGGCGTGGGCCTGCTCGATGCCCGAGCGCAGCTCGACCGGTCGGAACGAGACCTCGAGATCGTGGAACGCGGCGCCGATGTCGCGCTTGCTCAGGCCGAAGATCAGGCGCGCCCGCTCGTTGACGAGCGCGATCCGGTTCGCGGAATCGAGCACGACCTGCGCGTCCTCCATCGCGTCGAGCGCGGCCTCGCGCACCGCGATGCCGTCCGGCTCGGGCCGCAGGGTCTCGGCGCCGTCCATCGCGAAGGCGAAGCCGCGATTGCGGCCGCCGCGGGGCAGCTTGGAGAACACCCGGTTCTTCAGGTCGACGGCGGCGAAGAGCTCGCTGCTGTTGAGCATCGTCTCCGCCCGGCCCAGCATCATGTAGCCGTTTTCGGTCAGTGCGAAATGGAACCGGCGCAACACCCGCTCCTGGGTCTCCGCGTTGAAGTACATGAGCGCGTTCCGGCACGTCAGCAGATCGACGCGCGAGATCGGCGCGTCCCCGATCAGGTCGAGCCGGCCGAAGATGATCGTGCGGCGCAGGTCGCGGTCGAACACGAAGTGCCCGTGCACGCGCTCGAAGTACTTTTCGCGCAGGTGCGGAGGGACCGACTCGAGACTCTTCTCCGAGTAGGTCGCGGCGCGACCGGTGGAGAGCGCCTCCTCGTCGAGGTCGGTGGCGTAGAGCTTGACCCGCTCGCGGAACGCCTCCTTGCCCATCGCCTCCGCGAGCAGCATGGCGATCGTGAACGCCTCCTCGCCCGAGGCGCAGGCCGCGACCCAAACCCGAACGTTCGCGTCAGGGCCCTTCCGGTCGAGGATCGCCGGGATGGCCGTCTTCTCCAGGAACTCCCACGCCTCGGGGTCGCGGAAGAACGACGTGACGTTGATCAGGATCATGTTGAAGAGCACCTGGAACTCGTTCTCGTGGACCTCCAGGAACTCCTCGTACGCGGCATAGCCCTCGACGCCGACGATCTGCATCCGCTTTTCGATGCGTCGGCCCAGGGTCGTCCGCTTGTACGACGTGAAGTCGAACCCGCGGCTCGTCCGGAGGTAGGCCAGCAGCCTCTCCAGGTCCTCGGACGGCAGAACGCTCTCGGTCATGGCTTAGACGAGCCGTCCCGAGTCGGTGCCGGCGAGGTCGCCGGGGTTCGCGGGGCCACGGCCCAGGCCGAGGGCGGTGCGCAGCACCCCGAGGCGGAACGCCCCCTCCTCCAGCTTCGCCCGGTACCCCTTGGCGGTGATCTCGAAGCCTCGCTTCTCCGCCCGCTCAAGCAGGTTGCCCAGCAGGTCGTTGTGCTCCTCGATCGTACGCATCGCGGTCCAGAGGGCGGCTTCCAAGACGCCTTCCTGGTTCGCGGCGAGCGAGTCGGGCATATAGCTGTGGCCCACGCGACAGCGGTAGTGCGTGACGCCCTCCTCCGCGAGTTGGAAGAGGGTCCCTTGGCATTCGGGACAGACGAAGGAGGACGGACGGCCGCGATGCTCCAGGCGGTTCAGGTCGTCAAGGCCAAGCTCGGTGGGGTCAGGCATGTCGTCAGCGGGAAGGTCGGGGACGTCACGGCCCACGAGCCGCAGGAGCGCGGGGCCGATCGCGTCGAGGGGGAGAACCTGGTCGGCCGCGCCCGCCTGGATGGCGTTGCGGGGCATGTCCCCGAACAGGGCGTCGTCGGGGTCCTGGCAAATCGTCGTGCCGCCGTGGCGACGGATCGCCCATTGGCCCATCGTGCCGTCGTCGAGCATGCCCGAGAGGAGGACGCCCACGACGCGATTTCGACGCGAGCGGGCGGCGGTGCGGAAGAGAACGTCGATCGCGGGCCGATAGCCGTTCTCCTTGGGTCCGTTGACGAGCGTGATCCTCCCGTCGTGCAGGAGAAGGTGCCGCCCAGGGGTGGCGCAGTAGATCCGGCCGGTCTTCGTCTCCTCGCCGTGCACCGCGTGGTGGGCAGGCAACGGGCCGCTGCGCGAGAGGATCGAGGGCAGGAGGCTCGTGCCGCCCTCCGGCATGTGCAGCACCGCCAACACGGACGCCGGAAGCTCCTTCGGCAGCATCGCCACGAAACGGCTGAGCGCCTCGACCCCGCCGGCGGACGCGCCGACGACCACCGTGTCGACCTTAGGCAAACTTTCTCACTTTCCTATCTTACTGCTATGCCCCCCGACGAAGCGAAAACAACGAATCTTTGTAGTAAGAACTATGGCCGTATAATCCGCAAGGAGTCTATGATCTTGCGCTTCTCGACACCAAAGGCGGGCTTAAACGCAAAATTGCTGGGATTCTAGAGGATGAGTCTTACACTACAAGTGTGGGGAAGCTGGAGGAGAGGATCGTCGAGTCGCTGTCCGAATTGCGTGCCGACGACGGCGAGCGCGAACGTTATATGTTCGTGTTCCCGCTCTCCCTCATGAGCATCTTCTCTTTGGACGACATCGAGTGCGACCACGCGGTCTATCGCGGCGAGGTGGCGCGCATGGCCCGCCCGGCAAAGTAAAGAACGGGTGCAAGAGGATGTTTGTGCCTCTGTAACCCGTGCTCCGGAAACTCACCGAATCACGCCGGGGCCAAAACGGGATCCCGCATCCCCAACGACTCGAACGCCGCCTTCCGGATGAGGCAAGCGTCGCATCGCCCGCACGCCCGCCCGTCCACCGGGTCGTAGCACGAGTGCGTCATGCCGTAGTCCACGCCCAGCGCGAGGCCTCGCTCGATGATCTCGGCCTTCGTGAGGCGGATGAGCGGCGTGCGGATCTCGATGGGCCGCCCCTCCACCCCCGCCTTCGTGGCGAGCCGCGCGAGCTTCTGGAACGCGTCCACGAACTCCGGGCGGCAGTCGGGATAGCCCGAGTAGTCGACGGCGTTCACCCCCGCGTAGATCGCCTCCGCGCCCGTCACCTCCGCGTAGCCGAGGGCGAGGGCGAGCAGCACGGTGTTGCGCGCGGGCACGTAGGTGCTCGGGATCTCGGTCATCTGGGACTCGTCTCGATCCTTGGGCACCTCGATGTCGGCGGTGAGCGCCGAGCCGCCGAAGGCGTCGAGCTCCACTCGCACGAACTTGTGCTCCACCGCCCCGAGCGCCTTCGCGACCCGCTTCGAAGCCTCGATCTCCTCCCGGTGGCGCTGGCCGTACAGCACGGAGAGCGCGCGCGGCTCGGTGCCGTCCGCGCGGGCGAGCGCGAGGCAGGTGGCGGAATCCAGCCCCCCCGAGAGGAGCACGACGGACTTCATAGGGAGATGATGCCCCAATCCTAGGAGGGAACCCCAGGCCTTGTCCGGCGAATCGCCCGCGCATCGTGGGGCGAGGCGCGGTCCGAAAATATTTTCCTTTCGCAGGTTGGGTCTTTAGGCCCAACCTGCGAAAGGATGGTTGACGAGCTTTCCACCGCGGAGGGCACGGGGGGAGGGAGGCGAGGGCCGCTCTCCCACCGCCCGCTCGGAGGAAAAAAGTCAACCGCGTCCGGTGGGCTCGGCGGTGCGTCGTCCTCCCTTCGTCGGGCGGGTGGATCGCTTCGCGGCGCGGGCACGAGGGCGTCCTGAGGTTGCGAGGCGTTCGCTGAGCTTGATCCCAAGGGGAGTCACTTCGTCGTGGGATTTGGCACGAATGGCCCGCCGCGGCAGGTTTTGAGGTAGTTCAGCGCGTGGACCTGGCCGGTCATCTCAAGCTCATCGCGATAGACGGGGTCGTGCCAGCCCTCGATGTCGATCGCGCCCCGGAAGCCTGCGAGGCGCAGAATGGAGATCACGTCGGTCCAGTTCGTGTCTCCGAATCCGGGCGTCCGGTGGTGCACCACGCTCTTTCCGCCTCGCAGACCCTGCGCGCGGATCACGTCCCAGTCGATCGTGGCGTCCTTGCCGTGGACGTGGTAGATCCGTCCGACCCACTTGCGCAGGTTGGCGATGGGTTCGACGAGGGAGACCATCTGGTGGCAAGGCTCCCACTCCAGGCCCAGGGCGGGGCTGTCGACCGCGTCGAACATCATCTCCCAGGCTCGGGGGCTGTGGGCGACGTTCCACTTCGGCGCCTCCCAGGTGCCGCCCATGTCGCAGTTCTCGAAGGCGATCCGCACGCCCTCGTCCTCGGCGAGCCTCGCAAGCGGTCCCCAGACCTCCTTGAACCGCTCTATGTTCGCGTCCACCGACCGGTCCTCCTGCGCGCCCGCGAAGCCGCAGACGACGTCGCACCCGAACTCCGGCGCGGCCCTGATCAGGCGCGCCCAGTCGGCGCGGGTCTCCTCGTCCTGGAGGGGGTTGCCGTAGACTCCGATGGAACTGACGACCGCCCGGTCGCCACAGGCGTCGAGCGCCTCCTTGGCGCACTCCGCGAGATCGAGGTCGCCCACGTGCATCCAGGCGTTCAGTTCGAACGACTCGAAGCCGTGGGGAAGGATCTGCCGGAGATAGTCGGCGCCGAACGCCAGGGGCGCGATGGTCCCGATGCGGATGTCGGCGTGGTAGGAGCGTTCCATGGTGTTTCAGGGCGGTGCAGGGTGTCGGCCTAAGCGCCGAGAAGCGGGAGGGAGGCGGTTTCTCCGGGATCGAGTTCCAGAGAGGTCGCGTTCCTCCACCACAGTTCGCCCAATGGCCGGGCGGGCTCCTCGTCGATCAGTAGGCGGAGCCGGGCGGGGAAGGCGGTCGGGTTCGCGACGGTGAGGGTGCCGCCGTCGAGACGGGCCGTCACGTGGTCCGCGCAGGCGACGAGTCCCGTCGCCGGCTGAACGTAGACTCCCGGCATCTCGAGTTCGGTGAGGAGGACGGACACGGCGTCCCAGCACGAGCCGTAGAACACCTCGCCCGGGCCTCGTCCCGGGGCCTCCCAGTCGGAGAGATTGACGCGCTCGTTGATCCAACCGGGCTTGAGGTCGCGGCCGTCGTCGGCCCTTATGGGGCGCTCGGCGGTCGAGACGTACTGGGGCAAGGCGTGCGAGATGTCGACCGCGAGATCGAGCCAGCGCCGCTCGCCGGTCGCGCGGAAGAGCTTGAGGAGCGGCAGCGCGGAGGCGGTGCAGATGCCGGGCGCGCTGTGCTTGTTCTGCACGTTCGCGATCACCGTGCCGTTCGAGAGCATGCCCATCCGTCCGAAGGTCGAGGAGGGCGGGAAGGGAAAGTCGTAGGGCACGACCCAGGACGCGGCCTGGAGGGCGGTTTCCCGCGCGAGCTCGAGCCAGCGCCGCTCTCCGGTCGTCTCCCAGAGGACGACGTAGCCCTCGAGGAGCCCGAAGGCCGACTCGCTGTCGGGCGCCTTGAGGATCTCGCCGGGGCCGCCGTTGAGCACGCCCTTGCGCAGGGCGCCGCTGGCGTACCGGTCGGCCGCCGCCGCCGCGGTGGCCAAGAACGTTCCTTCGCCAAAGAGGCGCGACGCCAGGGCCAGTCCCGCGATCGCCGTTCCGCCGCAGGCGGAGCCGCCCACGACGACGCGCCCGTCGCGAACGTCGACGAACTGGCCCCACTGTCCTTGATCCGCCCAGGCTCGGACGAAGGCTTCGGCGCACCGCCGTGCGGCGGCTCTCCAAGTCTCCGGCGGCTCGGCCTCGCAGAGGATGTGTCGCATGAGGAAGAGCAGGGTATCGCCGCTTTTGCGGACCATGCCCCAGTGCTCGGCGTGCGGATGGTCGAAGCCGTCGCCGCAGACCACCCCCCGGCGATAGCCGCCGTGGAAGAAGCCGCTCGGCGCCTGCATGGTCGCGCACTCGAAGTCGACGTTCTGGCGGGCGCGGGCGGCGAGTTCGGGGTCGTCGGACTCGACGAGGGCCAGCGTCCCCATCCCCCCGCCGACCCAGCCGATCTGGAAATCGATGCCCTCGTCCCGGTCAAGCGTCGCGAAGAAGCCTTCCTCGGGACGCCAGAGACGCTCCGCCATGTCTCGGATCACGAGATCCGCGACGGACGAGAGGGGGCGTGTCTCCCGGCGAAGGCCCGGAGGCACGCACCGGTGCCGGCGTCGGTCCATCGCCTCGAACAGATCGGCCACGGAGGCCGCGGGAACGCTCTCGACGACGACGCGGGCCTCCATCGACCAGCCCGCCTCGACGGAGGCGCCACGGTCGGCGCTCGGGACGTCCGTGCGGCCCATCGCGAAGCGTCCGTCGTGGCGAACGCCGGGGAACTGAAGCCGCACGGAAACGCCCGACGTGGATTCCTCCACCCTCAGTCCGACCGGTCCGAGGTCGGTTTCCGCCGGGAACGCGACGAGGTGCGCGGTTCCGCGCTCACGATCCCAGAGTCCGATCGCGGGCAGGCTGCCGTCGCCCGCGAGAAGGTGGAACGCGGGCAGCCTCGGGAGGTCGGTGATCGCCGGTTCCGTGTCTTGGGCCTCCTCGCCGTCGTAGATGGGAGGGTAGGGCCGGTCGAGGACGCGGAAGCGGTTGCCGTCGTACACCGCGCCGGGAACCAGGACGTAGCCGCCGGTCCATTCCGGCCAGGCGAGAAGGAGGTCGACTCCGAACTGCGAGACCGGCTCGCCCGTCTCGGCTCGAAGCGCCAGGAAGCCCTCCGAACGGGCTTCGACGGAGGCGCTCGCCCCGCCTCCCTGGGCGAGCGTCCGGTCTTCCGAGGATCGTCGGGAGGAGACGCGGCCTTCCTGATAGGTGACGATCTCGACGCTCGCTCGCATGGCCGTAGGGGGCGGGAAGCCGTCCTGCGGAGACTCTACCGCACGTTTTCCAAAATAGTTTGGAAAAGCTTTGGAGTTTCGCCAAACGTGTGCTAGAATCCAATCAAATTGGTTTGGGAAGTTCGTCATGACAGAGAAGCGCGCCTTTAAGAAACCGTCGATCAAGGACGTGGCCCGGCGGGCCGCGGTGTCGGTCACGACGGTTTCCCACGTCGTTTCCCAGACTCCCGGCTATTCGGCGGACACCATCAAGCGCGTCAAGGTTGCCATCGAGGAGCTGAACTACGTTCCCTCCTACGCGGCGAACGGACTGCGGCAGCGTTCCACCAAGACGATCGGGGTGTGCGCCACCGATCCTTTCGAGCGCGACGGTCGCGAGGTGGGCACGTTCTCCGACCGGCTTTGGGCGGGGATCCTCAGGGAGGCCGACCTGAGCCGGTACAAGGTCATGCACTTTCCTCGCGCCATCCGCGAGAGCGCCGAGGCGGGCGAGTTCCTCAACGGTCAGATCGACGGGCTGATCATGTGCGCCCATCGGTACGACCGGCGTCCCGCCCTCATCGCCCGGGCGGGGCTTCCGGTGGTCGTCGTGGCCCGGACCTTCGACATTCCGGACGGGGTTCTGTCGGTCGCGAGCGACGAGCGCGTGATCGTCGAGCGCGGTCTGGACCATCTGCTCGATCTGGGCCACCGGCGCATCGCCTACGTCGCCGGTCCCGCCTACGAGGTCGAGCCCACGGACGCGGAGGCCCTCAGCTACGACGACGTGGCCCGCGCGCGCTTCTGCGCGTACGAGGCGTGGATGAAGGACCGCGTTCCCGGTTTCCCGCCCCTTTGGAGGCTGACCAAGGGGTGGGATCGAGAGGATCTCACCGAGACGCTCCGGGGCTGGATGGCGGAGGCCGCTCCCACCGCCGTGTTCGCGTGCAGCGACGCGATGGCGCGCGCCGTCCTCGATGCCGCCGCGGCCCTGGGAATCGACGTTCCCTCGCGCCTCTCGGTGCTCGGCATCGACAACGAGCGCGAGTCGGCCTTTCTCCAGCCGTCGCTCTCGTCGATCGAGGTCCCCATCCACGACCTTGGACGGTTCGCCGTCCAGACCCTTCTTCACTCCTTAAGGGGAGACGGTCTCCCCCTCCCGTTCGCCGTTCCGGCTCCCGAGGTGCTCCAACGCGCCTCGACGGGTCCTTGTCCGACTCCTTAGAATCCTAAATCGAGTATGCAATGAAGCAACGCGCATTCACCCTCATCGAACTCCTCGTCGTCATCGCGATCATCGCGATCCTCGCCGCCATCCTCTTCCCCGTCTTCGCGCAGGCCAAGGCCGCCGCGAAGAAGACCGCCGACCTCTCGTCGATCAAGCAGCTCGGGCTCGCCGGCCAGATCTACATCGGAGACTCCGATGACGTCTGGTTCTGCCACTCCTACTGGGAGGGCGGCGCCGAGGGATGGGACACCGCGCTGGGCAAGAAGCTCTACTGGCCGGGAAGGCTGCTTCCCTACATGAAGACCTTCGACCTGCTCAAGTCGGCGGTCGACACGAGCAAGGCGACCGATCCGACGGTCACCGGGGCCGCGGTCTCCTACGCCTCGAACTCCGTCGCCTGGACGGACCAGGTCCAGGGCGTCGAGCGCGGGCCGATCGCCGCGAACAACGGTTCGTGGCGCAACCTCCCCGCCATGTCGTCGACGGCGGTCACCCATCCGGCGGAGACCGTTCTCCTCGCTCCCCAGCTCAACGTCGACTGCGCGTGGCACTGGTCCGGTGGCAACACGATGTCGTTCCCGCTGATGAACATTCAGGACGTCTCGAAGAACTTCCTCACGGCGCCCGACAACTCAGGCGTCTCCTTCGGCCCGAACGGCGCCCGGACCGACGACAGCGAGGCGAAGCGCAAGATCATGGAAGGCCGCGCGGGCGGCGTCTCCGCGCCCTACCAGAAGAAGTCCAACATCGTCTTCGCGGACGGCCATGCGAAGGGCATGGACCCCATCCAGACCAACCCGGACGGCGTGAACCAGCCGAGCAAGAACCTATGGGACGGTCTGCGAGACTGAGAGTCGTCGTGGTGGCGGCCTTGGCGTCTTGCCTCGGCCCCGCCGTCCTCGCGGGCTGTTCCGACCCGGCTCCGAAGACGCGGGCCGATGCGGAGAAGGAGATGTTCAAGCCGACGGACGTGGGGAGCCTCTCGCCCGAGGTTCGGGCCCACTTACCCAAGGGCGGCGAGCAGCCGCCCAAGAGTCCCTAGCCTCTCCTGCGGGAGCCTTTCCCCCGGCGGGCCTCGAAAGAGTCCGCCGACTCCTTTTGACGACCGATGATCGCGCTCGCCGCCGTTTCCCCCTCGCCTTCCGGCGCCACCTCCGTCCTGGCGACCGGCGCCAAGGTGGACGAACGGTCGATCCGGGCGACGGTCGTGGTCGATCCTAGGGGAGCGGTGAAGAGCCTTGTGGCGGGCTTCGCGGAGGCTCGCGAAAGCCTCGCGCGCGGCGTTCCAACCCGGATCGTCATCCAACCGGGCACGTACCGCGAGGCGGTGCTCGGCCTGGACTGGCGGGAGGGGAAGGTCGCCGACACGCTCCTGGTGATCGAGGGGAGGGGCAAGGTCGTTTGGACGGGCGCGGACGCGTTCCCGCTCTCGGAGTGGACCCGCGTCGGCGGCCTCTATCGTCATCCTTGGCCTTACCGCTGGGGGAACTTCGGCTACTCCTGGAGCGCCAAGGGGCTCGTCGGCCACCGGAGCGAGCTCGCGTTCGTCGATGGCAAGCCGCTGATGCCGCGCATTCTGGAGCGGTACGCGGTCGAGGGGATCGTCCAGGACCCGGCCAAGCCGGGGAGGGTCTCCTATCGATTTCTCGACCGGCGCGATCCCGCGACCGTGCTGGGGCCAGGCGAGTTCGGGGTGACCGAGCGCCCGGAGGGTGATCGGAGCGTCTTCTTCCGTCCCCTGCCCGATCAGAAGCTCGGCGCCGTCGAGGTCTCGGTGCGAAGAAACCTGCTCGACCTTCGCGGGAAGAGCCGGGTCGTGATTCGCAACGTCACGTTCACGAGCGTGGCGAACGACGACGGGGACTTTGGGGCGAACAACGCGATCCGGTTCTCCATCGACCCCGAGCTCCGTTCGAACGATGTGCTGATCGACCGTTGCAAGGTTCTCTGGTCCGCCCAGACCGGGCTGCACATCGACGGCGACCGGTGGACGGTGCGCGACTCGGAGTTCTCCTTCAACGGGGGCTCGGGGATCGCGAGCGGCAAGTCGTCCGACGTTCTCTGGGAGCGGAACGTGACGAACTTCAACGTGTGGCGGCTTTGGCGCGCGCGGGAATTTGGCTACTACACGGGCGGCTTCAAGATGCACGAGGCCACCCGCCACACGATCCGCGGCCATGAGGCGGTGGGCAACTGCACCATGGGCGCGTGGTGGGACGTCCACTGCCGCGACGTTGACGTTCGGGACCTCACGGCGATCGGCAACACGGCGAACCTCCAGTTCGAGCTTTGCGAGGGGCCGTTCGTCGCGGATCGGCTGCTTCTTGCGGCCGGCCGGCCGGGAGACGCCCAGCTTAGGCTCTGGGAGCATGGCCCGACGACGCTGACGAACTCGATCCTGTACTCGGACGTTCGGGAAGGCGGCAACACCGTCCTCTACGGCCTGCGGTGGTTCGGACGTACGGACGTCCACGCGGCGATGGCGAAGATCACCGCCGGGGCGAACGTCGCGGAGGCGAACGTCTTCGTCGCGGGACCCAACGTCTCGAACTTCGGCATGATCGACGACATCCGGGGCGCCGAGTGGTCGAAACGCGAGCCGCTGGTCTACCGGGGCCGGAACAACGTGTTCTGGAGTCCCACGGTCGACCGGCTCCAGGACCGGTGGATCAAGGACGACGACCGCAAGGGCGATCTGGCCGCACGCGCGGCCTCCGTCCAAGGCTGGCGGGCGCCCGCGACCTACTCCGAGGTCGACCCGCGAAGGCTCGACCCCGGGTTGCGCGATCCGAGCCGCCACGACTACCGGTTTGCGCCGACGAGCCCGCTCTACGGCGTACGCGCGCGGTATCCACAGATTGTGCTGAGCGCAGACCTGCGAAAGCGGTGGGACTGGTTCGTGAGGTGGTCGGGCTACCATCCCGACGCCTGGAACGAGCCGCCCGCCGAATAGACAACGCCATGGGAACAACGACGTTCTATGTTTCCCCTTCGGGCGACGACGCCCGCGACGGCATCACGCCGGGAACCTCGGTCGCGACGGTCGAGGCCGCCTTGCGGTCGCGACGGTCTCTCGGTCTGTCGGAGGCGCGGATCGAGATCGCTTCGGGGGAGTACGCGCTTTCGGAGCCCATCCGCCTGGGTCCATCCGATGGCAATCTTCTCATCGAGTCGGACGGTGCGGGAACGCCGGTCTTCTCGGGCGGGGTCGAGATCGAAGGCTGGGAGATCGTCGAGTCGAACGGAAGGGTGGCCTGGACCGCCGACGTGTCGGGGCTTCTCGCGGAGATCGGCCCGTGGCGCTCGCTGTTCGTCGAGGGCGCGCGCCGTCCACGGCCGCGGCTGCCCAAGGCGGGCCACTTCTGGATCGAGTCGGCGCCGGGAAGCGATCCCCAGAACGTGGTTCTGTTCGGCAATGAGAACCGGTTCGTCTCCGCGCCGGGCGACTTCCAGCCCTGGCGAAACCTGGAGGACGTCGACGTCGTGGTCTCCCACTTCTGGATCGACAGCCGCCTTCCCGTCGCCTCTTTCGACCCCGAGACGCGCCTCTTGACGTCGAGCCGCCATGCGGTGTTCACGCTCGTCGACTCCTGGAGCGGGCGGTACGCGAAGTACCACCTCGAGAACGTGGCCGAGGCGCTCACCGAGCCCGGCGAGTGGTACCTGGACCGTGCCCTCGGCACTTTGACCTATCTGCCCCTACCGGGCGAAATCCCCGAAACCACGCGCGTGGTCGTGCCCCGCCTTCGCCAACTGCTCCGGATCGTGGGCGAGGAGGGGAGGCCGGTCGAGAACGTGACCGTGCGGGGTCTCGCCTTCGAGCACGCCGACTGGAGCCAGCCCGAGGGTTACGGCGTCTTCTACGATCCCGAGACGCCGCGCGAAGGCTGGACGCAACGTGACTCCTTCGACCACCTGCGGATCCAGACCCCGGACTGGGCGGAGCACGAGTGGGGCAACTCGCCCCAGGCCGCGCTCCACGTGCCAGGCGCCCTCCACCTCGCCCACGCGCGGGGCTGCGCCCTCGAAGGCTGCACCGTCCGCCACGTCGGCTGGTACGGCGTCTCGCTTTACGAAGGCTGCCAGAGCGACCGCGTCGAGCGCTGCCACCTCCACGACCTTGGCGCGGGCGGCATCGTCGCCGACGGCGCGAGCTCGCCCCCGCACCGGCGAACGGAGGGCAACGCGTTCGTCGACAATCGCATCGAGAGCGCGGGCCACGTCTGGCCCAGCGCCTGCGGGATCGTGACCGCCCACTCGGCGGGCAACCAAATCGCGCACAACGAGATCTGCGACGTGACCTACACCGGCGTCTCCGTGGGCTGGGTGTGGGGCTTCGGCGAGAACGTCTCGCGGGACAACCGGATCGAGGCGAACCACATCCACCACCTCGCCCTCCGTGCGGGGCTGTCCGACCTGGGAGGAATCTACACCCTCGGCGTCCAGCCCGGCACCGTCGTGCGCGGCAACCACGTCCACCACGTCGAGTCGGCGGTCTACGGCGGGCAGGGCATCTACCTGGACGAGGGAAGCTCGCTCATCCTGGTGGAGGGCAACCACGTCCACCACTGTTCGACCCACGCCTTCTGCGAGCACTTCGGGCGCGGAAACGTCGTCCGGAACAACGTCTTCGCCCTCTGCGGAGGGGGTTCGACGAAGCTGCCGGACGGCTCGTCCGCCGGAAGCCTCGCGATGTTCTCTCGGCTAGAGGGCGAGCAGCGGAGCCTCGCCTGGCCGCCGAGGATCACGAAGGTCGAGGCCAACCTTTGGCTCGCCGAGGGCGTTCCCATCATCCTCGACGAGATGGCCCTGCTCGACGATTCGCACGTCGAGTTCGAGGGCAATCGCTACGGCGACGTTCGGTCGTCGCCGGTCCTCCTGCGGTGCCGCCTCTGGGAGCGGTTCAAGCGCCCTGACCGATCCGCCGCCTACGATCTCGGCTTCGCCGAGTGGCAATCCCGAGGCATGGACATGGGGGGGCGGGTGGAGGATTCGGGGCCGATGCCCCCGCCTCCGGACGCGGGGCCTCGCAGCCGGGTCGGCGCCTTCGGGGAGGCGCGATGAGGGCTTTCTGGATCGCGCTCCTGTTCGCGCTCGCCTGCCTTGGCTCGGCCGACGTCACCCTCCGGTTCGTCGTGTGGGACGGTGACGTGAACGCGCAGGTGCTGCGCGGGGAGGTCCGCCGCTTCGAGGCGGCGCATCCGGGCATCCAGGTCGATTTCGAGACGGTCACCGCCAACTACCACGAGAAGCTCATCGCGCAGGTGGCGGCGCGCGTCGCCCCCGACGTGGCGATGATGGACCCCGGCAACTTCCAGCGGCTCGCCCGCCGCGACGCGCTCTGGGACCTGAACCGGTTCTTCCCCCTCACGCCCGGCTTCGACCTCTCGAAGTACTACCGGAACATCGTCGAGGCGCACTCCATCGACGGCAAGCTCTACGTCCTCCCGCGAGACATCGCTCCCGAGGCGAACGTATTCTACAACAAGCGGCTCTTCCGCGAGGCGGGCGTCCCGTACCCCGACGGCGCCTGGACCTGGGACTTCAAGGAACGGCCCGAGCTTCGCGAGAAGGACTTCCTCTGGTGCATGCACCGCCTCACCCGGCAGGCTAGGGGCGAGCGGCCGAGCCAGTGGGGCTACGCCGCCGCCTGGCGCGAGCTCCTGCGCGACATGCTCTACCTCCAGATGGGCGCGCGGCCGGTCGACGACTCCGCCAGCCCGACGAAGGTTCTCTACGACGACCCGCGGATCGTCCGGGCCACCCAGTTCGCCTCCGATCTCGCCCTCGTGAACCGCTGGATGCCGAGCGACACGGAGATCACGAACGTGATGCAGAGCAACGCGCGGCAGCTCTTCACCCAGCAGAAGGTCGCCATGTTCCAGAGCGGCATCTGGGAGGTGCCCGACCTGCGCAAGGAGCTGCGGCCGGGCACCAAGGGCGCGTTCGACTGGGACATCGCCCTCGCGCCCGTCTACGCCCACGGCCGGCGCGCCTACCCGACGGGCGGCTCGGGCTACTGCATCCTCAAGGGCACGAAGCATCCGAAAGAGGCTTGGCTGCTGACCCAGTGGATGGCCGGGCCGCCCGGCATGATGGCGATGGCCCGCGCGGGCGTCGCGCAGCCCGCCATCCGCGAGCTGGCACGGAGCGAGCCGTGGATTCCCGGCCCCCACACCCCAGCCGACCAGCAGGTCCCGCACAACCGCATCGTCACCGACCAGGCCGCGCCCTACGTGGTCTTCTCGCCCACGTCGATCTACTGGCCCGAGGTCGGCGGGATCGGGAGCCAGACCCACGAGCTGGTCTTCCGGGGAACCGCCCAGGCGAAGGACGCGATGCCGCCCGCGAACCGGCTCGCCCAGCAGCGGCTCGACATGCTTCGCCACGACGAGCGGCTTCCCGTCTTCGACTGGCGAAAGGGCGGCTTCTTCGGCGTCCTCCTGATCGCGACGCTCGGCGCCTGGATCTACGCGCCCGAGCGGGGTCGGCGCCGCACGACGCGCCAGCGGCGCGACAACCGCGCGGGCTACCTCTTCATCCTCCCCTGGCTCGTCGGCACGCTCGTCTTCACCGCCGGTCCGATGGCGCTCTCGTTCCTGATGAGCTTCGCCGACTGGGACATCATCCGCCCCGCGCGGTGGCGGGGCGCGGGCAACTACGTCGAGGCGACGACGTTCGACCCGGCGTTCTGGAAGTCGCTCAGCGTCACCCTCGTCTACACGCTCGCGGCCGTTCCCCTGGGCGTGGCGGCGTCGCTGGGCCTCGCGATGCTGCTGAACGCGAAGGTGCGCGGGATGCCGCTCTGGCGGACCTGCTACTACCTCCCCTCGCTCGCCAGCGCGGTCGCGTCGGCGCTCATCTGGAAGAAGGTGTTCCAGCCCGACGGCGGGATTTTGAACGGCCTCGTCTACGGCCCGGTCGGCCACGCGCTCGCGCTCGACCGGCTCCTGTCGCCCTTCGCGGACGCGACGGGGCGGGTCAACTGGCTCGGGAGCGAGAAGACCGCCCTCTTCTCGCTCGTCCTCATGTCGGTGTGGGGGGCGGGGGCGGGCATGGTGATCCTGCTCGCGGGACTCCAGAACGTGCCGCAGTACCTCTACGAGGCGGCGACGCTCGACGGGGCGAGTCCCCTCAAGCGGTTCCGCAACGTCACCCTGCCGATGGTCTCGCCGACGCTGTTCTTCAGCCTCATCACCGGCTTCATCGGCAGCTTCCAGGTCTTCAGCAGCGCGCTTCTGATGACCGACGGCGGGCCGAACCTCGCGACCTCCTTCTTCATGCTCCACCTCTACAAGCAGGCCTTCCTCAGCCTGCGCATGGGCTACGCCTCCGCGCTCGCCTGGGTCCTGTTCTTCGTCATCCTGGGCTTCACCGTGCTTCAGCTCCGCATGAGCCGCTGGGTCTACTACGAGGGGGCGAAGTAGCGGTGGCGGTCGCGCTCGAGCCTCTGAAGCTCCGCGAGGCCCGCGCCGCCGCGCGCCGTTCCGTGCTGGCGGCGCGGGGGTCGCGCGGTCTCACCCTCGCGATCCTCGTCGTGGGCGTCGCCCTCTTCCTCATGCCGCTGTACGTGATGCTCGCGATGGCCCTGAAGGACCAGAGCGAGGTCGCGACCACCAGCCTCTGGGCGTGGCCGCGCCAGCCGACGCTCGCGAACTTCCGCGAGGTTTTGCAGAACCCCAACGTGAGCTTCGCGCTGTTCCTGCGGAACACGACCTTCATCGCCGTGACCTCGACGGTGGGGGTGGTGATGACGAGCGCGATGGCCGCGTTCGGCTTCGCCCGGATCGAGTTCGCGGGGCGCGACCGGCTGTTCCTCGTGCTGCTCGCGACGATGATGCTCCCCGGCATCGTCACGATGATCCCGACCTACGTGATGTACGCGCAGATCGGCTGGGTGAACACCTTCAAGCCGCTCATCGTGCCCGCGTTCTTCGGCGGCGGCGCGTTCAACATCTTTCTCCTGCGCCAGTTCTACCTGGGCATCCCGCGCGAGCTCGACGAGGCGGCGTTCCTCGACGGCGCGGGCTGGTGGACGGTGTTCTGGCGCGTCCTGCTCCCGCTTTCGAAGCCCGCCCTCGTCACCGTCGGCGTCTTCTCGTTCATGGGCGCCTGGCGCGATTTCATGGGTCCGCTGCTCTACCTGAACGAGGCCGACAAGCAGACCCTGGAGGTCGGCCTGCGCACCTACACCGCGCTGCAGGCGGAGAAGTGGCACCTCCTCATGGCGGGTTCGGTGCTCGTCATGGTCCCCATCGTGATCCTTTTCTTCGTCGGCCAGCGCTCGTTCGTCAAGGGCATCGTGATGACGGGCGGAAAGTAGATGGGCCTCGGCCCCCTTCTCTCGCGTCGGACGGTCTTCAAGGCGGGCGCCGCGATGGCCTTCGTGGGGCCGCTTTCGCGGGTTCTCGGGTCGCCGACACCGATGCAGGTCGGGCCGAAGCGCATCTACCTCGCGCCCGACGACCACACGGACTACATGTGGTCGGGCACCGAGGCGCAGTACCGCGACGCGTTCCTCGAGACGACCGACTACTACCTCGACCTCATCGACGCCACGGCGGGCAGCCCGAGCGACCACCAGGCCCGCTACAACTTCGATGGCTCGATCTGGATGTGGACCTACGAGCGGAACCGCACGGCGGCGCAGTTCGAGCGGCTGGTCGGGCGGCTCCGCGACGGGCACCTCTCGGTCCCGCTCAACACCCTCGTGGGCGTCTACGGCGGCGCGCCGGCGGAGGCGGTCCTCCGGGGGTTGTACTACGCGGGCCGGATCGAGCGGCGCCACGGCCTGCGGTTCCCCCTCGCGGTGGCGATGGAGAACCAGACCCTTCCCTACGGCCTCGGCGCGCTCTGGGCCGGGGCGGGGGCGCGCTACAGCTGGCGAGGGGTGTGCGGCTGCGTCTCAAGAACGCCCTCGGCGGGCGACCGTGAGCGCGAGATCTACTGGTGGATCGGCCCCGACGGGAGCCGCATTCTGATGAAGTGGCACTCGCTCTCCGCGAGCGTCCCGAAGATCGAGCCGAAGAATCTGGAACGGTACAAGGCCTACGGCAAGCTCTTCGGCGGCAAGCCCAACGCCAACGAGGGGATCGGCGGGTACGCGGAGGCGCGGTACCCGTTCGAGGCGGTCGAGTTCGTGGACCGCGACCCCGCCTTCCTCGCACGCTACCCCTACCGCGTGGTCGGCGCGTTCGGCCAGGGCTGGGACAACCTGAAGACCACCACCGACCTCTTCCCCCTCGCCGCCCGGGAGAAGAGCGACGCGACCCGCCGGGTGATCGTCTCCAACGAGATCGACTTCTTCGAGGATTTCGAGCGCACCTACGGCGCGGGGCTGCCGACCCAGTCCGTCACGTTCGGCAACGAGTGGGAGCTGGCCTCCGCGATCGTCCAGGGCGCGACCTCGACGGTCTGCCGCGCGGTGGAGCGGCTCCGGGCGGCGGAGGCGATGGCGACCCTCGTGAGCCTGCACGACCGGGGCTTCATGGCGTCCCGCACCGAGGCGCGTGACGGCGCGTTCCACGATCTCGGCCTCTACTGGGAGCACAACATGCTCAACGGCGGCGAGGCCGTCTCCGACGTGGAGCGGCGCGACTGGCAGCGCGCGGTCGCGGATCGCATCGCGGCCTACGTCGACGCGCTGCACCGCGACGCGGCGCTCGCGCTCGGCGCGCAGATCCGCAAGGGTCCGGCGACCACGTTCTTCGTCTTCAACCCCCTCGGCGGGAGCCGAACCGACGTCGCCGACCTCCCGTACGACGGCCCGGCGGAGGTGCGGGTGCGGGACGCAAGGAGCGGGAAGGAGGCGCCGTCCCAGATCGTGACCGTCGACGGCGTCCGCAAGCTGCGCATTCTGGCAGAGGGCGTGCCGTCGGTCGGCTACCGAACCTACGCCATCGTTCCGGGCGAGCCAAAGCCGCTCGCCCCCGCCGCCTCCGTGGCGGGCCGACTCATCGAGAGCGACCGCTACCGCGTGGCGCTCGCCGAGGACGGCGCGATCGAGAGCCTTTACGACAAGCGGCTGAGGCGCGAGTTCGCCGCCCAGCAGGTCCAGCCGGGACGCGCTCAAACCGTCCGCCTGAACGACCTCGGCCCCCTCACCTCCGCCGAAGTCGTCTCGAAGGTGGAGGTCGAGAA
>CAXTOO010000031.1:0-22023 GCA_964245875.1 uncultured Fimbriimonas sp. | reverse complement strand
GGGTGGGCGAGGAGGCTCTCGAGGCGCAGAAGAGAGTTCTGTTAGACGCTCTTAGATTCTCGAAGAACGCCCTCCAGACTCTCTATCCCCCTTCCCCTGCCGCCTTGGGGCGACCGGAGCCGCTCCCTCGGCCTGCTTCTCGCCGGAGCGAAAGGAAGGGGTGACGAGGACGTCGCCCCCGCGACGATTTGCCCTTTCTCGGTCATGGCGTTCGTCGCAGGTCGAAGCGGTTGCGGAAGCGGTCCTTCTCGGCGCGGCGAACCGTCTCACGAAGCGTCAGCGTGCCTTCGGTCGACTCGATCTGGAGCTGGACCTCTCCGCGGACGGCGGGCGAGAAGCCGACGAAGGCCGGGGTGCCGTCCCGCAGGCGGACGAGCTGGTACTCGCCGTCCAAGCGGTGCGAGCCGACGTTGTCGATCCGGTAGCTTCCCCCGTCGAGAGCCGCGATCGTGGTCGTGTCGCCCACCCCAAAGCCAGGATAGCGGGCGACGATCCGCAGGCCGCCGTTCGGACGGTCGATCTCCACGTCGGTCGCGGTCTTCGTCCGCGCGCCCGTCGCGTCGTCGGCGAACGCCAGCGTTCCGCGCCACGTGCCGACGCTCCGCGCGAAGAGGAGCTTCGTCTCCTGGGAGTCGAGCCGAGAGGGCGGCCCGAAGGTCCGACCCGCGAAGATCGCGCCGCCCGCGACCATGAACGTCGCGAGGATCGGTCGCCAAGGAAGGCTCGCGCCAAGGGGTAGGCGTGCCGCTCTCTGCGCGCGGACGGAGGGAGGCCAGATGGCGATCGAGCCCGCCGCGTCGGCGAGGCGGGTCGAGAGCAGGGTGGCGAGGAGCAGAAGGCTCACCCCCACGCCCGCCCGGCGCAGGCTTTCCCGCATCCGCTCGAGGGAGCGCGACACGCGCATCCGCGCGGCGTTCTCCTCGATGCCGAGCGCCCGACTGACCTCGGCGAGGCTCATCTCGCCCGCGAAGCGCAGCAGGACCGCCTCGCGGTCGCCGGGCTTGAGGCCCGCCAGCGCGGCGTCGATGTGCGGCGACGCCGCGCTCCAGCCCGCCTCGGGCTCCTCGAATTCTACGAAAGCCCGCCTTTCCCTCGTCTTGCGGCGACTCTCGGCCCGAACGAGATTCCGCGAGACGAGGCGCGACGCCTCGTGGAGCCAGCCCGCAAGGGAGGCGCGGTCGTCGAACCGCTTGCGGATCAGCAGGAGGAAAACCCCCTGGGCCGCGTCCTCGGCGAGGGCGGCGTCGCCCGTCTCGCGGCGGCAGGTCGCGAGCACGAGCCGCGCGTGGCGGGCGCGCAGCTCGGCGAAGGCCGCCTCGTCGCCGTCGCGGTAGCGCCGCAGCAGCAGGCCGTCCGGGGTGCGCTCCTCACTCATTGCTCCACGGGAAGGATGGCGCACCCGTAGATCGGCGCGCGGGCCACCCGCACCGGCCGGCCGGTCGCGAGGCTCCGCAGGGCGTCCCGCAACGGCGTCTTCTTCACCCCCGCCGGGTCCACGCTGTCGTCCACCCCGCCCTGGTAGCGGAGCCGCCCCTGGGGGTCGAACACGGCGAAGGTGAGCGACTGGCCGATGCCGTAAGCCCGCATGAGCGCGCCGTCGGCGTCGTCGTGGAACGGGATCCTCAGGGTCGCCACCTCGGGCAGCTCGACGGGACGGTTCGGGAACTGCTTGCGGCCCGTGCGAACCCCGACGAACGCGAACCCCTTGCCGTCAAAGTCCTTGAACAGTTTTTGAAGACGTCCTCGGTAGGCGTGGGTCACGCCGCACTGCTCGTTGAGGAAGAACACGACGAGGTACGACCGGCCCTGGAGAGCTTCGAGGGTCGCGGGCGCGCCGCCGCCAATGCGGGGGAGCAGGGCGGAACGTGGCGCGGGCGGCCCGCCCGCGGCCTTCTTCGCTTGAGACGACGCGGGCGAGGCGCCCACGCCATGAGGGGATGTTGCGTCGGTCGCGTGGATGCCGACGACCGCCACGCCGACCTCGATCGCGTCGCCCACCATCGAATCGGGGATGCCCTCGCTGATGCCGTGCGCCTTGCGGCTCACGGAGAAGCGCGTGCGCAGCACGAGCAGATCGCCCTTCACCCGGCCGTTCGTGCGCTCGTCGGCCTTGCCGGGGAAGAGGTCGGCGGTGACGACGAGACGCTTGGGCCGGGTGACGCCGCGGCAGGTGAAGTCGGCGAGCACGACCCCCGAGTAGCGGGTCGCGGAGAGCTTGCGAACGCTCTCGACCCGTCGGATCGCCAAAAGGAGCTGCGGCCACTTCTTGCCGTTCAGCGCGTAGCCCTGCGCGGTCGCCGTGTAGCCGTCGTTCGCGAACTGGACGCTGGAGACGTCCACCGCGAGCTTTCCGGTCGAGCGCTCCGGGTGGAGAGGATCGAAGAACACCGTGCCGGAGATCCCCTTGGCGTAGCCGACGATCGGCTCCAGCGGCGAGTCGAGCGTCAGGCTCACCGCGCTGATCTCCTTAGGGTCCTTGTAGTCGAAGGCGAGGGGAACGGAAGCGGGCAACACGAGAGAGAGTGTCCGCCCGCCGCACGGGACCGCACAGACGCTTTTCGCTTCACGCCGATTTCATTTCGAAGTCGCGCCCTGTTTTCAGCGCGCGACCGCACCTTTGTCGGAAAACGTCGTCTATCCCTCGAAGAGGAAGGACGAAAAACGGGGAAGTGGATATTTCCCCCGAACTTGGAACGATCCTCATAACGTCCTGCGTAAAAGCGAAACCTATGGTTGACTTCACACTACTCCCGACCCACGCTCCCCTGGCGTACCTCGACGGCGGCACGGGCAGCATGCTCATCCAGGCGGCGTTCGCGGGCGCGCTCACCGTAGGCTACTTCGTGAAGACGAAGTGGAGCCTGATGAAGGCCCTCGTCACCCGCCGCGTCGCGAAGTGAGCGGTCCGGCCCGCCTCGCGGCCTCGTTCCGAGACCCGAGCGGGTTCGTCTACCGCGAGGGCGGCGTCCTCCTCAGACGGGTCCACGCCGTCTACCGCGCCGACTACGAGCGGCTGTTCGAGTCTGGCCTGCACGACGAGCTCGTCGGGGCGGGCCTCCTTGTCCCCTTGGAGGAGCGTCGCCCCGGCGAAGGACCGGAGGTCGTGGCCGTCCTCCGGCCCGAGGTCGTCCCGACGATCTCCTACCCCTACGAGTGGTGCTTCGGCGAGCTGAAGGACGCCGCCCTCGCCACCCTCGAGATCGCCCGCCGCGCGCTGGAGAAGGGGATGGTCCTCAAGGACGCGAGCGCCTACAACGTGCAGTTCCTGCGCGGACGTCCGGTACTCATCGATACGCTATCCTTCGAAACGTACCAGGAGGGCGAGCCTTGGATCGCCTACCGCCAGTTCTGCGGCCACTTCCTCGCGCCGCTCGCGCTCATGGCGTTCGTCGACATCCGCCTCGGCGCGCTCCTGCGCGCGAACATCGACGGCGTCCCCCTCGACCTCGCGGCGTCGCTCCTGCCGGGCTCGACGAAGTTCAAGCCGGGCCTCCTCGCCCACATCCACGTCCACGGTCGGGCCACGAACCAGGCCGCGACCGAGACGGTGAAGAAGGCCCACGTCTCGAAGATGGGCCTGCTCGCGCTGCTCGACAGCCTCAAGGGCACCGTCGAAGGCCTGCGCTGGGAGCCGAAGGGCACCCAGTGGGCCGACTACTACGCGGACACGAACTACACCGACGCCTCGATGGCCGACAAGCGCCGGCTCGTGGCGAGCTTCCTCGACGGCGCCGAGGGCGCCTGCTGGGACCTGGGCGCGAACACCGGCGAGTTCAGCCGCATCGCCGCCGAGAAGGGACTCGACACCGTCGCGTGGGACATCGACCCCGGCGCCGTCGAGCGCGCCTACGCCGCCAAGGCGCCGGGCGTCCTCCCGCTCCTCCAAGACCTCACCAACCCCTCGCCGGGACTGGGCTGGGCGGGGGCAGAACGCGACTCCCTGGAGGCGCGCGGCCCCGTGGACGTCGTGATGGCGCTCGCCCTCGTCCACCACCTCGCGATCGGCAACAACGTGCCCCTGCCCGACATCGCCGCCTACCTCGCGCGGCTGGGCAAACGGGCCATCGTCGAGTTCGTCCCGAAGGAGGACTCGCAGGTCCGCCGCCTGCTCGCCAGCCGCCGCGACGTCTTCCCGACCTACACCCTGGAGGGCTTCGAGGCGGCCTTCGCCGGACTCTTCGAGACCGAGGCGAAGGAGCCGATCGCCGGGACCGCGCGGACCCTCTTCCGGCTGAGGCGGCGTTGAGGCGCGAGCCGCTCCCGTTCTATCCGCTCGTCGTCGCCGCGTTCCCGGTGGTCTCGGTCTACTCCGCGAACCTCGCCTACGTCCCCGCGAGCCAGATCGTGCGGCCCCTGCTGCTCGCCGTCGTCGCGGCGGCGGGACTCACGCTGGTCCTGGGGCTGCTCCTGCGCAACGCCGCCCGCGGCGCGGCGGCGGCCACCGTCGTCGCCATCTCGTTTTTCGCCTATGCGTGGTTCGTCTCGTTCGCCATGAGGCCCTTCGAAGGCGTGCTCTCGCCCCTCACCGTTTGGGGGACCGCCACCGTCGCCCTCGCCGCCTTGGCCGCGTGGCGCATCCGCACCGCGAAGCCCCTCAACGTCCTCGCGACCTTCATCGCGATCGTCGCCCTCGCGAACCTGGGCTTCGGCCTCGTCCGCTCCGCGCGCCTCGCCGCCCGCGCCCCGCGCGAGGGGCTCGGCGCGTCGGCGAAAGCCGCCGAGAAGCCCGACGTCTTCTACGTCATCCTCGACGGCCACGGCCGCTCCGACGCCATCCGCCGCGCCATCGGCTACGACAACTCCCCCTTCGTCGAGGGCCTGAGGAGGCGCGGCTTCTACGTCGCGGAAGGCAGCCACTCGAACTACTGCCAGACGGAACTGTCGCTCTCGTCATCCCTGAACATGGACTTCGTGCCGCACATGCTGCCGAAGGTCGGACCCGGGACGGAGGACCGCACGCCGCTCGCGGGGCTGATCGACGAGAACGAGGTCGCGCGCCGCTTCCGCGCCCAGGGCTACCGCTTCCTCGCCGTCACCAGCGGCTTCCCGCCGGTCCGGTTCACGTCCGCCGACCTCCAACTCGGCACCCGCTGGGGCGGCACGATGGTCGAATCGACCCTGCTCCAGATGACGCCCCTCGTCCAAGGGGGGATCGTCGAATCGCAGTTCAACGCCCGCCGGAAAAACCTCGTCGGCGCGTTCGAGAACCTCGCCTCGCTCGCCCAGCCCACGCCCCAGCCCCGCTTCGTGATGGTCCACATCCTCGCCCCCCATCCGCCCTTCGTGTTCGACCGGGACGGCAACGCCCTCCCGCACAAGGGCGCCTATGGCTTCTGGGACGCCGACGACTACATGACCTACGTCGGCACCCACGAGGATTACCGAAGGGGCTACGCCGGGCAGGTCGAGTGGGTCGAGCGCCAGACCCTCGCGGCGATCGACCGGCTCCTCGCCGGATCGAACGGACGCCGCCCCGTCGTCATCGTCCAGGGCGACCACGGCTCGAAGCTGCGCCTCGCGCAGAACTCGCTCGACGAGACCGACCTCCACGAGTGCTTCCCGATCCTCAACGCGTACCTCGTGCCGGACGCCGTGCGGAAGGACCTCTATCCCACGATCACGCCGGTCAACTCGTTCCGCGTGCTGCTCCACGGCCTCTTCGGCGACGCCCTCCCGCGCCTGCCCGACCGCAGCTGGTACTCGCGCTACGCCACGCCGTACGCCTTCACCGAGGTGACGAACCGCATCGAGCCGGTCGGGGGAACGCGCTGACGGTGGCAGACGATCGCTCACGATGACGATCGTCCGCCATCGTAAGCCTCAGGGCTTCGCCTTGAACGCTCCCTCGCCGTTCACCGCGATGATGTACCGGTACGCCGCCTGCCCGCCGCGGATCGCCTCCTTCTGCGCCTTCGGCGAGAGCGACAGCGCGTTGAGCCGCTTGAGGTAGTCCATGTAACCCTCGCTCTTCAGGTAGTACGTCGGCGTGAACTTCGTCTGGTCGGCGATCATCGCCCCCACGTCGCGCCCGCCGTTCGTGATGCCGCCGTAGTAGACGTGGAACACGCCGAGCGCGAAGTACGGACCCTGCTTGGCGCTTGCCCGGATCTCGTCCACGAACCCCTGGGTCAGCGGCCACGCCTCCGCCGGAGCGGCGTCGAGCCCCTTCAGGTCGGTCCCCAGGAGGGTCAGGACCTCCTGCTGACGAGGACCGTAGGGCACGTCCTTCGCGTCCTTGAGAATCTCGTCGAGCGCCGTGTTCACGATCTCGCGCTGGCGAAGGTGGTCGGTGAGCTGCGCCTTCGTGAGCTTGCCCGCCATCACCGTCTCGATGAAGGCGGTGTGGCTCACGACGTCGTGGTTGTCCCCGAACGAGTCGCGCAGCACGCGGGAAAAGGGCCTCGGCGCAGGCGCGGCGGCTCCGACGGTGAGGGTGCTGTACCGGCGCACGAGGTCGTACGCCTTTCCGTCGTGGACCCCCTTCGCGTTCTCGACCACCAGCGCGCGCACCGCGATCGGACCGCTCGACGCCGGAAGGGCGATCGTGCCGTCCGCGCCCGTCTTGCCCTCGAGGGTGTTCGTGCCGACCGGGCCTTCCACGATCACGTCGGCCCCGGCGATCGGCTTGCCGCCGCTCCACACCGTGACCACGGCGCGACCGTCCGAACCCTTCACGGCCGAAAGCTCGACCGGAAGGCCGAGCTTCGTCTGCGACGCCTCGGGAGTCGCCGCGGCCTTCGCGTAGTATTCCAGCCAGAAGAGGCCGCGTCCGGCGTCCCGCTTGTCCAGCACGCCGTAGTCGAGGCTGGCGCCGGCGGCCTGCGCGGGCGTGGCCGCCTTGAGCCACGCCCCCTCGGGCTGGAGGCCGGCCAGCGGCCAAGCCTTGACCTTGGCCGCCCGCTCGCCGAGCGGCAGGGGCGCGTCGCCGGGAATCTCCTGGAGTCCCACGGAGAGGGTCTTGGCCGTTGGGTCGAGGGTCGCCCAGAGATAGTGCGCGTGCGCGGCCCCGGCGAGGCCGAGGGCGGCGAGAAGGAGGAGAGAGCGTTTCATCATTTTGGCAGCGTGGACTCTTCGGCGGCGCGTTCGCTCGCGAACGCGCCGCCGGGGACGGCGGCGGTGGGAAAGGAAGGATCGTGGCCCTGGGCTATCCAGACCACGCCCGCGACAACGAGGGCGGCGACGAGGCCGACGGCGAGCTTGGTGTTCCTACTCACGATCTTCCCAGGCTGTCAAGCCGTGTGGGGAAGATTCCTGTAGCCGCGGGATGCACTCGTGCCCGCGCCGCGAAGCGGTTCGCCGATTCGTCGGTTGAGGCTTGACCAGCCATTATTCCCGATCCCACAGCGACGCGTCGCGCAGGCGGTCGATCTTGGTCAGGTTGGCGTGGCCGTCGGCCCAGAGGCAGTTCGCGCCGTTGTTGTGGCGGGGCCACACGAAGCCGTACGACGAGCGCGTGAGCGGCGGAGCGCCGGTCCAAGAGGCGGGCGGGTTGATGGTGTAGTAGCCCATGCCGACGACCGTCGGGCTCGCCGCGTCGCCGTAGGTGCTGTCCGCCAGCACGAGCGTGTTCGCCGGGTCGCCCAGCCCGGTGAGGCTCAGGCCGACGCTGTTTGCGACCTTCGCGAGGGAGGGCGCGGTCGTCGTGTCCCATGTCGGATCGGGCGCGAGGTAGGTCCAGTTGAAGCCGTAGCTGGGAAAGAGGCCCCACAGGTAGCCGTAGAAGGGGTTCTTCGGATTGCGGCAGCCGCCCGCGCAGATCGAAAGCGTGAGGTCCTTCGTGTCAACGGGCGAGCGGAAGACGTCCCGCGTCTTGGTGTAGGGCACGAGGAGCCAGGGCCAGCGGTACGCGCCCTGGTTGTCGGGCGTCGTGCCGCCCGCCGCGCCGAAGTAGTACGCATGGAACATCGCGTCGTCGTGGTCGTTCGTGTAGAGGGTCGTCGCCGTCCCGATCTGCTTGAGGTTGCTCAGCGACACCGTCCGCTTCGCCGCGGCCTTCGCCTGCGCGAAGACGGGGAACAGGATCGACGCGAGGATCGCGACGATCGCGATCACGACGAGCAGCTCGATCAGGGTGAAGGCGCGTGCACGGGGAGGTGGGTTCATGGAGCCTCGCGTCCATACTGGACAACGCAGTCATGATTCCCCCCTCAGGCCCCAAAGGGGTTTGCAGATCTGATGGCGGGTTGATAATCACGACGGAAAAGTCAAGATTGCCTCCCGACCGACAACCTTGCCGGCGCTCGCCTCGTCTCCGCTCCTTCGCGAGAATGAGCCCGCGTCGCCCCCTTTCGTTCCGCCGGACAGCGACTCCGGTCGCCCCAAGGCGGCAGGGCGAATGGGGGAGGCAGAGTCCGAACAGGGTCATCTTCGGAGGATGTACGTGTGTGACACGTGAGAAAGATGGTGGAGAATAGCGGGTTCGAACCGCTGACCTCCTGCATGCCATGCAGGCGCTCTCCCAACTGAGCTAATTCCCCGGTCGATAGAGATTAGACCCCGACGAGGAACGAAAAGGCAAGGGGCAGACGGAAAAGGACAGCCGGGACCTTTTCCCATTCGATCCTTCCTTTTCCCTCTAGACCAAAACTTCGGCACCTTCCACCCGTACCCTCCACGGGAAGGCCACCATGCGAGTCACCGACTTCGAAACCGGACGGAGCCTCAACGACGTCTGCCTCACCCTCACCCACGAGGAGGCCGAGGAACTGGGCGGCTACCTCGCCCGCCTAAAGCCCCCTCTCGTCGCCGTGGCGCAAAGCCCACATGCCTCTTCAGACTCACACCGGGCGATGAGAGGGGGTTGGGGGAGAGAAGCCGCTGCCTAGACCACGCCGCAGCCCGTTCGCGAAAAAGCCCCAGAAAAGTGGTTGACAAAGTGCCTTGCCCGAAGGACAGAAGACATGAGCGATCTCGACGACCAGCAGACACCGCCTGATTGAACGCGGGCCTCGCCGTGCCTTTGTGCCTCCGTGAGAATCGTTCGAAACGACCGGACGAGAGCCCAAAACCGCCCTTGAAACCCTTTTCGTCAACCACTCGCCACGAAGAACACACACGGAAAAGAAAAAACGTACGCTGTTAACGCAATCCTCTAAAGGAAAGCCGAAACGGGCGCTATCACCACCGTATCAGGTTCGCGCCCCACGCCAGGCCGCCGCCGAAGCCGACCGTCATCACGAGCATCCCTTCCTGCAGCCGACCCGAGCGGGCCGCCTCGTCCAAGGCCAGCGGGATCGACGCCCCGCTCGTGTTGCCGTACCGCTCCAGGTTCACGAA
Organism: uncultured Fimbriimonas sp.; assembly: GCA_964245875.1. GTDB lineage: Bacteria > Armatimonadota > Fimbriimonadia > Fimbriimonadales > Fimbriimonadaceae > Fimbriimonas. Next base: position 12,747 of record CAXTOO010000031.1, on the reverse strand, counting down.
CACCTTTTCCGGCGGCAGGCGCAGACGCTCGGCGGCCGAGTCGATGATCCGGACGTTCGCCTGGTGCGGCACGAACAGGTCGATGTCGGAGGCCGTCAGCTCCGCCCTCGCCATCAGCCGTTCGCAGGCGTCCGGCATCGCGTTCACGCCGAAGCGGTACACCTCGCGCCCGGCCATGTGGATCGAGCCGCCCGGCGGTAGCCCCAGGTGCTTGGCCCCCGAGCCGTCGGCGTACAGCACGGAGTCGATCACGCCCCGGTCTCCACCCTCGCGGGCCTCCAGGACCACGGCCCCCGCGCCGTCGCCGAAGAGGATGCAGGTTCCGCGGTCGCTCCAGTCGAGCTGCTTCGTCAGGGTGTCCGCGCCGATCACAAGCGCCTTCGTCGCGTCGCCGCCTCGGATCATCGCGCTGCCCACGGAAAGCGCGTAGACGAAGCCCGCGCAGGCCGCGCTGAGGTCGAACGCCCCCGCGCCCTTCGCGCCGACCGCGTCCTGGACGAGGCACGCGACCGCCGGCCAGGGCGTGTCGGGCGAGGTCGTGGCGACGATCACGAGGTCGATGTCGGCCCCTTCGAGGCCCGCCGCCTCCAGCGCCTTCCGGGCCGCCTCGGTCCCGAGCGTCGAGGAGGTGTCGTCCGGCCCGCTCACGCGCCGCTCGCGGATGCCCGTGCGCTGGACGATCCACTCGTTCGTCGTGTCGACCGTCTTCGAGATCTCGTCGTTCGTGACGACCCGCGGCGGCACGGCGCTGCCGGAGCCGGTGATGACGGCGCGAAGAGGACTAGGGCTGGACATCATGGCGGATCGCATCGACGAGGCCGTTCTGGAGGGCCTGCTGGGTCACGAGAAGGGCGTTCTTGATCGCCTTGGCGCTGCTCCGACCGTGGCAGATGGTGCAGAGTCCATTCAATCCAAGCAGCGGCGAGCCGCCCGCCTCGGCGTAGTCCATGCTCTTGCGCAAGGGCGCGGTCACCGAGCGGACAGGCCAGTAGAGCCACTTGAGAAGGGGGTTCGTCGGGACGCCCGATCGGATCGTGTCGACGATCAGTTCGGCGATCCCCTCGCACGACTTGAGCACCGCGTTGCCCACGAACGCGTCGCACACCACCACGTCGCAGGGGGAGCGGAACATGTCCTTGCCCTCGATGTTGCCCGCGAACCAGGAATAGGCGCTCAGGAGCGCGAAGGTCGTCTTCGCGTGCGCGTTGCCCTTGCCCGGCTCCTCGCCGATGTTGAGCAGGTGGACCCTCGGCTCCTTGCGGCCCATCACCGTGCGGGCGTAGGCGCGGCCGATCTTGGCGAACTCCACGAGGTCTTGCGGGTCCACATCGGGGCTCGCGCCCGCGTCGAGCATCGCGAAGCCGCCGTGCGCGTTGGGCATCCGCGTGGCGATGGCGGGCTTGTGGACGCCGGGAAGCTGCCGCCAGCTCAGGAGGCAGAAGGCGTTCGCCGCGCCCGTGTTGCCCGCCGACACGACGGCCTGGGCCTCATGCTCCTTCACCATGCGGACGGCGACCATGAGGCTCGAGTCCTTCTTCTTGCGGTAGGCGTCGGTCGGCTTCTCCTCCATGCCCACGACCTGGGTGGTGTGGCGGACGGTGACGTTCGGCGGCAGCGGCCCGCCCGCGATGTCGAGGATGGCCCGTTCGTCGCCCACGAGGACGAGCGGGACGTTCAGGAGCGGGGCGGCGATCATGGCGCCCTCGACGATCTCGTCCGGCGCGTGGTCACCGCCCATCGCGTCGAGGGCGATGCTCAATTCTTCCGATCCCCGTCGTCCCCGCCCCGAAGGAGGTTCTGGAGCGCGTCGAACTCGGGCCGTGCGGCGGCGGGCGCCGGAAGGGATATCCCCCGCTCGGCGGCCTGCGGGCAGGGGCCGTCCCAGCCGTGTTCGCAAAGGGCCTGCACGGGCACCGCGAGGAGCAGCGCCTGCCGGAGCAGCGCCTCGACGATGAGTTGGTTCCCCTCGAAGAGAGGGAACGGCTCGTCTTCGACAACCTTCGCCATCTCGCCGATGCTCAGCGAGCTCGGCGTCCCCTCGACCGCGAACTGCTCGTCGATCTCGAACTTGAGATCCATCTCGATCGGGCCGACGCACCGCGCGCACTCGAGCACCAGACGCACCGTGAACTCGCCCGTCACGAGGAGGACGTTGCCCGTCGATACGGCCTCAAGGAAGCCCTCGAGGGGGCTGAGGAGGTCGAGATCCGCCTCGTCGGGCAGCTCGGTCGAGACGTCCACCGCGAGGGTGCGTCCGGGGTGCTGGAGCACGTCGTTCAAGTCGAGCAGATCGTCCCGGCGCATGGACCCCAGGAGTCTACCTGCGGGGCGTCTACACGATTCGAACGGAAAGGTTTCCATGTCCCGTCGCCCAATGCGAGGATAACGCGCTATACTGACCGCGCAACGTCTCCGGCGTCCGTCGGAGCGGCATCTGAGGTGAATCGAGTTTGAGGAATCAGGCCTATATTTTGGCCGCCTGCGCGGCGGCGGTGATCGGATGCGGCGGCGGGCATCACAACACGAACAAATCGGGAACGACGGGGACGACCACCAGCACGACGGGCGGCGGGGGCTTCGTGGTGGCGCTCGGCGGCACGAACTACGGGCGCGTCGAGGTCTCCTACCTCACGGGCCAGGGACGCGCCGCAGGTGACACTTACCTTGAGATCACGCGCCAGAACATCCAGAACGCGGACGGCGTGAACGTCTACGAGCGGACCGACGGCATCGGCCCGATCGAGCTCCGGCTTCCCGGCTTTCAGACGCTGGCCACCGGCATCGACGTGCCGTTCACCGGAACGAGCGGGAACGTCAACTCGGTCGCCCTCACGCAACTGGTCTTCGACCCGAACCGCGTCCTCGTCGAGCAGGCTGACGGCTCACTCGACACCGCGCCCTACCCGCTTCCCACCACGGCGACCGTCGGCCGGAACCTGAGCCTCCCCGCCAACATTGAAGCCCGCATCCGCGCGTTTCCCGGTCGGACCTCGCTCATCCAACTCCGCCTGAGCGACGCGGTGTTCTACGTCGATCCCACCCTTGGGACGTACGTGTTCGACCAGGCCCGTTTTGGCGACCTCAACAACTCGACGACCGGAACCGATCCGACTGCCTCGGGCCTGCTGGCGAGTCGCCTGAGCGACTTCGTCCGATTCTCCGTCCAGAACCTGCCCGAGGCCGACCGACCGTACGTTCGCACGTCCTATGACGACGTGAGCGACACGGACACGAGCCGCCCGCGAGCGGGATACGTGTACTTCTCCGGCGACAACGCCGCCCTTTCGAGCGCCGCGGGCGGGCTTGGAAGCACCTTCGAGGAGATCGATCCCTCGAGCGACGACGCCGTGATCGGTTCGTGGGCGAACAAGCCGTCGACCAACGTCGGCGACTTCGTGGGAACCTACAACCTCACCGACGCGAACCCCGTCGAGGTCGCGGGCGTGCCCACGCGACTCGTCTCGATGTTCGGCAGCTTCCACGACTACACCGAGGTCCTCACGGGCGGCGGCTCGTTCGAGATGGTGATGTTCCCCAACTCGGGCGAGGAGTACGACACGAACCGCCAAGGCGACATCGTGGGGATCGCGCGTGACGGCAACAACAAGATCACGAACCTCTACATTGGCGGCGTCGACCTCCAGAGCGGCACCTTCAACCTCCTGCCGATCTTCTACCTGGGCGTGTCGCCCTCGTACGGCGAGGACGGCCTGACCGACGGCGTCCATCCCAGGGTCACCGCGGCGACGGTGACCGGAACGGTGAGTGGCTACGTCAACGGAAGCGGCGCCTCGACCTCCGCGGCGAACGCGGCGTCCATCCGGCGCATGAGGTTCGCCTTCACGGGCACGGCACCGACCGGCGCCTCGACCACGGGAACCGTTACGGTGTTCCGCAGCTAGACTGTAAAGTGCCCCCCATCCTCTGCGGTCTCGACACCGAGTACGGCCTCCTCGTCGGAGGCCGCGGCGCGGAAGACCAGATCGACGACGCCACCGCGTTCGTCCGGGCAAGCCCGGACGGACGCTTCGTCGGCTGGGACTACCGTCCCGAGAGTCCCCGCGCCGATCTGCGGGGCTTCCGTCTCGACGCCCTCGCCTTCGACCCCGTCGACGCGCAGTTCGACACGGGAAAGAGCCACGGTGCGCCCCACGAGATCCGCGCCGACCGGGTGCTCGCGAACGGCGCACGGTTCTACAACGACCACGGCCATCCCGAGTACGCCACGCCGGAGTGCCGGTCGGTCTGGGAGGTCGCGCTCCAAGACCGGGCGGGCGAGGGCTTCATGCTCCGCGCCGCCGCCGCGCTGGCGGAACGGCTGGGTGTCGAGGTCAAGGTCTACAAGAACAACACCGACTTCCACGGCGCGAGCTACGGCACCCACGAGAGCTACCTCGTGCCCCGTGCGCTAGGATTCCAGCGCCTGTTCGACGCCTGTGTGCCCATGCTGGTCGCCCGGCAGATTCTCGTGGGCGCGGGCAAGGTCGGCTCGGAGACCGGTCCGTGGGTCGACTACCAGCTCTCGCAGCGGGCGGACTTCTTTGTGGAGCCGGCCAACGCCGAAACGCTTTACCGGAGGCCGGTCTTCAACACCCGCGACGAGCCCCACGCGGAGAACGCGCGGTGGATCCGCCTCCACGTAATCGCCGGCGACGCGAACATGATCCCCGCCGCGACGGCGAACAAGGTCGGACTCCTCAAGCTCGCGCTGCAAATCGCGAACCTGGGCGAGCCGCCGCAGTTCAAGCTCGCCGACCCGGTGCGGGCGTTCATGGACGTGAGCCGCGATCCGAAGCACCGCTTCGAGATCAAGCTCGCGAACGGAAGCTGGGCGACCGCCCCTGAGATCCTGGAGGGCTACTTCGCCGCCGCCGAGGCGCGGCTCGACCTTGACGAGGAGACGCGCTGGACGATCTCTTACGGGCGGATGTTGCTCGACCAGCTCCGGACGCACGACGACGCTTTTCGTCGCCAGGTCGACTGGGCGGCGAAGAAGTTCATCCTCGATCAGGCCGATCTCGACTACAAGGACCCCGCCCTGCGCGCCTACGACCTCGAGTACAGCAACCCCGACCCCGACGAGGGACTGTACGCCGCGCTCGAAAGCATGGGCGAGGTCGAGCCGAGCCAGGACCTTGGAGAGCGCTCAGAGCGGGTGTACGAATCCACCCGCGCCCGCGCCCGCTCGGTCGCCGTGCGCAAGTTCGCAGGCGACCTCCAGAGCGTTTCCTGGCGGACGCTCGTGTTCAAGAACGGCACGGAGATTGATCTGGAGCCGGACATCGACTACCCTGAGACCTTGGAGGCTATCGACGACGTAGGAACGTTCATCGAGGCCCTCAAGGGCCTCATGAGACACCATGACTGACGGCGATCGACTCACACGGCCCCTCGCTCCCGAGCCGGAGCGCAAAACTGGCGACGAAGGCGGCCCCTCCGCGCCCAAGATAGGCCGGCCCGACGGCGGCAGCGAGCTCCTCAAGCGCATGAAGAAGGTGGACCCCGATCAGGCGAAGAAGTATCGCCAGCGTTCGGGCCAGTAACGCATGAAGGACTTCCGCGAGCTTGTCGAGAACCCCTTCCCCCGCGCGGGCGCCCTTCCGGACGAAACGCACGGCACGACCATCCTCTGTCTGCGGTACGACGGCGGTGTGCTCACGCTCTCCGACCGCCGCGCCACCGCAGGCAACCTCATCATGTACGACCAGGCCGACAAGGTGATGGCCCTGGACGACCACATGGTGATCGCCATCGCGGGCTCGTTCGGCCGCGCGATCGAGGCAGTGCGCTACCTCAAGCACTCGTTCGCCTACTATCGACGCTCGGTGCTGCACGAGATGAGCACCGAGGGCAAGCTGGCCGAGATCAGCCGCTCCATCGCGGGCAACGCGCCCATGGCGGCGCAGGGCATCGGCTTCTTCCTGCCGATCGTGGCGGCGTACGATCCGAAAAAGGAGCGGTTCGGTCTCTACTTCTTCGACGGATCGGGCGCGCGGTTCGAGAATGCGTCCTACGCCTGCGCGGGTTCCGGCTCGGAACGCATCCGGGGCGTGTTCGAGTACATCGAGCGGACCCAAGGCCTCTTCGAGACGCTGCCTTTCGACACTGTGCTCCACGAGGGGCTGCGGATGCTCGACATCGCCGCCGATCTCGACTCGGCGACCGGCGGCTTCGGCAAGACGCCGCCAATCGCACGGGTGCTGGACCGGGACGGCACGCGCGAGGTCGACTCCAAGGTCCTCAAGGCCGCGATGGCCTCGATCCTGGCGGCCTGACGAAGGATAGGTCCTATAAGTCTTACAGGACCTATCCTCCCTCCCTCCCTAACGAACCTGCCGATCCTTGCCGAAAAGGACGATGAGTCCATGCTCCCGCTCTTCGAACGCATCAAGACCTGGTGGACCGCCGCCGATCCCAAACAGAGGGTCGTGACCCTCGGCGGTGTCGGCGCGTTGCTGCTCGTGCTCGTGGGCACCGCCTTCTTCGTGACGCGCCCGCACTACAAGGTGATCTTGGAGGGGCTCTCCGACACCGAGCAGGGCCAGGTGGTCGATGCGCTCACCACGCTCGGCATTCCCAGCCAGCACGACCGTCAGGGCGTGGTCGAGGTGCCAGAGGGCCGTGCCTCGGACGCGCGGATGGGCCTCGCGAACGCGGGCAAGATGCCCAAGGGATCGACCCACTGGAGCAAGGAGGAGCTGACGAAGGTCAACGCCTTCACGAATCCGGCGGTCGAGGAGGAGACGCTCAACACGATTCGCGAGGGCGAGATCGCGAGCTCCCTGGAGACGCTTCCGGGCGTCGCCTCCGCCAACGTGCTCGTCACCAAGCCCAAGAGGACCGCCTTCGAGGACGACAGGCAGAACGCGACCGCGAGCGTGACGATCATCGAGGACGGCTCGGGCAGCCTCTCCCGTTCGAAGGGCCGCATCATCGCGAACCTGGTGTGCAGCGCGGTGCAGGAGATGAAGCCGGAGGACGTGGTGGTGGTGAGCAACGGTTTGGGCGAGATCTGGAACGGCAAGGAGCAGGGGAGTGGCGAGACGAAGGCCGACTTGGACAACAAGATCGCGCACGACTGGGAGACGAAGCTCCAGTCGGCGCTGGACGTGCCCTTCGGGATGGGCAACACCAAGGTGATCGTGCGGGCCGACGTGGACACCGCGAAGGTCTCGACCGTCGAGCACCTCGTCACGCCCACGCTGAAGCCGACCTCCATCTTGAACGAGCAGGAGTCGATGCAGGGGGCGGCCCGGACGGCCAGTGGGTTCGCGGGAAGCGCCTCCAACACCTCCGAGAAGGCGCTCGCCGAGGCGCCCAACGCGGGCGACGGCAAGTCCAAGTACGACAAGAAGGGCACGAACAAGACCTACGACACGAGCCGGACCGACCGGGAGACGCAGGGCGGGGTGGGCGACCTCAAGGGCCTTGCGATCAGCGTGGTCGCGAACTCCGATAAGGTGCCCGACGCGAGCGCGGTCAAGCAGATCGTGGACGGCGTGATGGGCGGCAAGATCGAGACCGACGAGAACGGGGTCGCGAAGAGGAACCAGCCCTTCACGACCACGGTCACGAGCCTGCCGTTCGACGGCTCCGCGGCGCTCGCAGCGAAGGAGGCCGCGGACAAGCTGGCGGGTCAGCAGAGGATGCAGCAGATCCTCTCGATCCTGCCCATCGGCGCGATCCTCCTCGTGGCGCTGCTCGTGGCGAAGCAGGTCGGCAATATCTCGCGGGCGATCCTGCCTGCCCTTCCCGAGCCGGACGCCTCAGTCGCGGAGTTTCCCGCCGTGTTGCCGAACGCGGAGGGCGTCGCGGCCTTGCCAAGTTTGGCGGGCGGCGGGGTGAACGAGCACGGCGAGCCGGTGGCACTGGAGCGGTTCGACGCCCAGGTCGACGTGCCGCTGGAGAGCCTGAAGCAGATGGCGACCGAGCGGCCGGAGATGGTGGCGACCCTGATCAAGAGTGTGCTGCTGGGAGAGCGAGGTTGAGAAAGAAGGAAGAGGCCGTCTCGAACCGCCAGAAGGCGGCAATCCTGCTCATGGCGATCGGCCCCGAGCTCGCGGGCGGCGTGGTGCGGCACCTCGCGGAGGAGCACACTGAGCAGCTCACCCTGGAGCTCGCCCGGCTGGAGAAGGTGACGCCGGAGCAGCGCGCCACGGTGATCGCGGAGTTCTTCGAGCAGGCGAAGGCCCAGCAGTTCATCGCCGAGGGCGGCGTGAACCAGGCGCGGCAGGTGCTTGAGCAGGCTTACGGCCCGGAACGGGCGGAGGAGATCATCAAGCGCATCGTGGCCGCCATGCAGGTGGTCCCCTTCGAGTTCCTGAAGCACGCCGACCCGAGCCAAATCCTCTCCTTTATCCAGGACGAGCATCCGCAGACGATCGCGCTCATCCTCGCGTACATGCCTCCGGTGAGCGCGGCGGCGATCCTGAGCAAGCTGCCGCCGGACGACCGGACGGAGGTCGCGGCGCGGATCGCGATGATGGAGCAGACCCCGCCGGAGGTGCTCAAGCGGGTCGAGCAGGTGCTGGAGAAGAAGGTCTCCTCGATCCTCGGCCAGGAGACCACCCATGCGGGTGGCCCGAAGGCGCTCGTCGACCTGCTCAACCGGGTCGACCGCTCGACGGAGCGGCTCATCATCGAGAACCTTGCCGAGACCTCGCCGGAGCTGGCGGACACGGTGCGCCAGATGATGTTCGTGTTCGAGGACGTGGTCACGCTGGAGGACAAGGCGATCCAAGCGATCCTCAAGGAGGTCGACGCCAAGGAGCTCGCAACCGCGCTCAAGGGGGTCAACGGCAACGTGCAGGAGAAGATCTACAAGAACATGAGCGAGCGCGCGATGGCGATGATGAAGGAGGACATGGAGTTCATGGGGCCGGTGCGGATGCGGGTGGTCGAGGAGGCGCAGCAGAAGATCGTGGGCGTCATCCGGCGTCTCGAGGAGTCGGGCGAGATCACGGTCAGCCGCCAGAGCGAGGAGGAGATGCTGGTTTAGGAAAGAGGGAGGAGGGGGAAACCGAAGAGGGGTGGGAAGTGTTCTTCCCACCCCTCTTCGGTTTTGCCCGAACTTGCCGATACCTAGCTTGGTGACCCACGTCTTCCCGCCCCTCGACGCGCTTCGGCCCTCGAAGCCCCAGGCCAACCCGGCGACCGAGTGGGTCGGTCGTCTCGGCTCGGTGCCTGCGGCGGCGACCCGGCCTTCGAAAGGTTGGACCCCACCGGGCCTCGACTCCGCGAACGCGCGGGTGGTCGATCCGGAGGCGGTGCGCGCCGCGGCGGAGGAGGCGGGCTTCTGCGCCGGGTATCTCCAGGGCCAGAAAGCGGGGACCGAACGCGGCCTCGCGGAAGGACGGCGGGTCGGTCGCGACGAGGGGCGGGAGGAGGTCGTGGCGGCGCACGCCACGGCGCTCGGCGCGTTCCGAAACGCTTTGGAGGCGGTCGCGGCGGGGGTCGAACCGGCGGTCGAGCGCTGGCGGGAGGCGGTGGAGGCGCGGGCGACGGAGCTGGCGATGGAGGCCGTCCGCGCGCTCTTGGCGGCGGAGCTTGCGACGAACCGACCCGACGCGATGGGCATCGTCCGCGAGGCGCTGGGCCATGCGGAGGGGGCGGTACGGGCCACGGTCCGGCTCTCGCCGTTCGATCGGGCGGCGCTGGCAGAGCGGAAGGACGAGATCCTCCAGGCCTGCGCGGGGCTGCGTGACGTCGAGCTGGTGGACGACCGCTCCATCGAGGGCGGCTGCCTGATCGAGACGGAGCAGGGCATCGTCGACGCGACGTTGGAGACGCGGCTGGCTTTGATGGAGGCGGCCTAGTGGCGGTGGTCCCCAGACCATCGTGCCTTCCGAGCGGGACGCCAATCCTCGATGGGAGCGAGCGTTGAACCACGCTTCTCTCCCCCCAGCCCCCTCTCATCGCCCGACGGAGGGCTTCGATCTGCGACAGTCCCGCCCCGAGGCGACGAGAGGGGGAGCCGGAGGCCTAGACGCCCTCGCCACCCGCCTCGCCCGAGCGCCCAAGGCCCGCGTACTCGGGCGGGTGGTCGAGGTCGTGGGACTCGTGATCGAGTCGACCGGGCCTTCGGCGAAGATCGGCGACCTTTGCTGGGTCGACTGCGGGGCGGAGCGGATACCGTGCGAGGTCGTGGGCTTCCGCGCGGGGCGCACCCTCCTCATGCCCTTGGGCGAGCTCGATGGCGTCGCGCCCGGCGCGACGGTCGAGAGCAGCGGCGCGTGCCTGCGGGTGCCGGTGGGCGACCGGCTCCTCGGGCGCGCGCTCGACGCGCTGGGCCGCCCCTTGGACGGCCTGCCGCTGGAGGCGGGGGAGACCTACCCGATCCTCGCGCCGCCGCCGAACCCCCTGGAGCGGACGATGATCCAGAGGCCGCTCGCCACGGGGGTCCGGGCGATCGACGGGATGCTGACCCTGGGCGAGGGGCAGCGCATGGGCATCTTCGCGGGCTCGGGCGTGGGCAAGAGCACGCTCTTGGGGATGATCGCGCGCAACTGCCAGGCCGACGTGAACGTGATCGCGCTCGTCGGCGAGCGGGGCAGGGAGGTGCGCGAGTTCCTGGAGAACGACCTGGGTCCGGACGGGCTCGCCCGCAGCGTGGTGGTGTGCGCGACGAGCGACCAGCCGGCGCTCGTGCGGATCAAGGCGGCGCTGACGGCGACGGCGATCGCGGAGGCGTTCCGGGACCAGGGCAGGAGCGTGCTGCTGATGATGGACAGCGTGACGCGCTTCTGCATGGCTCAGCGCGAGGTCGGTCTCGCGGTGGGCGAGCCGCCGAGCACGAAGGGGTACACGCCGAGCGTGTTCGCGATGCTGCCGCGGCTGATGGAGCGGGCGGGCACGGGCAAGAGGGGGGCGATCACGGCGCTGTACACGGTGCTCGTGGAGGGCGACGACACGAACGAGCCCATCGCGGACGCCGCGCGGGGCATCCTGGACGGGCACGTCCTGCTGTCGCGGAAGCTGACCTCGCGGGGCCACTATCCGCCGATCGACGTGATGAACTCCCTGAGCCGGACCATGCCGTTCGTCGCGTCGACGGCGCACATCGAGGCGGCACGGAGCGCGCGGGAGACGATCGCGGCGTACCGCGACGTGGAGGACCTCATCTCCATCGGCGCGTACAAGGCGGGTTCTCAGCCCAAGAGCGACGCGGCGATCGCGAGGATGCCTTTGCTCGATGCGTTCCTGCGGCAGGACAAGGGCGATCCGACGGGCTACGACGCGGCGGTGGCGGCTCTGTCGGCGATCTGAGCTTCGAGTGCTGATAGCGTCAATTGTCTTAAAATATCGTTATTAGCGTACGATTTTTCTTTTCCATTACCAGGCTTTGGCCCTTTTCGAGAAGTTTGGTTGACGAAAACGGTTCGCGAGGTGTCTGTCAGCGTCGTAACCCGTCGCCCAAAAGTCCGTAGCGTCGGAGCGGATCGAGACGGCCTCGTCCCTACGGACGCGAGAAGGAGAAAAGTCAACCCAAGCACGGGCGGCATTTTCGATCAGCCCTCTTTGCGAGCGAGGATCAGGACACCGGCGGTGTACGACCATCCTGCGTAGCCCGAGTACTGGCCATCGGTCTTGGGCGTGACGGAGACGATCGCGAAGCCGTTCCGCTCGAACTCGTTGCAGGCTTCTTCGACCAGGCGCGCGAGGTCGTGGCCGTCGTAGGCGCGGATGTCCTCCTTCTTCGAGGTGCCGAACAGGCCGTCGACCTCGCGGATCGCGGGCGAGCCTTCCAGGTAGACGCACTTGAACACGGGGTCGTTCTACCTCTTCGCCCGGCGTAAGATAGAGGCATGAGAACGCTGGAGTTGCCGGACGAGTTCGTCGAGCGTGTGGAGGCGTTGGCGAGGCAGCGGGGGATCTCGGCGGCGGAGTTCGTCATGGGCGAGATCGTGCCGACGCTGAAGAAGGAAAGCCCGACCGTGACCGGCAGACGGATCGACTTCCCGCTCATCGATTCGGGGCTGCCCGGAACGCTCAACATCACGCCGGAAGTGATCCGTCAAGTCGAGCACGAGGACGACATGAGACGTAGCGGTCTCCTCGGCTATGAGTGATCTCGTCGACCTGAACCTTCTGGTGGCCGTTCTGAACCGCCGCCATCCTAGTTCGGGACAGGCGTTTGCATGGCTCGAAACGAAGGTCCAGCCAGGATCGCTACTGCTATGTCGTGTCGTCCAGATGGGTGCGCTAAGACTGATGACGCAAGCAGCAGTCATGGGTGGCGACCGCAAAGACGCCGTCGAGTTCTGGACGATCTGGGATCGTCTACTATTGGACGAAAGGTTCATACTCGTTGGCGAACCAGCGGGCCTAGAGTCGGCTTGGCTCACGATCTGTGCCTCTTTGCCCGCCAACAAGGTCGCCGAGACCGACACCTACCTTGCCGCCTTCGCCCTCGCGGGCGGGCACACGCTGGCGACGTTCGATAAGGGCTTTGCAAAGTTCGAGGGGCTTCAGACCAAGATCGTCCGGTGAGCGACCGGGCGGATGACCTCTAGGCTGTGTCCGGTGAATCGAGATCGTCCCTGTGCGACCCCCGCGGGGTCGGGTGCGGGACGCCGTAGCCGGGGGTCTGCGACCCCCGGCTACCTTCTGGGACCCCTCCGGGGTCGTGCCATCGGGCACCGTTCCGACCTTGCCGAGATTCGCCGCACACAGCCTAGGGTTACGGCATGATATTAAGAGCGTCTAACAGAACTCTCTTCTGCGCCTCGAGAGCCTCCTCGCCCACCC
>CAXTOO010000030.1:16496-22075 GCA_964245875.1 uncultured Fimbriimonas sp. | reverse complement strand
TTTGTTAGACGCTCTAAGTCATTTATTGCTCGTGGTTTCTACTATGCATTGACACGTCACGGCCCCTAAAGTTCCGGTTCCCGCCCCCAACAATTCCACCAGGATGCGGAATGAACCCTCCATGAAGAGGCTCGCGATTGCTCTCGCCCTGCTTGCTCCCCTTGCCGCCCACGCCGTCGTGGCCACCACCTCGCGCACCGCGCCCGCCCCCGCCGCCGTCGCGTGGTCGGGCGTCGGCAGGATGAACGGCGGCTCCGCCGTCGCCGTCGGCGCCCACCTCGTGCTCACCGCCGGCCACGTCGGCGCGGGCGACTTCATCCTCGGCGGCGTGGCCTACCACGCCCTCTCCTCCGAGGCCGCGCCCCGTGTCAAGGGCAGCGCCGTCGACCTCACCCTCGTGACCGTGGCCGAGACCCTCCCCACCTGGTACACCGTCGCCGCCTCGATCAAGACCGGCGCGACCGTCACCATGGTCGGCTACGGCGGAACCGGCGTCGTGAACGCCACCGGCAAGGCGTACACCCTCACCGGCGCCGGCGTGGGGCACGCCGGCACGAACGGGATCTCCAGCAAGGAGACCACCTCGGGCCGCGGGCCGACCATGCGCGCCATGCTCGACAAGGCCGGCGAGGCTGTCCTCGCTCCGGGCGACTCGGGCGGCGGCTGGTTCTCCGGTGGCCTGCTCGTGGGCATCTCCGACTTCGTCTTCACCAAGGACAGGCGCAAGGCCGACTACGGCTTCGCCAAGAAGGCCTACTTCGGCAGTGGCGCGATCGACCTCACGAACGGCACCCTGCGGGGCTGGCTCGCCGGCGAGATCGCCGCCGACGCCGATCCCGCACCCCCCGTCCGCGCGACCACCCAACTCCAGGCCGTCCCCGAGCCTGCCCCCCTCGCCGCCCTCGGCCTCGGGCTCCTCGCCCTCAGGCGCCGACGCTCCAAACCATGAAGCCGCCCCGTAGCCGCGGAAAGCCCTTGTGCCCGCGCTGAAGCGTCTCTCCTCTAGCGGCAGGGCTTGCCCTGCAGGAGGCCCCGGATAGGCTGTGTCCTCAAACTCCGATTCCCCTCTCCCCACCGGGGGAGAGGGGTGAGGGGTCCGGGAGCCTGGGAGAGCGCCTCGACGAGGACGCCCCGCGCCGGCACGAGGGCGTCCGAAGACCGCAGACTGATCTGAGGACACAGCCTAGTCTCCCGTGTCAGAAGTCCCTTTCAAAACCGAGAGCCCGCTGGTGGCTCCCTTCGCGGGCACGGAGGTTGCGCCACGATGCGGGCTTCGAAACAGACCGCCGAACCAGGAGACTGGCGAAGGTTCGAGGGCTGCCGCAGGGCAATCCCTGCGGCTACGCATCTTTTCCTGCACCTTCTAAGGGGTCACGGTCCGCGACCCTCCCTTCCGCCCAGGCGTAGAGCGCGGGCAGCACGACGAGGGTGAGGAGGGTCGCAGACGCGATGCCGCCGATCACCACCGTGGCGAGCGGCCGCTGCACCTCGGCCCCGACGCCCGTGTTCAGGGCCATCGGGACGAAGCCCAGCGCCGCCACGAGCGCGGTCATGAGCACGGGCCTGAGCCTGCGGAAAGCGCCCTCCCGCACCGCTTCCAGAACGCCCATCCCCTCGGCGCGAAGCCCGTTGATCGCGCTCACCATCACCACGCCGTTGAGCACCGCCACGCCCGAGAGCGCAATGAAGCCGACGCCCGCGGAGATCGAAAACGGCATCCCGCGGAGCGCCAGGCCGAAGATCCCGCCCGTCACCGCGAGCGGCACGCCCGTGAAGATCAGCAGGGCCTGCCGGAACGAACCGAACGTGGCCACGAGCAGGCCGAGGATCAAGGCGAGGGCCATCGGCACCACCAGCCCCAATCTCGCCGACGCGCGCTGAAGGTTCTCGAACTGCCCGCCGTACGTCGCGTAGGTGCCCTCGGGCATCCTCACCTGCGCTCGGATCGCCGCCTGCGCCCTGGCGATGAACGTGCCGAGGTCCGCGCCGCGCACGTTGAGCTGCACGACCACCCGCCGCTTGCCCGCCTCGCGCGAGATCTGGGCGGGCGCCGTCGTCATCGCCACCTTGGCGAGCGCCGAGAGAGGCACGCTGCCGCCCGTGGGCGTGAGGATCGGGAGCGCGGCGATCGCCTCGGGCGAGTTGCGCACGTTGTCGGGGAGCCTCACGGTCAGTTCGAAGCGGCGGTCGCCCTCGACGATCCCGCCCACGGGCTCTCCGCCCAGGGCCGCGCCCGCGAGGCGCTGCACGTCCGCGACGCTCACGCCGTAGCGGGCGATCGCCCCTCGGTCGATGTCGATGCCGAGCACGGGGATGCCTTCCACCTGCTCCACCTCGACGTCCGCCGCGCCCGGGAGCTTCCGCACGACGGCGGCGATCTCGTCGGCCTTCTCCTTCAGGACGTCCAGATCCTCACCGAACACCTTGATGCCGACGTCCGCCTTCACGCCCGACACGAGCTCCGAGAAGCGCATCTGGATCGGCTGCGAGAAGTTGTAGCCCTGGCCCGGAACCTCGCTCAGCTTCGCCTCGAGCGCCTCGCGGATCCGCTCCTTGGTCATGCCGTGTCGCCACTCCCCCCGCTCCTTGAGCATCACGAACGAGTCGGTGAGGCTGAGCGGCATGGGGTCGCTCGCCACCTCGGGGGTTCCGCTGCGGGAGAACACCGTGAGCACCTCGGGCACCTCGCGGATCTTGCGCTCGGCGGCGGTCACCATCCGCACCGTGTTCGCGGCGTCCACGGTGCGGAGGCGGATCGGCTGCACCACGAAGTCGCCCTCGTCGAGCGTCGGGATGAACTCCGACCCCAGCCCGCCGAAGAGCGCCACCGCCCCGGCAAGCAGCGCCACGGCACCGCCCACCACGACGAGCCTGAAGCGCAGCGCCCCGCCGAGGACGCCTCGGTAGCCCCGCTCCAGCAGGGCCATGATCGGGTTGTGGCCCTCCCGCGTGTCCCCCGAGAGGAGCATACTCGCCAGGGCGGGCACGAGCGTGAGGGTGAGCAGGAGCGCGCCCAGAAGGGCGAACACCACGGTGAACGCCATCGGCTTGAACATCTTCCCCTCCGTCCCCTCGAGGGCGAGGATCGGCAGGTAGACGACGGCGATGATCGACACCGCGAAGGCGGTGGGCTTCGCCACCTCGCGCGAGGCCGCGCCCACCGTCTCCCGGACCTCCTCCCGCGTGAGGGTCCGCCCCTCGTGCTCTCGCCTCTCGGCCAAGCGCCGAACCGCGTTCTCGATCATCACCACCGCGCCGTCGACGATGAGGCCGAAGTCGATCGCGCCCAGGCTCATGAGGTTGCCCGAGAGGCCGAAGCGCTCCATGAGCGACACCGCGAACAGCATCGACAGCGGGATCGCCGCCGCCACGACGAGCGCGCCGCGCAGGTTGCCGAGCAGCGCGAGCAGCACCACCACCACGAGGACGCCGCCCTCCACGAGGCTCTTCGCCACCGTGCCGACGGCCTTGTCCACGAGGTTCGCGCGGTTGTACACCGTGGTGAGCCTCACGTCGGCGGGAAGCTGGGTCCTGATCTCCGCGAGCTTCGCGTCGAGCGCCATCGCGACGGTGCGACCGTTCGCGCCCTTGAGCATCATGCCCACGGCGACGATGGCCTCCTTGCCGTCCTTCGAGCTGATGCCCGTGACGATCGGGATGCCGACCCCCACGGAGGCGACGTCCCGCACGAGGATGGGCGTGCCCTCGCGGGTGGCGACGGGGACGCGCTCCACGTCCTCCACGCTCGTCAGGGCGCCCACGCTCCTCACAAGGATGCGCTCGCCGCCCCGCTCCATCGCCCCGCCGCCCGCGTTGGCGTTGTTCTTCTCCAGCGCCTCCATCACGTCGCCGACCGAGAGGCCCCGGGCGGCGAGGCGCTGGGGATCGACCGTCACCTGGTACTGCTTGACGCTGCCGTCCGCGACGTTGATCTCCGCCACGCCCGGCACGCTCCTGAGCTGGGGCGCGATCTGGTAGTCCATCATCGCCCGCAGGTCCATCGGCTTGCGCCTCTCGCTCTCGATGGCGAACATCAGAACGTCGCCGAGGCCCGTCGAGACGGGCCCCATCTGGGGCTTCTCGACGCCTGCGGGCAGCTCCACGCGGCCCAGTCGCTCGTTGACGATCTGGCGGGCGAAGTAGGTGTCCGTGTCGTCGGTGAAGGTCGCCGTCACCTGCGAGAGGCCGTACTGGCTCAGCGAGCGCGTGCCCTCCAGGCCCGGCAGGCCGCCGAGCGCCGTCTCGATGGGGAACGTCACGAGCCGCTCCACCTCCTCGGGTCCCATGCCGCCCGTCTCGGTGTTGATCTGGACCCCGTTCGTCGTGATGTCGGGCACCGCGTCGAGGTTGAGCCTCCCCCACGCGAGGGCGCCCCACACGACCAGCGCGAGGGTGGCGGCGAGGACGAGGAGCCGCTGGGCGAGCGAGAAGGAGAGGACGCGGTCGAGCATCTACTCCTCTCCCTTGAGCTCGTCCTTCTGGGACTGGCTCCTGAGGATGAAGACGCCCTCCACCACCACGCGGGCGCCAGGCTCGAGGCCGCCCACGATCTCCTGCCTGTCCCCTTCCGTGCGACCCAGCGCCACCGCCTTGCGGGCGTACTTGCCCCGCGACTCCTCGACGAACACGTAGGATTTGCCGCCGTCCTCGAACACCGCCGAACTCGCAACCGCGAGGGCCAAGCCCCCCGCCCCCGTGCCGAGCCCCACCTGGGCGAACATCTCCGGTCGCAGCGCGCCGTCGCCGTTGGGCACGAGGCACCCCACGGGCAGGGTGCGGGTCTTCGGATCGAGGCGGCCGCCGAGGGTCGCCACGGTGCCCGCGAAGGCCCGACGGGGGTAGGCGTCGGTCGTGACCGTCGCCCTCGCCCCCACCCTCACGCCGACGATCTGCCGCTCGGGCACCTGCGCGGTGACGTAGACCTCGCGCAGGTCGTCGATCTCGAACAGCTCAGCCGTGCGCTCCACCGCCTGCCCGATCCCGACCTCGCGGTGCGCCACGAGGCCACCGATCGGGGCGACGACGGTGAGGCGGCCGCCCTCGGCGAGGTTGCCGCTCCCTCGAAGGGCGGCGTAGGCGGCCTGAGCGTCCGCGATCGCGAGACGGGCTCCCGCGCCGCCGGCGCGGGCCGACCGCAGGGCGATCTCCGCCCTGCCGACCTCCAGGCCCGCCGCACGGGCGCCCGCCTCCGCCGCCTGGATCTCGCGGGCGTTCAGCAGCCCCTTGCTCCCGATCTGGCGCTCGCGCTCGAAGGTGGCGCGGACGATCTCGATCTCCCTCGCCGCCCGCTCCTGAGCGATGCGGTCCTTCTCCACCTCGAGGCGGGCGTTCTCAAGGTCGATCCTCGACACGAGATCCTGTCGGTACAGCCTTTCCGCTCTATCGAGCTGGGCACGGTGCACGACGGCTTCCTTCTGGGCCGACTCAAGCGCCGACCGGGCGTCGTTCAGACCCCTCTCGGCCGCCTGGAGGCTCGGCTGGCTGAAGGCGCCCGCCCGGGCGAGGGCCCGCTGCCGTTCCAGCGCCTCGTTGGCGGTCCTGCGTCGCCCTTTCGCGAGCGTCAGCTCGGAGTCGGCGCG
>CAXTOO010000030.1:353-16486 GCA_964245875.1 uncultured Fimbriimonas sp. | reverse complement strand
CCTTGCGGACGAGGTCCCCCACCGTCGCGAGGAGGCGCACCACGCGCCCCGCCACGGGCGGGGTGACCACCGCGCGGCCGCGCGGTGTGCTGCCGATGACGCCGGGCACCGTGAGTTGGGCCTGGAAGGGAGCGCTCTGGACCGTCCGCACGACGATTCCCGAGGCCTTGGCCGCCGCCGCGGTGAGCTCGACGTTTCCGCTCGGGACCTCCGTCGCAGCTTCTGCCGGCTTAGCCTCGGCGGGCGCCTCGGCCTTCCCGCACCCGAGGATCGTGACCGTGGCAAGCAGCGCGATGGGAAGCCCTCTCATCGGCCCGCCCCCGCGCTCCCGGCCAGCGTCGGAAGGATGACGCCGCCCGCTCGAAGCAGCTCCGCGGCCGCCGAGGCGAGGCGCCGCCTGGCCTCGGCGAGCCCCTCCTCCACCTCGCGCAGGGCGCGCGTGGACTCCAGGGCGTCCGTGAACGTGATGGCGCCCTCTCGAAGCCCCACCTCGGAGCGCTCCGCCAGCGTCCGCGCGGCCTCGAGGGTGCTCGCGAACGAGGCCACCTCCTCGCCGGCGGCGGCGAACTCCACGCGCGCGGCGTCCAAGGCGGCCCCGGCCTGGAGCCGCGCGTCGGCGAGGGCGCGCTCGGCGGCCGCGCGGCGCTCCTCCGCCGCCCTCCTCTCGTTGCGCGTCCTTCCGCCGTCGAAAAGCGGGAAGGAGAGCTGCACGCGAGGGTAGATCGTGTTGTTGGGGTCGTAGAACGGCGAGCGCCTGGCCTCGATCTGGAACTCGGGCCTGCCGAGGAGGCGCGCCACCCGCACGTCGGCGGTGGCCCCGCGGACATCGGCGGATCGGGCCTGCACGTCGGGCGTGAACGACGCGACCCCCTCGGAGGGGAGAGCCTGGGAGAGGTCGGGGAACGCATTGGCCTCCACCGCCACCTCGCCCTCCTTCCCGATGGCGGCGGCGAGACGGAGGCGCGCCGCGCGAACCTCCGCCTGGCGGCGGACCAGGGTCCTGCCCGAGCGGTCGGCCTCGATGCGCGCCCGTTGGACCTGCACGCCGGGGACGGCCCCGTCCTCCGATCTTCGCCGGGTGGCGTCGAGCAGTCGCGCGTTGATGTCGTTCTGGGTGCGGGCGACGGCGAGGAGTGCCTCGGAGGCCGCGGCGTCCGCGTAGCGGGCGAGCACGTCGGCCTGCACCTCCGCCTGGGCGCGACGAAGATCGGCCTCGGCGGCCCCTACGGCGGCGTCGCCAGTGGCGCGGGCGGCCGAGGTGCGGCCGAACACGTCGATCGGCACGATAAGGGCAAGGTCCTCCGAACCCCCCGTGGGATCGCCCTTGCCCGTCGCTCCGAGGAAAAGGGTGGGCGACGGGGCCGCGCTCGCGGCGTCGCGCGAGCGACGGGTGGCCTCGAGTCGCCGCTCGGCGGCCTGGAGAAGGGGTCGGGACGCGCGGGCCTGCTGGAGGGCGGCGTCGAGGGTGAGGGACGGGGTCTTGGTTTGGAAGGCAGCCACGGCAAGCGTGGCGAGGACGATGGATGGGATGATGGCGAACCTCCGGACTCGGGCGACGGGCGGCGCCTTGGACGCGCCGCGAACGGGCGGCGCCAAAGGGGGCGCCGCGAACGTCAGGCCGTCGCGGGAGGAGCGCGCAACGAGGCGTGCTCGACGCAAGGAGGATCAGGGAGGCAATGAGGAGGCGGGATGGCTCGAAGCTGCGGGGCTTCGAGAAGGAAGTACGCCTGGGCGGGGTGAACGGGCGGAGGCGGGAGAGCGACCGCTGTGTCCGCGAGGACGACGGAGTGAACCGCCTTCGGAGCCTGGGCCGTCGCCCCGGTGGCGGACTTCACCACCACCGCCGTGCAGGCGCAGCGGCCCTTGCACGCGCCGCCGCTTCCCTTGGACGGCGCCACGCACGATCCGTCCTGAGCGTCCTTGGGTGAGGCGCAGCAGCACGCCGTGGCGTTCGAGCTGCACACCCGCCCCTCGCATTCCCAGGCCACCGACGCGCCGCCGAAGGCGCTCGTCAGGACGACGAGCGACATCAGGACCGCGAGGAGGCGATGGGCGAGGCGCACCTGCACAGAGTATGGACTTCTAGCCTCGTCGTTTTACAAGACGTCTACCCCGTAGGCGTAATCCCTTCGGGCCTGTAGTAAAATGCCGTCGTTCGATCTCGGATGGACCGCAAACCCTATCCGACGGACCCGTCCGACGCGCTCCACGGCATGGCCCGAGAGGCGAAGGGAAAGAAGACGCCCATGGCGAGCATCTTGGTAGCGAAGGGCGGACTCGAACCGCCGACCTAACGGGTATGAACCGTTTGCTCTAACCAACTGAGCTACTTCGCCGAACATTTCCAGTCTGACACCCGCGCCACGAACGTGTCAAGCCGGACGCAGCGCGGGTTGTCCACCCGCTCGCGGAAGCTTGGTTGACAAATTTCCGTTTGCCGAACGGACCCTGTAGGCGTCGGATGCTCTCGTGCCGACGCGTCCCGGCGTCGCAGTCGCTGGGAACGCGCGTCAACCATCGTCCCGAAGGATTGGGCCAAAAGCCCCAACCAAAAAGGGACCAAAACGAAATGGAAAAAACGCACGGGTCCGTCTCGATCCTTCGAGAGACTTGGAGTATGGAAAGACAGTGACGATGGCGAAGGTCGGCGTGATGGGATGTGGCGTGGTCGCCGACTACGGACACCTCCCGGCAATCGTGAAGACGCCCGGCTTGGATCTCGTCGGCGTGTTCGACCCCGTCGCGGCCAGCGCCGAGCGGGCCGCGACGCGCTTCGGAGCGAAGGCCTACACGGACCAAGAGGCATTCCTCGACTCCGGACTCGACGCCGTGGTCGTCTGCTCGCCCGTCCCGTTCCACCGGGAGAACGTCGAGGCCGCCGCCGTACGCGGGCTGCACGTCCTCTGCGAGAAGCCGCTGGGCATGAACGATGCCGAGGTGCTCGACATGATCGAGGTCTGCCGAAGGGCGAAGGTCGGCTTCGCCGTGGGCTTTGTCTACCGCTTCTCGCCCGTCTCGCAGCAGATCCGGGAGTGGGTGCGGCGCGGCGAGATCGGCGAGGTACGGGCGCTGCGCCTGAGCTACATCTGGGAACTCCACGGCCGCTACGACCAGGCCGAGGACGGCTCGTGGCGCGAGAACCCGCGCTGGCGCGGCCGAATGCTTGAAGGTGGCCCGATGGTCGATTGCGGCGTCCACCAGATCGACCTCGCCCGCTGGTGGCTGGGCCGCGACGTCGTCCGCGCCCATGGCGTCGGCGCGTGGGTCGCCGACGGCTACGAGGCGCCCGACCACATGTGGCTCCACCTGGACCACCAGGGCGGGGCGCACACCGCCGTCGAGGTGAGCTTCTCCTACGGCCACACCGCCCACGACCCGCTTCCGAGGTTCACCTACGACCTCATCGGCACCGGCGGCATGATCCGCTACGAGCGCGACGGCTGGCTCCTGGAGCGGCGCAACGGCGAGGGCACCCTGCGGGTCCCCGGCGGGAGCGAGAAGGACTTCGCTGGGATGCACGCCGCCTTCGCCCACGCCCTCGCGACGGGCGACTGGTCCGAAATGCCCTCGCCCGAGGACGGCCTGGAGGCGACCCGCCTCGCCCGCGTCGCGACCGAGGGCGTGATCGCGATGCGGGTGCTCGAAGGCGTCCCGGCGGCGATCTGACGGTGGCCTTCCTCTTCGACCTGGACGGCACCCTCACCGATCCCAAGCCGGGGATCGTCGGCTCCATCCGGTACGCCCTCGACCGGCTCGACGCTCGCGTCCCGCAGGGAGACGAACTGGACTGGTGCATCGGGCCGCCGCTCGCCGGGTCGTTCGTCCGCATCCTCGGCACTGACGACCCGCCGACGATCGCCGAGGCGGTCCGCCTCTACCGCGAGCGTTTCTCGAAGGTGGGCCTGTACGAGAACTCGGTCTATCCTGGCATCGCGGACTCGCTCGCGAGGCTCCGGGCCGAGGGGCTTCCCCTCTTCGTCGCCACGTCCAAGCCGCACGTCTTCGCTCTTCGAATCCTGGATCATTTCAGTCTGAAGGACTTCTTTGACGGCGTCTACGGAAGCGAACTCGACGGCCTGCGTTCCGATAAGGGCGAACTGATCGCCCACGTTCTTCGGGCAGAGGGTCTCGCGCCCTCGCGCACGATCATGGTCGGCGACCGGGAGCACGACGTGATCGGCGCTCGCGCGAACGGCGTGGCCAGCCTGGGCGTGACTTACGGCTACGGAACTGCCGAGGAACTCGACGAGGCGGGAGCCGCCGCGCTGTGCACGAAGCCCGAGCGGGTCGGGCAAGCGGCGCTGGACATGCTGGGCACGCTCGCGCTGTCCTGCGAAGGCGCCTAGCGCCCGTCCGCGTCCGCCGCCTGGACGAGCTTCTCCAGCATGGCCGCGAGCAGCCGGCCGTCGTCGCCGAGGGGCGCGAAGAACCGGTCCTTGACCGGCATGACCGCCGCGCGTCCTTCGTGGAAGATCCGCTCGCCTTCGACCGTCAGGGTGAGCTGGTGCGCCCGACGGTCGCTCGGATGCTCCGCGCGGAACACGAGGCCGCGCGACTCCAGCGAACGGACCACGTCCGACGCCATGTTCGGGTCGAGCGACCCCACGCGGCACACGTCCGACTGGGTGACGAGCGACGTTCCGCCCTGGAGGCGCGCCACCGTGGCGAGCACCGCGAACTGGACATGCGTGAGGCCGAGAGGGTGGAGCACCTTCCGCAGCGCCCGCTGCCAGGCGTTGGTGACGAGCCACATTTGGTAGCCCGGGTTCTGCCTCAGCTCGTCCGGCGTCTGGGTCATGGCGCGGTCGGGGTGGCCCGGCCGGTCTCCTTCTCGGTCGGCGGCTGGGTGAAGCCCCCGCCGCCCGCGCCGTAGGAGAACCTTCCCCGCGCCCGATCCAGCGCGGAGCGGGCGACGTTGTAGTCGTAGAGCGCGCTTACGCGGTTGTTCTCCGCCTGGGTGAGCGCCACCTGGGCGTTGCTCAGCTCGATCTGCGGCGACTGCTGCGGCACCGCGCTCACACCCGCCTGCGCCCGGAGCTGCGCGAGCCGGAACGCCTCACGCGCCTGCTGGACGCCCAGCGTCGCGACCCGCACCCGCTCCCTCGCCTGCACCCCGTTCACGTACGCCTGTTGGACGTCGAGGGTCACCTGGTCGATCGTCGAGCGGCGATCCACTTCGGCCTGCGCCTGGGTCGCGCGAGCCTCGCGGACCCTCGCCTTGCCGAGGCCGCCGTCGTAGATCGGGATCGCGAAGTTCAGGGAGATCGACGCTTGGTTCGCGGGGGTGAAGCCCGCGAAGTACGGTTGGACGTTGTAGTTCACGCCGACGGAAAAGCTCGGAAGCTGGCTGCGTCGCGCGTAGCGGATTCCGCGCTCGGCGGCGGTGATGTTGGCGTTGCCCTCCAGGATCTCCGGCCGGTTGCGAAGCGCCTCGTCCACCGCCGACTGGTAGTCGGCTCCGAGGTCGACCTCGTTGCGCGCGGTGTGGAGGTCCTCGGTTCGGTTGGGGGCGGGCTCGCCCGCGCTGGCGCCGGGGTCCTCGACCGCGCCGGTGTCGACGATGGAGACCGGCATGGAGACGTCGATGCCCATCGTCTGCTTGAGCTGGCCGAGCGCGATCGTCACGCCCCCCCGGGCGTTCACAAGCCCGCCTTGGGCGTTCGCCACGTCGCGTTGGGCGGTCAGCACGTCGAACTGGGTGCCGGTGCCCGCGGCGAGGCTCGTTTGCGCGTCTTGGAGGCGCGTGAGCGTGTTCGCCACGTCGTTCTGCGCCACGACAAGCGTTCCCTGGGCGCGCAGCGCGTTGTAGAACGCGCTGCGCACGTTGAACACGACGTCGTTGCGCGAGCGGTTGACGTCGATCCGCGCCGCGATCTCGCTGAACTGCGCCTGGCCTATCGCCGCGCGGGTCGAGCCGAAGAGGTCGAGCGGCAGGGTCACGCCGTTGTTGATCGAGACGATGAACTGCTTCTGGATCGGGATGGTGGTGCCACCGAAGTTGGCGTTGATGGGCCGGTCGAACTCCGTCGCCGCGCCGTTGATGCCGAGCGTCAGGTTCTGCCCGGTTCGCGCCTCGCTCGTCCGTGCCCGCGCGAGCTCGTACGAGGCTTGCGCGCGGGCGTAGTCGCGATTGGTCAGGAGCGCGACGACCACGGCGTCGTCGATGGTGATCGACCGGCCGGCGACGAGGGTCGCAAGCTGCGCCGGGCCGGGCGACCGGAGCAGGGGCTTCGTCGGCTCCGCGGGCACGAGATTGATCGCGGGCGTCTGACCGGACGCCGCTGCGGCGACGGCGGCCAGGGCCACGAGGAGCGTGCTCTTCAACGTCCCCCCGCGGTGTCGATCGTCGCGACGACGGACATGCCGACCGCGAGGCGCTTGACCTTGGCCTGCCGCGGCTCGAAGGTGATCTTGACCGGGATGCGCTGGACGACCTTCGTGAAGTTGCCCGTCGCGTTGTCCGGCGGCAGGAGCGCGACCGCCGCTCCGGTATTCGGCGAGAACGAGTCGACCCGCCCCTTCAGCGCCTCGCCCCCGAGCGCATCGATCTCGATCTCGACCGGCTGGCCGACGCGCACGTCCTTGAGCTGGGTCTCCTTGAAGTTGGCGGTCACCCAGATCTCGTCTGCCGGCACGATCTGCATGAGCGACGTGCCCGCGACCACCTGCTGGCCCTCGGTGGCGGTCCGGCGGCTCACCTTGCCGGAGATGGGGGCCACGATCTTCGTGTAGCCGAAGTTCAGCTGCGCGTCGGAGAGCGCCGCCTTCGCCTGCTGGACGCGGGCCTTCGCCTGGACGAGAGCGACTTGGCTCACCCGGAGCTGCGTTCCGGCGGTGTTCGCCTGCTGGAGCACGCCTTGGGCCTGCTGGGCCTTGCCCTGGGCCTCGATGACGGCGCCCTTCGCGGTCCCCACGGCGGCGGTCGCCTGCCGGATCGCGTCGTTCGCGCCCTGTGCGGCCACGCGGAGCGCTTGGATCTGAGTCCTTGCCTGCTCCACCTGGGCCTGGGCGGCGACCACCTGGCTACGCGCGGTGGCGATCGCCGCCTCGCGCTGCTGCGCCACCGCCTGCGCCGCGCGGACGTTCTCCTGCGCCGCCTGCCGCCCGGCGGTCGCCACGCGGTACGCCGACAGGGTCTGGTCGACTGTCTGAGCCGACACCGCGCCCTGGGTGAAGAGCGCCTGGAATCGCTCGTTGTCCTTCCGCGCCCGCTCCTCCGTCGCCTGGGCGGAGACGACCGACGCCTGCGCTGAGCTGACCGCCGCGCGAGCGTTGGCGGCGTTCGCCTGGGCTTCCCGCACCGCGTCGCGATAGCGGGCGACGTTCGCTACCGCCACGTTGTAGGCCGACCGGGCACCCTTTACGTTCGCCTCGGCCTCGGAGGCCTGCGAACGGGCGGTCGCGACCGCCGCCTGGGCGCGCTCGACTTCCGACTGGGACGAGCCGATCGCCCCCTCGTTCTGGTTCACGCCGCCCTGAGCCTGGGCGATCTGCGCGTTGCCCGTTGCCCCGGTCAAACCGACGTTGACCTCGGCCTGCTGCTCCTGGGCCTCCGCCAGCGCGAGGTTGGCCTTCGCCTGGTCGAGCGTGGTCGAGTAGTTCGAGGGGTCGATCTCGACGAGGGGATCGCCCTTCTTGACGAACACGTTGTCGTCGACCAGGACCTTCGTGATGGTTCCGCCGACCTTCGGCGCGACCGACGCGAGGCGCGAGGCGACCTGGGCGTCATCGGTCGAGGCATGGCTCTGGCCGAACAGGTAGCTTCGGATCCCGTAGATCGCCGCGAGGACCGTCACCACGGCGATCACCGGGACGAGCCACTTGGGCTTCTCCTTTTTGGCCTCCGGCTTCTTCTCTTCGAGCTTGGCCTCGGCGGTCGGCGCATCGCCTGCGGGGGCCTGATCTTGCGGCTTGGTCTCCTCTTGAGGAGCGGTGTCGGCACTCACAATCCTAATCTACTACGCGCGCGTAGTATTTGTTTCGTGCGGATTAGGGGAAGTCGAAAGAAGAGGACGGTTGCCCGCAACGCCGAACGACGCGCGGACCGAGCAGACCGATCAGGAGCGCGAAGACGCCGACCACACCCAATCCGAACCGCAACGAGGTGACCTGCGCCAGGTTGCCCACGATGGGCGGACCGCCCAGAAACGCCGCGTAGCCCAGCGACGCGACCGCCGCGATCCCCGCGCTGGAAGAGACCCCCGGCACCTCCGCCGCCGCCGCGAACAGCACCGGCACCGCATTCGCCAACCCAAGCCCCGCGAGACCGAAGCCGACGAACGCCCCCGCGGGCGAGGGCGCCGCGACGCCCAACAGAAGACCGGCGCCGGTCAGGAAGCCCGACGCGCGCAGCGTTCCCGCCCGCCCCAGCCGGGCCACCACCGCGTCGCCGAAGAGCCGTCCCACCGCCATCGCGCCCGACCCCACCCCGAAGCCGAGCGCCGCCACCGATGTGGTCGCGCGCAGTTCACCCCGAAAGTACACCGCCGACCAGTCGAGCAGCGCCCCCTCCGCGAACAGCGAGAGCAAAGCGAGCAGGCCGAGCCCGAGGAGCGGCCCGCGCGGCAGGGCGAAGCGCGCGCCTTCGCCGCCTTCGTGCCGGTCGTCCCGCAACAGCCCCGACGCAGCGAAGGCCAGGAGCGCGACCAGCAGGACCGAAGCGAGGACGAGGTGATGCCGGGGCAGGAAGCCGACCTGGTTCGCGAGCGCCGTTCCCGTGCCTCCCACGAACCCCCCGACGCACCACCATCCGTGGACCGAGGAGAGGAGCGGTCGGTTGGCTCGCGCCTGGACGACGATCGCGTGGTCGTTCATCGCGATGTCGAGCGTCCCGTTCGTCGAGCCCAGCAGGACGAGGACGAGGGCCAACCCCGCCTGCGTCGGCGCGTAGAGCAGGCACGGAACGACCGTCAGCACGAGGAGCGCGGTCACGATCGTCACGTATCGGCTTCCGTACCGATGGATCAGACGGCCGCTCATGGTCATCGCTGAGAGCGCCCCGACGCTGGAGAACAGAAGGGTTGTGCCAAGTTGCCCTTTGGTAAGCCCGAGGCTCGCTTGGACGTCGGGCAGGTGGGAGAGCCACCCTCCCAGCACCATGCCGTCGAGCGCAAACACCGCCGAGATCGCGACGCGCGGGCTTATCGCAGCCACCGTAGGACCGACGCCGCGACCTTCGGAGCGTCCGTTCCTAGGAGAGGCCCGACGTGGCTCGCCCGCGGGAGGCTCAGCCGATCCGCGCCCAGTCGCCGCGACGTGGCGAGCGAAAGCGCGGGCGGAACGTCGGTGTCGCGCCCGGAGATCACGACCAGGATGGGGCCTTTCGGTCGGCGTGGCCTGAGGCCTCTACCGAGACGATTGAGCACTCCGCCCGACTCGTCGCGCCAGCGCGGCCACGCGAACCGCCGCGTCGCCTCGTCGCTGTCGGGCATGGCGTCCACCGTGCCCTTGTACGGCCCATGCGCCCAACGCACGACCTTCGGGGAGGGCTTTCGCCGCATCCCGAAAGGCGAAACGGGGTTCACCAGCACGACCGCGTCGGCCTTCAATCGACGTGCCGAAGCGAGCGCCAGGGGGCCGCCCATGCTCGCGCCGACGAGCACGAGGCGTCCGTGGCGGCGCGGCGTCCAGGCGTCGATCTGACGAAGGTAGTCGTCGACCGTCGTCTTTGCGAGTCCGCCACGGGTGGGCTTGAGGTCCCTCGCGACGACCCGCCAGCCGGCTTTTTGGAAGATCGGTACCCAAAACCGGTATTCCCACCCTCCACCTCCGGCCCCGTGGACCATAATCACCGTGTCGACCGCCACCACCGCATCAGATTGTGGCCCGGAAGCGTAGACCCTGATAGAGCCATGGCAATCTCCGAACAGCCCCTCCCGTCGACCGTGACCGCCGACATCACCCTGACCGAGAAGGCCGCCGCCGAGTTGGCGTCGCTCATCGCGGACAACGGCAAGGACGGCTCCCTCCTTCGCGTCTGGGTCCAGGGTGGCGGCTGCAGCGGCCTCTCCTACGGCATGGCTCTCGACGAGAACGAGCCCGAGGCGGGCGACCAGATCTACACCGACCGCGGCGTGCGCGTGGTCGTTGACGAACTCTCCCTCCGCTACATGAAGGGCGCGGTCGTCGACTATGTGGACGACGTGCTCGGCGGCGGCTTCAAGATCGAGAACCCCAACGCGGTCAAGGGTTGCGGCTGTGGCTCGTCCTTCTCCGCAGGCGACGAGGAGATGCCGGGACTCGACACCAAGGCGGGCGGCGGATGCGGGTCCTGCGGCTGCCGCTAAACGCAGAGCGTTTGTAGCACCCTCCGTGGGTGCGAGAGAGGCTCCCAACTGTTGGGAGCCTCTTCTATTTCAAAGCCTCGCGCAGACCGTCGATCCCCGCGCGGTCCGTCCAGTCGAGCGTGAGCGGCGTGACGCTCACGCAGCCCTCGACCACCGCGGCCACGTCCGTCTCCGGCGCGTGGTCGGACAGCACCGCAACCCCGCCCTGCCAGTAGTAGACACGGCCCCAGGGATCCTCGCGACGCTCCACCCGATCCTGATATACCCGCCGTCCCATGCCGACCACGCGCTCTCCCCGCAACGATTCGTAAGGCAGGTTCGGAACGTTGACGTTCAGGAAGGCGAGCGGCCCAAGCGGCGCCGCGACCAGCCTTTCGAGGTTCTCGCCCAGCCACCGCGCGGCGACGTCGTACCGCAGAACCTCGCCGCCGACGAGGTTCGCGACGGAGATCGCGATCGAGCGGACCCCGTTGACCGTGCCTTCCATCGCCCCTGCGGCGGTCCCGCTATAGGTCACGTCGAAGCCTAGGTTCGGGCCGTTGTTGATGCCGCTCAGCACGAGGTCGCATCCTTCGGGAAAGCCGATGGACAGGGCCACGTTCACGCAGTCCGCCGGAAACCCGTTCACCTCGAACGCCGCGCAGCCGTCCCACTCGAACTCCGTCACCCGCAAGGGATCGCGCATCGTCAGCGCGTGGGCACAGCACGACCGCTCCCGATCCGGCGCGACGACCTTCACCTCGCCGAACGGCTTCGCCGCGTCGACCAACGCCCGCAGGCCCGGGGCGCGGATGCCGTCATCGTTCGTGACCAGGATCCGCATCGTCTAGATCGGGTCGAAGGGTTTGACCATCCGGATGCGCTCGGTGTTGAACACGAACACCTCGCGTTCGTTCTTGCGCAACCACAGCCACTGCCCGTCGACCTTCTCCAAGACCCCGATGTCGCTCGGATCGTTCGTCGCGCCGACGCTGTAGACCGTTACCTTCTTGCCAATCAGATCGCCCATGTTTACTTCCCGCAGACCGTCTTGCCCGTGCCCTTCAGCTCTTCGATCGCCTGGAGCACGCGCGCCTTCATCCCCGCCTCGCCCTTTTTCAGGTAGGAGCGCGGGTCGTACGTCTTCTTGTCGCCCATCTCTCCGTCGATGCGGAGCACGCCGTCGTAGTTCTTCATCACGTGGTCCGCGATGGGCCGCGTGAAGGCGTACTGGCAGTCGGTGTCCACGTTCATCTTCACCACGCCGTACAACAACGTTTCGTGGATCTCCTCCAGGAGCGAGCCGCTGCCGCCGTGGAAAACGAGGTCCAGCGTCTTGCCGTGCTTGTCCTGCACCGCCTTGTTGCCATCGCGTAGGATCGTCGGATCGAGCTTCACATTGCCCGGCTTGTACACGCCGTGGACGTTGCCGAAGGTCGCGGCGAGCGTGAAGCGCCCGGTGGACTGGAGCGCCTCGTACGCCTCCAGCATGTCCTCGGGCGTGGTGTACAGCTTGCTGTGGTGCGCGCCGGAGTTGTCAATGCCGTCCTCCTCGCCTCCCACGAGCCCGATCTCGACCTCCAGGATCAGGCCGAGCGGGGCCATCTTCGCGAGGAGCTCCTTCGATGTCGCGAGGTTCTCCTCCATCGGCAGCTCGCTGCCGTCGAACATGAACCCGTTGAACAGGTTGCGCTGCCCCGCCGCCTTCCGCCGCTCCTCGTTCGCGACGAGGGGGCGGACGAACTTGTCGAGCTTGCCCGGAACACAGTGGTCCGTCGTGAGCGCGACGAAGACGCCCAGCCCTTCCACGACGCGGTGGACGTGCTCCGCAAGCGAAATCGCGCCGATCTCCATGCTCTTTGCCGGGCCACTGACGAACTCGGCCCCTCCCGTGCTGATCTGGACGATCCCATCCGACCCCGACTCGGCGAACGCCGCAAGGGCGGCGTTCGCGGTGTTCGTACTGGTGACGTTGATGCTCGCGAGGGCGTAGTCGCCCGCCTGCGCGGCGTCGAGGATCCGGGCGAACTCCTGGGGGGTCGGGACGGGCATCGGCCCACAGGATACCGGAGCGGCGACGAAGCCCGTACTAGGGTTCTTCACTCTTCCACGGGATCGTAACTGGTCCGTAGGCAGTCAAAGCAGACATGAGCGTGTTGATTCCACTAATCCTCGGCCAGGCCATCGTCGGTGGGCAGGGCCAGTCGTCGGCTGGCGACCTGAGCGGCTACTACAACCCCCGCCGCGAGGTGAGCTTCTCGGGCGTCGTCACCGGCAAGACCAAGGGCCGCGCCCCCGGCTACGCCGAGGGGATGTCGATTCTTGTCCGCACGGGCAAGACGATCCGCGAGGTCGAGCTCGGCCCAACGTGGTACGTCGGTCGCCAGCAGGCGGCGGTCAATCTCGGCGACAAGGTCAAGGTCACCGGCGTTCCGCTCGTGATCGACAAGCGCCAGCGGGTCGTCCTCGCGCGCCAGATCATGCGCGGCAAGAGCGTCCTCGCCCTTCGGGACAATGCGGGCAACCCTTACTGGACGGCTCGACGATCCACCCGGATGGCGCGCAGCGGCGGCTCGGCCCAGCGTATGGACACCATGTTCCAGGGCACCATCGGCGGTATGAAGATGTTCGACGTCAACGGCGAGTCGTACGCGGGCTACGTGCTGAACACCCCCAACGGCCCGATGGACGTGGCGGTCGCGCCGTCTTGGTACTGGAACAATCAGCCCACGTACTTTAACGTCGGCGACAACGTTCGGCTGTACGGCGGCAGGCCGATTGTGGTGGGCGGAACCGGCTTGGGTAGACCGCCGATCATCGTGAACTCATTCGACTACTCGGGTGGGTCGGTAATCCTCAGCAACGGCGGCGGCTACGTCTACGGCGGCTTCCGCAATCTCCCCTGATTCTCTTTAGACTAGCGGTCGCGTGTGCCACCGCTTTCTTGAGCGAGCCTGCGAGCAACACAGCTCGCAGGTTCTCGGTATTTAGGAGCGCCCTGCTAATGTTGCGGCGACCTTAAAATGCGAAAGTATTGTTTAAGATCGAGTGTGCATTGGCGGCTCCTTTCATGGGCGCGGAGGCCTGCGTCACGGCGCGGCGTCCAAGAGATCGCCGTACCAGGAGACTAGCCTGACTGCAGGATCGGCGTCCACTGCGGGCTTGGCAGGTGGCCCATCTGCCCGAGCCGCGCCACGAAGAAGCCCAGCGCGTCGCCGAACTCCTTCGGCGTGAGGCCCGCCGACGGCCCAACCGCCAGTGGACCGATCGGAGCGACGCAGCCCCGCGTGACCAGCTTGTCCAGCGTCACCCTTTGCGAAGCGTCCATCCGATACTTCGTCGGGTCGTGTCTCACGTTAGCGGGAATGAAGCGGAACGTCGTCTCGGCCTGCGTATAGAAACGCCCCATCTCGGCCACGATTTCGGCTCGCGTGGCGGCGCGATCGGCCTCCGGAACCCTGGGCGTCCCGAGCGCCCGTCCGTTCACCTTGAACAAGAGCGTCGCTGCGCGGACGAACGCAACGCGCACCTCGCGCGCCGTCACCGGCGCGGCGTCGACCGCGAGGACCTTGCGCGTAGGGTGAACGGGCTTGCCCGCCGTCTGCGCCACGACAAGGACGAGCAGGGGACTCATATCGAGATCACCGCGCCGCTCTGCTTGAGCTGGACCATCTGCTCGAGCGCCATCCCGGTGCCGATGGCGACGCAGTTCAGGGGATTGTCGGCCACTCGCACGGGAATGTCCGTCACGCTGTTCAGCAGGCGGTCGAGGCCGCGCAGGAGCGCCCCGCCGCCGGTCAGGGTGATGCCACGTTCGATGATGTCCGAGCCGAGTTCGGGCGGCGTGAGCTCCAGCACGCCGCAAAGCTTCTCCGCGATCTGCCGAACCGGCTCGGCGAGCGCCTCGCGGATCTCCTCGCTGGAGATCTCGACCGTTTTCGGAAGTCCGGCGACGAGGTCGCGGCCCCGGATCTCCATCCGTAGCTCCTGGGCGAGCGGGTAGGCCGAGCCAACGCGAATCTTGATCTCCTCCGCCGTCGGATCGCCGATCATCAGGTTGTACTGGTTGCGCACGTGGCGAATGATCGCCTCGTCGAGCTTGTTGCCGCCCACCCGCAGGGAGTGCGAGAGCACCTTGCCCCCGAGCGAGATCACCGCGATGTCGGTCGTGCCGCCGCCGATGTCAACCACCATGTTTCCGCCGGGCGAGGCGATGGGCAGACCCGCGCCGATCGCCGCCGCGAACGGCTCCTCGATCGTCATCGCGAGGCCCGCGCCCGCCTCCTTCGCCGCCTGGAGCACCGCGCGGTTCTCGACGTTCGTCACCCCGCTGGGCACGCAGATCACCATCGTCGGCTTCAGCCGAACCGGAAACTTGCCGCCGCAGGTCTTCTGGATGATGTACTGGAGCATCTTCAGCGTCGTCGAGTAGTCCGCGATGACGCCGTCCTTCAGCGGTCTGATCGCGCGGATGTTGCCGGGCGTCCTCCCGATCATGTCGCGCGCCTCGTTGCCCACCGAGAGCACCTTGCCGTTCTTCGCAGAGATCGCGACGACGCTGGGCTCGGAAAGGACGATGCCCTTGCCACGTCGGAACACGATGATGTTGGCCGTCCCGAGGTCGATTCCGATCTCAGGAATCAACCTCAACGAATGGCCCCGTTCGAACGTTGGACCCTTCCGCCGAGGGCGGTAAGGTTCTGCTCAAGGTCCTGGTAGCCGCGGTCGACGAACTTCATGTTGCGAACCGTCGTCTCGCCCTCGGCGGCAAGGCCCGCGAGGATCAGCGCCGCGCCCGCGCGCAGGTCTGTCGCCTCCACCGTCGCGCCGCGCAGACTCGGGACGCCATGGATGACCGTCACCGTGCCCTGCGTCTGGATGTCCGCGCCCATGCGGCCCAATTCGCGAACGTGGCCGAAGCGGCCCTCGTACAGCGTCTCCTCAATGACGCTCGTGCCCTCGGCGAGCGAGAGCAGCGCCGCGATGGGCTGCTGCATGTCGGTCGGGAAGCCGGGGTGCGGCATCGTCTTCACGCGGATGCCCCGCAGTCCGGTTGGAGCCTGGACGCGAACCCAGTCGTTGCCTTCCGTCACCTCGGCCCCCGTCTCGCGCAGCTTGTTGACGACCGGTGTCAGGTCGTCGGGCAACACACCCGCCACCGTGACGTCGCCGCGCGTGATCGCGCCCGCCATCATGTACGTCCCGGCCTGCATTCGATCGGCGGGCACGGTGTACTCGCACGGTGCCAGCTTCTTCACGCCCTCGATGGTGATCGTCTGGGTGCCCGCGCCGTGGATGCGCGCGCCCATCCGGTTGAGGAAGCCCGCAAGGGCGACGACCTCCGGCTCCTGGGCCGCATTCTTGATCGTGGTGCTCCCCTCCGCGTACACGGCGGTCGTCATCAGGTGCTGGGTGGCTCCCGCGCTGGGCACGTCGAAGTAGATCTCGCCGCCCACGAGCCGGTCGGCTTTGGCGTGGTAGACGCCGCCCTCGTACCGGATCTCCGCCCCGAGCGTGGCAAGGCCCTTGAGGTGAAAGTCGACCGGTCGCGCCCCGATCTGGCACCCGCCAGGCGCCGCCATGTCGATGTGACCGAGCCGCGCCAGCAGGGGGCCGAGCATGAAGAACGACGTACGGATCGAGCGGACCACGTCCTCGTCGGGCGTCGTCTTGAGGATCTCCGTGCAGTCGATGCACAGGGCCTCACCGCGCCACGAGACCTTCGCGCCAAACGCGCGGAGCAGTTGGATCTTCGTGTCGGTGTCGGAGACGCGCGGCACGTTGTGGAGGACCGTCTCGCCTTCGCACATCACCACGGCGGAGAGGATCGCCGAGTTCGGGGTGGCCAGCCGCATGATGTTGAGCTTG